>NZ_LZIE01000020.1:0-7016 GCF_001667155.1 Mycobacterium sp. 852002-53434_SCH5985345
CGCCACGAGGAACTGGGCCCGCACGTCGACCTGTCCCGCACGGTGGGCTGGTTCACCACCAAGTACCCCGTCGCGCTGACCGTCGGCGAACTGGACTGGGCGCAGGTGATGGCCGGCGACCCCGCGCTCGGAGTGCTGGTCAAGAAAGCCAAGGAGCAGCTGCGCGCACTCCCGAACCCGCTGACCTACGGGTTGCTGCGGTACATGAACAGCGAGGTGGACCTGGACGGGTCGGACCCCGTGATCGGCTTCAACTACCTGGGACGACTGGGCGCGGCGGCGGATCTGCCCGGCGAGATGTGGCGGATCAGCCAGGACAGCCTTTCGTTCACCGGCGCCGCCAGCGCGGCGCTGCCCATGCCCTTGATGCACACCGTCGACCTCAACGCCGGGACCATGGACACCGAGGCCGGCCCGCACCTGCAGGCCAACTGGACGTGGGCGCCCTCGGCGCTGGACCACGAGCAGGTCAGCCGGTTGAGCCAGCTGTGGTTCGAGGCCCTGGCCGGCATCTGCGCCCACGTGCGCAGCGGCGGTGGCGGTCTGACCCCGTCGGACATCGCCCCCGCTCGCCTGAACCAGCAGCAGCTCGACGACCTCTGCCAGCAATTCGCGGTCGCCGACGTGTTGCCGCTGACCCCGTTGCAGCAGGGCCTGCTCTTCCACGCCAGCTTTGCGCACGACCTCGGCGACGACGTCTATGCGGTGCAGCTCGGCATCACCGTCACCGGTGACCTCGACCCGCATCGATTGCGCGAGGCCGTCCACACCGTCGTCAACCGGCATCCCAACCTGGCGGCCCGCTTCTGCCCGCAGTTCGGCGAGCCGGTGCAGGTCATTCCGGCCGACCCCGTGATGGCGTGGCGGTACATCCAGCTCGGAGCGGAAGACCTGGACCCCGAGGAGAAGATCGAACAGCTCTGCGCCGCCGAGCGCGGCGCGGTCAGCGACCTCGCCAACCGACCGGCCTTCCGGGCCGCGTTGATCCGCACCGCCGACAACCGGCACCGGTTCGTGCTCACCAACCACCACATCGTGATGGATGGGTGGTCGCTGCCGATCATGCTGCGCGAGATCCTCACCAGCTACTACGGGGACAGGTTGCCCGCGCCCGCGTCCTTCCGCAGCTACCTGACGTGGCTCGCGGCTCAGGACCGCACGGCCGCCCGCGCGGCGTGGGCCGAGGTGCTGGGCGGGTTCGAAGCACCCACCCTGGTCGGTCCGCCGGCCCGGTTGGGACTCGGGCGGCGAGGGGTCGAGTCGTACCGGCTGCCCGCGGAGACCACGCGCGCGCTGGGCGAGCTGGCCCGCTCGTGCCACACCACGATCAACACCGTGCTGCAGAGCGCCTGGGCGCAGTTGCTGATGCGGCTGACCGGCCAGCACGACGTGGCCTTCGGCACCGCGGTGTCCGGTCGGCCCGCGGATTTGGCCGGCGCCGAGTCGATGGTGGGCTTGCTGATCAACACGGTGCCGGTGCGCGCGCACGTCACGGCGGGCACCACGGTTTCCGAGCTGCTGCAGCAGCTGCAGCGGGCCCACAACGACACGATCGAGCACGAGCACCTGGCGCTGAACGAGATTCACCGCGTCACCGGGCACGACCAGCTGTTCGACACGCTGTTCCTGTACGAGAACTACCCGATCGACACCAGCGTGCCGTTGGGCTTCCACGAGCTGGCGATCACCGACGTCACCAACCGCGAATACAACCACTACCCGCTTTCGGTCATGGCGCTGCCGGGCCGGGAATTGGGCCTGCGGGTCGAGTTCGACACCAGCGTGTTCGACACGGCCGCGATCGAGTCGATGATCGAGCGGTTCCGGCGCGTGCTGGGGGCGATGACCGCCGACTCGAGCCAGCGGCTCTCGTCGATGGACGTGTTGGATGCCGGCGAGCGCACCCGCCTCGACGACTGGGGCAACCGGGCGGTGTTGACCGCGCCGGTGGGGGCGACGGCGTCGATCCCGGCGCTGTTCGCCAAGCAGGCGGCCCGTGTTCCGGAGGCTCCGGCGCTGACGTTCGACGGCCACACGCTTACCTATCGGGAACTCGACGAGGCCGCGAACCGGCTGGCCCACCTGCTCGCCGAGCACGGCGCGGGCCCGGGCGAAAGCGTGGCGCTGCTGTTCTCCCGGTCGGCCGACGCGATCGTGTCGATCCTGGCGGTGCTGAAGACCGGGGCGGCGTATTTGCCGATCGATCCTGCGGTCCCGGCGTCGCGGATCGAGTTCGTGCTTGCCGACGCCGCGCCGGTCGCCGTGGTCACCACCGCCGAATTGCGGTCCCGGGTGGACGGCTCCGACCTGTTGGTCGTCGATGTCAACGACGCGCCGGTGGACGCCCAGCCCGCCACGGCGTTGCCGGCGCCATCGCCGGACGACATCGCGTACCTGATCTACACGTCCGGCACCACGGGTGTCCCGAAGGGCGTTGCGGTCACCCACCACAACGCCACCCAGCTGCTGGAGAAACTGCACGCCGACCTGCCGGACCCTGGTGTGTGGGCGCAGTGGCACTCGCTCGTCTTCGACGTGTCGGTGCACGAGATCTTCGGCGCACTGTTGCACGGCGGCCGGCTGGTCGTGGTGCCCGAGTCCGTGGCCGGTTCGCCGAAGGACCTGCACGATTTGCTGGTCGCGGAGAACGTCACCGTGCTCAGCCAGACCCCGTCGGCGGTGGGAATGCTCTCGCCGGAGGGCCTGGAATCGACGGCCCTGGTGGTCGCCGGTGAGGCCTGCCCGCCCGAGGTGGTGGACAGGTGGGCGCCGGGCCGGGTGATGATCAACGCCTACGGCCCGACCGAAGGCACGGTGTACGCGGCGATGAGCACGCCGTTGAGCGCCGACACGGGAGCGCCGATCGGTGCCCCGGTTCCGGGGGCGGCGCTGTTCGTTCTGGACAAGTGGCTGCGGCCGGCGCCCGAGGGCGTCGTCGGTGAGCTGTACATCGCGGGCCGCGGTGTGGCGTGCGGCTATGCGCGCCGCTCGGGCCTGACGGCCTCGCGGTTCGTGGCCTGCCCGTTCGGGGCCCCCGGTGCGCGCATGTATCGCACGGGCGACCTGGTGCGCTGGGGCACCGATGGCCAGCTGCAATACCTGGGACGCGTCGACGAGCAGGTCAAGATCCGCGGCTACCGCATCGAGCTCGGCGAAATCCAGGCGGCCCTGGCCGGTCTGGACGGGGTCGAGCAGGCGGCGGTGATCGCCCGTGAAGACCGCCCCGGGGACAAGCGCCTGGTCGGCTACATCACCGGGTCCGCGAATCCGGCCGAGATCCGGGCCCAATTGGGCGAGCGGCTCCCGGCCTACATGGTGCCGGTCGCCGTGGTGGTCCTGGACGCGCTGCCGTTGACCGTCAACGGCAAGCTCGACAAGCGGGCCCTGCCCGCCCCGGAGTACCAGAAGACCGGTGGTGAGTATCGGGCCCCGGCCACCCCCATCGAAGAGACCCTGGCCGAGATCTACGCCGGAGTCCTTGGGCTGCAGCGGGTTTCGGTCGAAGACTCCTTCTTCGACCTCGGTGGCGATTCGCTCTCCGCGATGCGGGTGATCGCCGAGATCAACACGGCCCTCGACGCGAACCTCTCGGTGCGCACCCTGTTCGAGGCGCCCTCGGTGCGACGCCTCGGGCAGCGGGCGGAACGCGATGCCAGCGGTGTGGACGACATCGAAGGCGGCGGTGCCAGCTTTGCGTCCGTGCACGGTCGTGACGCCACCCAGGTCTACGCCAGCGATCTCAAACTGGACAAGTTCATCGACGCCCCGACGCTGGGCAACGCGCCGTCGCTACCCGGCCCAAGCTCGGAGGTGCGGACGGTCCTATTGACCGGTGCCACGGGCTTCCTGGGGCGGTACCTGGCGCTGCAGTGGCTCGAACAGCTGGAGCTGGTCGACGGCAAGCTGATCTGCCTGGTGCGCGCCGGCTCGGACGAGGAGGCGTGGCAGCGGCTGGAGAAGACATTCGACAGCGGTGACCCGCAGTTGTTGCAGTACTTCCAGACGCTGGCCGCCGACCACTTGGAGGTCATCGCCGGTGACAAGGGCGCGGCGAACCTCGGCCTCGACGAGCAGACCTGGCAGCGGCTGGCCGACACCGTCGACCTGATCGTCGACTCGGCCGCCCTGGTCAACGGCGTGCTGCCGTACGGCGAGCTGTTCGGCCCCAACGTGGCGGGCACCGCGGAGCTGATCCGGGTGGCGCTGACCACCAAGCTGAAGCCGTATGCGTATGTATCGACCTCCGATGTGGGCCGTCAGATCGATCCGGCGGTGTTCACCGAAGACGCCGACATCCGGGTCATCAGCCCGATCCGCAAGGTCGACGGCAGCTACGCCAACGGTTACGGCAACAGCAAGTGGGCCGGCGAGGTGTTGCTGCGCGAGGCCCACGACCTGTGCGGGTTGCCCGTCTCGGTGTTCCGCTCCGACATGATCCTGTCCGACACCAGCTACGCCGGCCAGTTCAACCTGTCGGACATGTTCACCCGGATGGTGCTGAGCCTGGTGGCTACCGGCATCGCGCCGCGCTCGTTCTACCAGTTGGACGTCGACGGCAACCGGCAACGTGCGCACTTCGATGCGTTGCCGGTGGAGTTCGTCGCGGAGGCGGTCACCACGCTGGGCACTCAGGTGATGGACGGGTTCGAGACCTATCACGTGATGAACCCGCACGACGACGGCATCGGCATCGATGAGTATGTCGACTGGCTGATCGAGGCCGGCTATCCGATCGAACGGATCGACGACTTCGGGGAGTGGCTCCAGCGGTTCGAGGCCGCGCTGCGTGATCTGCCGGAGCGGCAGCGCAAGCACTCGGTGCTACAGATGTTGCAGGTGCCGGGCTACAACCAGCTGCAGGCGCCGGAGCCGGCCAGCGGGTCCTTCGCCCCGACCGACCGGTTCCGCGCCGCGGTGCAGGAAGCCAAGATCGGCGCCGACAACGACATCCCGCACGTCACGCCGCAGGTGATCGTCAAATACGTCACCGACCTGCAGCTGCTCGGTCTGCTCTAGCTGACACCCTTGGTTTCGGGACGGCCCCGCGCGGGCCGTCCCGAACCATGTCATCGGTTTGGCCGCCAGAAACATCCTTCCCGTATGTTTCAGCGGCACTTACAGGAGTGCTGATAGGTAGCTGGGACTTTTTCGAAACCACTAGCGCACATTCTCGTCCTCGATTAATCTTTCGGACTGTTGCACTCATGTTGACTAATTTGGTGGAAAAACTGATCGCAGCTCCGTCTCCTTAGTCGATATCGAGCCGCAACGGGCGGTGGTCCGACACGGACCACGCTCCGTGTTTGCGCTACATCAAGCGGAACCGAACGGGTATCGCGGAGGGTTCGGTCGAGCGGCTGCAGTCAACCGGGGGTTGAAGAGTGAACCCTATGGTTGGGAAGTTGGATGGAGCTTGGTGAGCCAGCACTTCCGCTTACGCGCGGACAACTAGACATATGGCTTGCACAGGAGACGGGACACTCCGGCACTGAGTGGCAGATCGGCCTCTTCGTCACGATCGACGGCAGGGTCCAACGGGATGCGCTGAAGTGGGCAATCCGCCAAGCGGTGCAAGAGGCCGAACCGACCAGGGCCTCCTTCCAGGAGGCCGATGGCCAGGTCTACCAAAAGGCGATCGACTACCCCGACGTCGAACTGGTCTTCCATGACCTGACCGGCTCGCAGGACGCCGTCCAAGAAGCCCGGCGGATAGCATCATCGATCCAACGAACGCCCATGCCGTTCACGGGCCCGCTGTTCAGATTCGCCCTCTTCCAGACGCGCGCCGACCAATTTCACCTGTTCGCGTGCTGCCACCACATCATCGTCGACGGAACCGGTGTCGCGCTCGTCGGTCACCGCATCGCTTCCATCTACTCGGCCATCGTCTCCGCCGCCCCCATCCCTTCGGCCGTCTTCGGCTCCCTGCGGGACTTGATCGACTGTGAGACGAAGTACGAAGCGTCCGGCGATTACCGCAACGACGAGGCCTACTGGGCTCGGAACCTTCCGGCAAACCCCGAAGTCCCGCTTTGCGCGCCGCGCGCCGCGGGCGAGCGCGACCCTTGGCCCTCCGCCCCGGTCGCGCTGGACGTCGGCGTCCTTCGCCGGGTCGACAAGGTGGCCCACGTGTGGGGGGTGTCCCAGACATCGGTGGTCACGGCCGCGTGCGCGCTTTTGGTGCGCGGGTGGAGCGGAGACGGTGCAGAGGTGGTCCTCGACTTCCCGGTCAACAGGCGGGTGCGCCCGGAGTCGAAAACCCTGCCCGGCATGGTCGCCGGCGTGGTGCCGCTGGTATTGCGAGTCTCACCCGAACTCGCGGTCGCCGAGTTCTGCCAACACGTCGACACCCGGATTCGGGAAGCCATTGAGCACCAACGGTTTCCGGTGCAGGCGCTGGAGCGCAGAACCCGCGGCCCGGCAGGACGGGCCGAGCGGGTAAGCGTCAATTTCATCCCGTCGGCCTTCACCCTGCCCTTTGGCGGTGTCACCGCCTCCGCGTCGTACACCAACTCCGGCCAGGCAAGTGGCTTCGGCTTGATCTTCTCCACCGACGGGGACCACCTCTATCTCAGCACGGCGGGCGCGTGGCAGCCGTTCTCCGGCCTCGACACCTCCGATCTGGCGCGACACCTGGAGCGGGTGCTGGTGGCGTTGACCACGGACACGACGCGGCGATTGCTGTCCATCGATGTGCTCGAAGAATCCGAGCGTGCCCGGCTGGCCGGCTGGGGGAACTGGGCGGCCGGCGAGCGGAGCGGGCCGTCGGGGCGGTCGATTCCGGAGTTGTTCGCCGTTCAGGTGGGTCGCGCGCCCGGGGCGGTCGCGATCAGTTGTGCGGGGCGGTCGTGGTCGTACCGGGAGATGGATGAGGCCTCGAATCGGTTGGCGCGCTGGCTTATTGGGCACGGCGTGGGCCCGGGGACGTGTGTGGGGTTGTTGGTGGAGCGGTCGGGAGAGGCGGTGATCGCGCTGCTGGGGGTGATGAAGGCGGGGGCGGCGTATGTGCCGACCTC
>NZ_LZIE01000021.1:0-29535 GCF_001667155.1 Mycobacterium sp. 852002-53434_SCH5985345
GCCGCCCCCCGCACCGCCACCTGCTCCGCCGTCCGCGCCGGCCCCCGCACCGCCACCCGCTCCGCCGCCCGTGCCGGCCCCTGCGCCCGCGCCGCAACCAGACCCCGCCCCGGCTCCCGCACCAGCCCCGGAGCCCGGTCCGGCCCCAGAGCCCGCGCCGGCCCCGGAGCCACCCGGTTGACACCCGGCATGTGGATCGGCTGGCTCGAGTTCGACGTCTTACTCGGCGACGTCCGGTCGCTCAAGCAGAAACGGTCGGTGATCCGCCCCGTCGTCGCCGAGCTGCGACGCAAATTCAGCGTGTCGGCGGCCGAGACCGGTTCACATGAGCTCTACCGGCGCGCGGGCATCGGGCTGGCCACGGTGTCCGCCGACCGGAGCCACGCGGTCGACGTCCTGGATGCGGCCGAACGGCTGGTGGCCGCGCACCCAGAGTTCGAGCTGCTGTCGGTGCGACGCGGCTTGCAGCGCAGCGACGACTAACGCAAAAGCCCGGCCGATGGCGACGACCCGCCGCGCTTGCGATCGCCGCTAGCCGTCGCGGCCCTCGCGTTTGCGGCCCAACGGCGCGGGGGCGACGACGCCGGGTGCGAGGCGTCGCGTGAAGACCAGGAATGCGGTGTGCCCGCGCATGGAATGCTGCGGCCGGACGGCCAGGCCGACCACGTTCCAGCCGCGCTGCAGCGTTTCCCACGACCGCGGCTCGGTCCAGCATTGCTGGGCCCGCAACGCCTCCACGACGCGCGACAGCTGGGTCACGGTCGCCACGTAGATCATCAGTACGCCGCCGGGGATCAGCAGGCGGGACACCGCGTCGAGCACCTCCCACGGCGCGAGCATGTCGAGCACCGCCCGGTCGAAGGAGCCGTCGGGCCGATCGGAGTCGACGAGGTCGCTGACGATCAGCTCCCAGTTGTCCGGTGGCTGGCCATAGAACACCGAGACGTTGCGGAGCGCGTGTTCGGCGTGATCGGCGCGCTGTTCGTAGGAGACCACCCGCCCCTCGGGCCCGACCGCGCGCAGCAGCGAGCAGGTCAGCGCCCCGGATCCGGCCCCGGCCTCCAGCACGCGGGCGCCCGGGAAGATGTCGCCCTCGTGCACGATCTGCGCCGCGTCCTTGGGGTAGATGACCTGCGGCCCGCGGGGCATCGACATGATGTAGTCGACCAGCAGCGGGCGCAGCACCAGGAAGGGCGCCCCGTTGCTGGATTTGACCACGCTGCCCTGCTCCAGCCCGATCAGCGCATCGTGGGCGATCGAGCCGCGATGGGTATGGAACTCGGCGCCGGGCGTGAGCGACATCGTGTAGTGCCGGCCCTTGGCGTCGGTGAGTTGGACGCGTTCCCCGACGGTGAACGGGCCGGTTGCGGACACGCCGTCTAGCGTGCCAGCCGACTCGCCGCGGGCGGTGCTCGGGGTTGTCGGCACCCGGTTCTACGCTGCGCTCATGATCGACCAGCCGCAGACACGCACGCGGCCGGCTGCGAAACCGGCGCTCTCCCCGTCGCGGGCGGCGGACTTCAAGCAGTGCCCGCTGCTGTACCGGTTCCGGGCGATCGACCGGTTGCCCGAGGCCCCGTCGGCCGCACAGTTGCGCGGCTCGGTGGTGCACGCGGCCCTGCAGCAGCTCTACGGGCTGCCCGCCGCCCAGCGCGGCCCCGACACCGCGCTGTCGCTGGTCGAGCCGGCCTGGGAGCGGGTGATCGCCGCGGAACCCGACCTGGCCGGCGAGTTCGATCCCGCGCAGCGCGGCCAGCTGCTCGCCGAGGCCCGTGCGCTGCTCTCCGGCTATTACCGGCTCGAGGACCCGACCCGCTTCGACCCGCATTGCTGTGAAGAGCGCGTGGAGGTCGAGCTCGCCGACGGCACGCTGCTGCGCGGGTTCATCGATCGGATCGACGTCGCCGCCACCGGCGAGCTGCGGGTGGTCGACTACAAGACCGGCAAGGCGCCGCCGGCCGCGCGTGCCCTGGCGGAATTCAAAGCGATGTTCCAGATGAAGTTCTACGCGGTTGCCCTGCTGCGCACCCGCGGCGTGCCGCCCACCCGGCTGCGGCTCATCTACCTCGCCGACGGCCAAGTGCTGGATTACTCGCCCGACCACGACGAGTTGCTGCGGTTTGAGAAGACCCTGATGGCGATCTGGCGCGCGATCCAATCCGCCGGGCAGACGGGCGATTTCCGTCCCAGCCAGTCGCGGTTGTGCGACTGGTGCCCCCACCAGCAGCACTGCCCGCTGTTCGGCGGAACACCGCCGACTTATCCGGGCTGGCCGGAATACCCACCGGCGCAAGAGTTTTCGCATCAGACCGAGCCGGCGGCATGACCAACCGCTCACCAATGGTGTGACGAGGGTCTCTGTGGCCTAGCCGCCGGCTCACCGCGAGTGCGGTATGCTGTTGACAACGTTGGCGCCGAACGGCTTGCCAGCACGTCGTGATCGATTCGTTATTTCTTCTCAGATCCCCGCGGGGCGCCGAGTCCGAGATGACCAGGTGCGCACCGCACAGCCTCGAGCGCGGCGATCGATGTTGCCAGACGGGCAATCTCGCCACCACCGATGCTTAGGGATAATGAAACATGCTTGAAGACAAAACTTTTGCTCACCTCGGCGTGAGCCAGCCGTTGGTTGACGCGCTCGCTAAGGGCGGCGCTCACCGGCCGTTTCCCATCCAGATCGAGACCTTGCCGGATACGCTTGCCGGCCGTGATGTGTTGGGCCGCGGCAAGACCGGCAGCGGCAAGACGCTCGCGTTCTCGATCCCGCTGGTAAGCCGACTCGATGCCGGTAATCGGCGGCCGGGCCGGCCGACCGGGCTGGTGTTGGCCCCCACGCGTGAACTGGCGACCCAAATCGCCGCGACCATCGAGCCGCTTGCCGCCGTTCGGCGGCTGCGCGTGGTCACGATCTTCGGCGGGGTGCCGCAGCACAGGCAAGTCACGGCGCTGAAGTCCGGGGTCGACATCGTCGTCGCCTGCCCGGGCCGCCTGGAAGACCTGATGAAGCAACGCGTCATCGATCTGAGCGCGGTGCAGGTCACCGTCATCGATGAGGCCGACCACCTCGCCGACCTCGGCTTCCTCCCCACCGTTACCCGAATCTTGGCGGCCACCCCCGCCACCGGCCAGCGGCTGCTCTTCTCGGCCACGCTGGACGGCGCGGTCGACACCCTGGTGAAACGATTCCTCACCAGCCCGGTGACGCACTCGGTCGCCGACCCGACGTCGCTGACCCCTGCGATGACACATCACCTCTTCTGTGTCGATGGCCCGCAAGCCAAGAAAGACTTGGTACACCGGTTGGCCGCTGGAGACTCGCGGCGAATCCTGTTCATGCGGACCAAACACCAGGCCCGCAAGCTGGCGCGCCAACTCACGCAATCGGGTATCGCCTCGGTGGAGTTGCACGGCAACCTCTCCCAAGCCGTGCGCGACCGGAACTTGGCGGCGTTCACGGCCGGACACGCGCGAGTCCTCGTCGCAACCGATATCGCCGCCCGCGGTGTGCACGTCGACAACGTCGACCTGGTGGTCCACGTCGACCCGCCCGCGGAGCACAAGGCTTACCTGCATCGATCCGGCCGCACGGCCCGCGCCGGCGCCTCCGGTGACGTGGTCACCATCGCGCTGCCCGAGCAACGCCGCGACACCGAATCGATGATGCGCAAGGCGGCCATTCGGGCCGTCCCCCAACAGGTCACGGCGGCTTCCCCGGTCATCCACGCCCTCGCCGGCGAAGCCGCGCCCCGCAAGGTCGTCGCGCCCGCCTCGGCCCCGGCCCGGCGGCCCGCGCCGACCTCGGTTGCCGGCCACGGTCCGGCCGCCGCGCGTAGCAGCCGACGCCGTTCCCGTCGCCCCGCCACGACGGCGCGCTCAGTCCGATAGCGGCGTCATCTCCTGCAGCATGGTGGGAATGAGCTCGCTGACGGTGGGATGGATGTGCATGGTGCGCGCGAGCGTGGTGTAGGGCGCTTTGGCCGACATGACGTCCAGGATTTCGTGCACGGCCTCGTCGCCGCCGACGCCGAAGATGGCCGCTCCCAAAATCTCCCGGGTTTCGGCATCGACCACGACCTTCATAAAGCCTTGCGTCTCACCCTTTTCCACCGCCCGGCCCACCCTGGTCATCGGCCGCTTACCGACGAGCGCCTTGCGCCCCGACGCGCGGACCTGGTCGACGGTCATGCCGGCCCGCCCTAGCGGTGGGTCGATATAGAGCGCATAGGTGGTGATGCGGTCGCTGACCCGGCGCGGGTCGTCATCGAGCAGGTTGGCGGCGATGATCTCGAAATCGTTGTAGGAGGTATGGGTGAACGCCCCCCTGCCGTTGCAGTCGCCCATCGCCCAGATGTGGTCGACGTTGGTCTTGAGCTGGTCGTCGACGACGATATAGCCGCGGGCGTCCGTCCGCACACCCGCCGCCTCAAGCCCCAGGTCGTCGGTGTTGGGCCGCCGGCCGACGGCCAGCAACAAGTGGCTTCCGGCAATGGGATCAGCACCCGCACTAGGCGTGAGTTCAAAACCGTTGCCGGTATTAGTGATCCGCACGTCATCGGCGCCGACGATGACGTCGATGCCCTCGTCCTCCAGGATGACCCGGACGGCGGCGGAGACGTCCTCGTCTTCGCGGGACGCCAGGCGCGAACCCCTCTCGACGACGGTGACCGGGGCCCCGAAGCGCCGGTACATCTGCGCGAACTCCAGCGCGATATAGCTCCCGCCGAGGATGACGAGATGTGTTGGCAGCGTGTCGAGTTCGAGGATGGAGACGTTGGTGAGGAACTCGATGTCGGACAAGCCCGGGATGTCCGGCACCACCGCGCGGCCACCGACATTGAGGAAGATCCGGTCGGCATGCAGCACGTCTTGCCCATTTTGCGAGTCCACCCGCAATGTGTGCGGATCCTCGAAACGGGCGTGCCCGCGAAAGACGGTGCAACCGTCCATGCCCGCCAGCCAGTCCTCGACGCCCTTGCGGTCGCCCAGCATGATGTTGTCTTTACGTGCCTTGACTTTGGCCATGTCCACGCTCACCGGTCCGGTAGAAACCCCGAAGTCCGCACCGCGCCGCGCGAGGTGGGCGGCATACGCGCTGGCCACCAGCGTCTTCGTCGGGATGCATCCGGTGTTGACGCAGGTGCCGCCGACGAGTTTGCGCTCCACCAGCGCGATGCGCTGCCCCGCCGCCGTCAGTCGCCCCGCGAGCGGTGGGCCAGCCTGTCCGGCGCCGACGATGATGGCGTCGAAATGCGCTGTCACTTAACGGCCGTCAGCAGGTACTCCGTTAGCACGTGACCGGTCGCCGCAGCGATGGCAAACCCACCCAGGATTGCGATGGCGTCCTCCAGCAGCGCGATGGGCAAGTCCTTGCCGGCCACGGCGGCAAGGCGTTTGCGCGCCTGATAGCCGCCGAGAGTGCCGAGCACCGCGCCGATGACGCCGGCCCCGAGCGCGGTATAGGTCCAATGCGGCCATGCGCCCAGCGCCGCGCCCGCCAACCCGCCCATGATGATCCGGGCGGCGAAGACCGGCGGCGCGGTGCGGGCCGGCGTCTTGGGCAGCTTGTCGATGACGAGTTCGCCGACGGCGAGAACGGTGAACACAATGGCCGTGATGATGTTGGCCATCCAGGCCGCCCACGTGCCGTGCAAGTCGATCCAACCCAAAAACGCGGCCCAGGCGACGACGGCGGGAGCCGTCAGCGAGCGCAACCCGGCGACGACACCGATCAACAAAGCCACCAGCAGAATAAGCGCGTGTGTCACGAAGACCCTCCTGAGGGAACGAACAGCCCGGCAATGGTCAGGGATGACGGCCCATGGGGGTGACACGGGCGAAACAGCCCTAGGCGGACGCTAACACAGCCGCGGTCACCGCACCCGTTCGATCAGAAGCGGCAGAACCTGATGTCGGAAGCCAGAATCGCCTTGGCACCGATGGCAGCCAGCTCGTCCATGATCTCGTTGACGCCCCGGCGCGGCACCAGGGCGCGGATGGCGACCCAGTCCGGATCGGCGAGCGGCGCGATCGTCGGTGACTCCAGTCCGGGCGTGATGGCCGTGGCCTTCTCCAGGACGGAACGCGGGCAGTCGTAGTCGAGCATCAGGTACTGCTGGCCGAACACCACCCCCTGGATCCGCGCCACCAGCTGATCGCGCGCCGCCCGTGTCCCGTCTTGGCCGTCCGGGTCGGCCCCCTCGATCAAGACCGCCTCCGAATCGCACAGCGGGTCACCGAATGCCACCAGGTCGTGCAGGCTCAGGGTGCGCCCCGAGCCGACCACGTCGGCGATGGCGTCGGCCACGCCGAGTTGTACCGAAATCTCCACCGCGCCGTCGAGCCTGATGACGGTGGCCTCAATCCCCCGCTGGGCCAAGTCTTTTCGAACCAGATTCGGATAGGCGGTGGCGATCCGCTTTCCGGCCAGATCGGCCGTTGTCCAGTCCCGCCCGGCCGGCGCGGCATACCGAAAACTCGACGACCCGAAGCCCAACGCCAGGCGTTCGCGCACCGGCGCGTCCGAGTCGCGGACCAGGTCGCGTCCGGTGATGCCGAAGTCCAGCTGCCCCGAACCCACATAGATCGCAATGTCTTTGGGCCGCAGGAAGAAGAACTCGACCTGGTTGACCGGGTCGATGACGGTGAGATCTTTGGAATCGGTGCGACGCCGGTAGCCCGCCTCCGCGAGAATTTCGCTGGCCGGCTCGCTCAGCGTGCCCTTGTTGGGAACCGCGACCCGTAGCACGCTCACAGCTTCCGGTAGACGTCGTCGAGGGACAGGCCGCGCGCGATCATGAGCACCTGCGTCCAGTACAGCAATTGGCTGATCTCCTCGGCCAGTGCGTCGTCGGGTTCGTGTTCGGCCGCCAGCCACACCTCGCCGGCCTCCTCGAGGATCTTCTTGCCCAGCCCGTGGATGCCGCCGTCCAGTGCGGCGACCGTGGCGCTGCCGGGGGGCCGGGTGCGGGCGCGCTCCCCCAGTTCGGCGAACAGATCCTCGAAGGTCTTCACGGCCAGCGATTGTTTCACGCGGCGCGCAGCAAAGTCACCCCGGTTTCACTCTGGTGACGTTTTGAGCCACCCGGTCAGTCGAATCCGGCTAGCGTGATCCGCAGCGCCTCTTCCAATCGCACGTGAAACGGTGGGCTCCCGGCGGTATCCGAAGTCAGCCAGCCATCGAGAACGAATTTGACTGTGGCCAAGCTCGTGTGGATCAAAAGCGCGGGCCGAATGTCAACTGCCGCATCGACACCCATGCGGTTTGCGACTTGCTCGATCAGCTTGCGGTGGTCGCTTTCGCTGACGAGCACGGATTTGCTCAACAGGTGCGGCGCGGTGGCGACGGCCTCACGCCAGGTATCGAGGTTGCCAGCCTCGCTGACATCGTTGGCATGCGTGACGAACAGCTGGATCAACGCCTCGACCGGCGACTCGTGAGCGGGCCGGGCGCTGTAGGTGCCCACGATCTCGGCGGCGGCCTCGCGGACCGGATCGACCAGCAGCCCCTCCTTGGTGGGCGCGTACCGAAAGTACGTGCTGATGGAAATGCCGGCGGCCGCCGCGATGTCCTCGGTGGTCACCGCCTCGAAGCCGCGCTCGGCGAAGAGCTGGTGCGCGGTGTGCTGAATCTGGGTGAGCAACGCCGCCCGGCGCCGGTCCCGCAACGAGCCGGTGTTTGCTGACGGCATATCTTCACCTTCGTCAATGCAACATTCAATCCCCGCGGCGCAGTCCAGCGACGAACCGAGATGAGTGACTCTACACTATTGAAAGTCCCTATCAAGTAGGCTAGTGTGATGCGGCACACACCAACGAACTGCAGAGTCTAAGGGCTTGTTGACACTATTTTAATAAGAATAGCCTTCAATCGCGCTCAAGGTCGTCTGCTCGGCACTCAGGAATACAGGGGTGGGGAGAGGGCCGATGAATGCGGTAGCTGGTACGCGATGACCGGCGCCACTAGTTTGCTGGTCGGGCTGCGGGTCATGCCGTTATGACGACACAAGTCGACGGAGTCGCCGCCGTTCGGGACTGGTCGGTCGGATACGTCAAACGTCACCCGGTCGCCTCGCTGACGACGGTCGGCGAACAGTTCGTTTTGGGTGTGCGCACCGTTCAATACTTCTTCTTCGACCTGATGACCGGGCGATTCCAATGGCAGGAATTCGTCCGCCAGGGCGCGTTCATGGCCGGCACCGCCGTGTTGCCGACGATCCTGGTGTCGCTGCCCATCAGCGTCACCCTATCCATCCAGTTCGCGCTGCTGGCCGGCCAGGTCGGGGCCACGTCGCTGGCCGGAGCGGCCAGCGGGCTCGCGGTCATCCGGCAGGGGGCGTCGCTGGTGGCCGCGGTGCTGATGGCGTCGGCCGTCGGGTCGGCGATCACCGCCGACCTGGGTTCGCGCACGATGCGCGAAGAAACCGACGCGATGGAGGTGATGGGCGTCTCGGTGATCCGCCGTCTGGTGGTCCCCCGCCTCGCCGCAGCCGTGATGATCGGCGTGGCCCTCACCGGCGTCGTGTGCTTCGCGGGATTCTTCGCGAGCTACATGTTCAATGTGTATTTCCAGAACGGGGCACCGGGCAGCTTCGTTTCGACATTCGCGTCGTTCGCGACGACCGACGACATGATCTTGGCGCTGGTGAAGGCGATCGTGTTCGGCGCGATCGTGGCCATCGTGTCGAGCCAAAAAGGCTTGTCCACCAAGGGCGGACCAACGGGCGTCGCGAACTCGGTGAACGCGGCGGTCGTCGAGGCGATCCTGCTGCTGATGATCGTCAACGTAGCGATCAGCCAGCTTTACATCATGTTGTCGCCCAGGACGGGGCTGTGACGTGACGGCCTCCGCTTATCTACCGCTTGCCCCGATTTCGGTCCCGCTCGTAAGGCTCTACCGCAGGGGCAAGGTACCGATCATCCGGCTCGGCCATTTGTTGGTCTTCTTCGTCCGGGCGCTGGTCGCCGTGCCGCTTGCCCTGCGCCAGTACCGGGGCGAGTTCTTGCGGCTGTTGTCGAACATCACCTGGGGCAACGGCTCGATCGTGGTGGGCGGCGGCACCGCCGGCGTGGCCGTCGTCCTCGGCACGACCGTCGGCGCGCTCGTCGGCATCGAGGGCTACAACTTCCTGGATCTGCTCGGCCTCGGTCCCGCCACCGGGTTCGTCTCCTCGCTGGTCAACACCCGCGAGCTGGCCCCTCTGATGGCATCGCTCGCCTTCGCCATGCAAGGCGGCTGCCGCTTCACCGCCCAGCTGGGATCCATGCGCATCGCCGAGGAGATCGACGCGTTGGAATCGATTGCGATCCGCCCGATCCCTTACCTGGTGACCACCCGGCTGATCGCTTCGGTGGTGGCGATCGTTCCGCTGTACGCCGCGTGCCTGGCGATCGGCTACCTGAGTACCCAAATAGTGGTGGGGATCGGCAGTGGCGGCTCGACCGGTTCCTATCTGCACTACTTCACGCTGATGCTGGCCGGCCAGGACATCGTCTATTCCTTGATCAAGGCCGTCATCTTCGTCTGGATCGCATCCACGATCCAGTGCTACTACGGGTACTACGCGAGCGGCGGCCCCGAGGGCGTCGGGGTCGCCGCGGGACACGGTATGCGAGCCAGCATCACCGTCGTGATCATCGTGAACATGCTGCTAACCATGGCGCTGTGGGGCGTCGACTCGGGCGCACGGTTCGGCGGGTAGGTCGCGAAATATGCCCAATTCCTTTGAGATGGACGGACGCGGCCCCTCCGACCGGCAGCTGTTCGGCATCGGAATTGCGGTCGTGGTGGTCAGCGCCCTGCTCACCATCGCGATGTTGGTCAAATCGACTGGCAGGCTCAACGATTACGTGCGGGTGATCGCCGACCTGGTGAACGTGGGTGATGGCCTTCCGCAAAAGTCGGACGTGAAATACCACGGTGTCCTTGTCGGGACGGTCAACGGCGTCGTGCCCGCAGCGCACGGCGAGCCCAACTTTGTCCACATCGACCTCAAAGAGGAATACGCCAAGTCGATTCCGGCCAACGTGACCGCGCGCGTGGTGCCCAGCAACGTCTTTGCCGTGTCGTCGGTTCAGTTGGTGGGCTCCCCAAACCAGGTGGGCCGTTTGAAGATCCGCGATGGCGCGCACATCCCGGAGGACAAGCGGCTTCCGACCGTTCTGTTTCAAACGACCGTGAGCAAGCTGCGCGACGTGCTCGCCGCGGCCGGGCGCGACCGCGATGACAGGTCGGTGGGGATTCTGGCCGCCCTGGGCGCCGCCACCGACCACCGCCGGGTGAGTCTGCTCAACGCAGGTGCGCAATTGAATCGACTTCTCGATCAGCTCAATTCGATTGTCAGCACCGACACCGGCCCCTCCACGGTGTCCGCATTGCTGGCAGCGACCAATGGGCTCGCGCAGACGGCGCCCGATCTGCTCGACGCATTGCACCAGGCCATCGAGCCGATGCGGACCTTCGCCGAGACCCGCGGGCAACTCGCCTCGCTATTGTCGGGTGCGGACTACACGGTCGGCACGACGCGACGATCGTTCGACAACCACATCGACCAACTCATCCGGATAACCACGGATTTCACCCCGGTCCTGGGTGTGCTGGCACAGAAGTCGAACAACTTCGTGCCCGCGGTCGCCAAACTCGACAACCTGGCCAACCAGTTCATGGAGCAGGTCTGGAACCCGCAGACCAATCTCGGCAACATGCGCGCGATGCTGACGTTCACCCCCAGCTCCACCTACACGCGCGCCGACTGTCCGCACTACGGCGAACTGAAGGGACCCAGCTGTTTCACCGCACCGCTGATTCCGGTGCGGCCCGATCTGCCCGACGTGCTGCTGCCGCAGAACTATCAACCACCCAAGGATCTGGCTCCGCCGCCGGGCACCGTGATCGGTCCGGACGGAAACCTCGTCGCGGTGGGTCCGCCGCTGATCAATCCAACCCCCAACTTGTCCGACCCCAATCCCCCACTGCCCGCTGGGATTGCGCCGTCACCGCCCGTGCCCGGGAGCGCGAATCCCGATAACCCGTCGCCGGGGGCGCCCGCGACACCACAACCGCACGAGCCGTGGGTCGCGCCGGTGGCGCCCAAGGCGCCGTGGATTCCGCAGGCCTCCTTTGGCGGCTCCCGTTTCGGGGGCAACGTGGGACCCGTTGGGAGCCAGTACGAACGAAACGTGCTTGGCGTGATCACCGGCGCGCCCGCGACCGAAGCCACCGAGTTGCTGCTGGGTCCGGTCGCGCGCGGCACCACGGTGTCGCTGGCTCACCCACCCGCTCCGTCGCCCGGGGAGGCCAAATGAAGTTTCGCGGCCCACTCATCGCGCTGACCCTGTTCATGGTCGTCTCGCTGACCCTGACCTGGCTGGTGTACGTGAGCCTGCGGCGCGACGTGGCGGGCAACACCGCCAAGTATTCGGCGGTGTTCAGCGACGTGTACGGGCTTCGCGAAGGCGACGACGTCCGGATGGCCGGAGTGCGCGTCGGCCGCGTCGAAAAGATCGATCTCGACGGGAAACTGGCGAGAGTCTCGTTCGTGGTGCAGCAAGAACAGCGGTTGTTCGGGAACACCCTCGCGGCGGTGACGTATCAAAACATCGTCGGCCAGCGTTACCTCGGACTGTCTTTGGGCAAGGAAGGCAGTCCGGAGCCGCTCCTCCCGGGCAGCACTATCCCGCTGGAACGCACCGAACCCTCTTTCGACGTGACTACGCTGCTCAACGGCTACGAACCATTGTTCAGCCTGCTGAATCCCCACGACGCGGACAACCTCACCAAGGGCATCATCGCCTCGCTACAAGGTGACGCGTCATCGCTCACCGTGCTGGTGGGCCAGACGTCCACGCTCACAGAGACGTTCGCGGGCCGAGACCAGGCCCTCGGCAGCGTGATCACCAATCTTGACAAGGTGATGGGCAACCTGGCCCAGCAGAACGACGACCTCGACGGGGTCATCACGCAGACCCGTAGCATCGTCGGCGAGCTCGACGCGCGGCGCCCGGACCTGGTTGCCTCGGTGGGCTCCCTGGCCCGGGTGACCGGCCGGCTGTCGGCCTCGGCCACGGACGTTTACCCGGCACTGCGCGAATTCATCGATCGCCAGCCGGGCGTCACCAAACACATCATGGATGTCGAACCGCAGGTGGCCTTCTTCGGCGACAACATCCCGCTGCTGCTGAAGGGGCTTACCCGGGTCGGCAATCAGGGGGCGTACGGCAATGCCTACGTGTGCGACGTGAACTTCATGGGGTTCTTCCCCGGCCTCAACGATGTGGTGCCGATCATCATCAACGCGGCGACGCCGGGCAATAAGGCGTGGCACACCCCCAGATGCAGGAGTACGGCTGATGGCTGATTCGTCCGTACGGCTTCGACTTTCGGGGATGAGAAGGCGTCCGCTGGAGAGCTACAACAAGACCTGGCTTGGGTTCATCGCTGTCGGGGTGGTCGCGGTGATCATCGGGGTCATGCTGCTCGTGCATGCCCTTGGCGCCGGGTATCGGCACTACACCGCGGAATTCCTACAGGCGGCCTCGCTGCGGGCCGGCAACCCGATCGTGGTCGCGGGCATCCCGGTGGGCAACGTCACCAGCATGAAACTCGTCGGTGACCATGTGGAGGCGGGGCTGAAGATCCGGGACAACATCGCGCTGGGCAAGGATTCCCGGGCGCAGATCAAGGTCACCACCATTCTCGGTTCGCGGTACCTCGCGCTGGAACCCAACGGCCCGGCGCACCTATCCAACAACACCTTCGACTTGGCGCACACCGAGGTGCCCTACGACCTGCAAGCCGCGTTGCAGGACGCCACCACCACCTTCGAGCAGGTGGACTCGGACCGGTTCGCACAATCGCTTGCGGTGCTCGGCAAGCAGCTTGAGGGCCTGCCTGCGGTTGTGCCGCAAGCGATTTCGAACATCAACACTCTTTCGTCGATCATCGCGGTACGACGTGACCAACTCGGACAGCTGCTGCGCAGCACGGAGCAGGTGACCAACACGCTGCGGCGTCAGCAGGCCGGCATCGGAACGCTGGTCGACCAGGGCCAAGACCTGCTGGGCCAATTCGTCGCGCGGCGCGCCGTATTCCACGCGATGATGCAATCCCTCTCCAGCCTGGTCGACACCATGAGCCAGGTTGTTGTCAACGACCGGTCTGGTCTGGACGCACTGATCAAAGACATGCGGGACTTTACCAACCTGATGTCTGCGCACGACGACCTGTTGCACAGCATGCTGCAAACCAGTCCGATCTTCTTCCGGGAGGCGGCCAACCTCACGGGCGACGGCAACGCGATCAACTTTAACGCCCCCAATGTTCCGTTGATCGACTCGTGGATGTGCGCGATCAGTGGCCGTGCCAAGCAATTCGGCATGATCCAGTATTTCAAGGACTGCAAGTGACGGGGCCGGCGTTCAAAGCGGTGGCCGTCGTCGCCGCCGTAGCGGTCATGGCGGCGGTGGCCGGCATCGGTTGGTGGTACCTGGGTCCCGACGAGGACGCGATCACCTTGACCGCCCAATTCGACAGCGCCTCGGGCCTCTACGAGGGCAACGTGGTGGCGGTACTGGGCATGCCGGTCGGCAAGATCACCAAGATCAATCCCAAGGGCGGCTATGTCGAAGTCGAATTCACCGTCGACCGCCACGTCAAAATTCCGGCCACCGCGCAGGCCGTCACGGTGTCGACCTCAATCCTCACCGACCGGCAGATCGAACTCACGCCGCCCTATCACGGCGGAGCGACCCTGGAAAACCACGACACCATCGGCTTGCCCCGCACCAAAACGCCCGTCGAATTCAGCAGTGTCCTCAACGTCTTGGACAAGGTGACCAAGTCGCTCGAGGGCGACGGACATGGCGGTGGCCCCATCGCCGACGTGCTGGGCGGCGGCACCGAGGTGGTCAAAGGCAACGGCGAGAAGATCAAAGCGGCGCTGGGTGAGCTCTCCGAGGCGCTGCGGCTGTCCAGCGACGGCGGCGCCACAACCCGCGAGCAGATCACCACGATCGTCAGAAACATCAGCACGCTGTTCGATGCCGGGGCCGCCAATGACACGAAGTTGCGCGAATTCGCCTCCACCATCCATCAAGTCAGCCAGATCATGGCCGACGAGGACATTGGCAGCGGCAACACCGGACGCAAACTCGATCAACTGATCCAGCGGGCCGGCGACCTGCTCGACGCCAACCGCGACAACATCAAGCAGGCCGCCCTCAACGGCAATGCCACGCTGAAGATGGTGACGGATCAGCGCCGCGACCTGGCCGAGCTCCTGGACCTTGCTCCACTGGTGGCCGACAACGCCTACAACATGGTCGACCGGGCGAACGGCAGCGTGCGCGCCCGCTTCCTCACGGACCGGTTGCTCTTCGACAGCCAGTACACCAAAGAGATCTGTAACTTGATGGGCCTGCGGCAACTGGGATGCAGCACAGGGACGATTCAGGATTTCGGTCCCGATTTCGGCTTGACCTATGTGCTGGACGGGATGGCCGCCATGGGGCAGAAGTGACGACCGCGGGCGCGCGGGGAATGCTTGCGGCGGTGGCCGCGGCAATGGTCACCGCGGGATGCGCCACGAACGGCCTTGCCAGCCTGCCCCTTCCGGCGCCGGGGCTGGGCTCGGGAGGCTATTCGCTGAACGCGGTGTTCTCCAACGCGCTCAACCTGCCGATGAACGCCAAGGTGAAGCTCGCCGGCGCCGACGTCGGCCAGCTCGAATCGATGGTCGCACGCAACTACACCGCGGTCACCCGGCTGCGCATCAGGGACGGCGTGCGATTGCCCCTGGGCAGCACCGCCGAATTGCGCACCGCGACACCGCTGGGCGACGTTTTCGTCGCGCTCAAGCCGCCGGCCGCGGACGATCCCGACGGGCCGCTGTTGAAGAACGGCGACACCATCGGCCTGGATTCGACGGCGGCCGCGGCGACCGTCGAGTCGGTGCTGAGCTCAGCGGCGATTCTGGTGAACGGCGGTGCGGTACGCAATTTCACCAACATCATCAACGGTTTCGGCAAGGCGACCGGTGACCAGGGCCAGGCATTCGGGGACATGATCCGCAAATCCAACGAGTTGCTCGGGAGACTGGATTCCCGGTCCGATCAAATCTCGAGCGCGTTGACCCAATTGTCGCGACTGGCTGACCAACTCGACGCCAAGAACCAGACGATCGCCGACCTGATGGCGGCGGCCAGTCCCGCCACTTCGGCTCTGGCAGACAACACCACCGAGCTTTCCGATCTGGCCGTGCAGGTGGGCGACACCTCCCGGTTGTTGGCCAGGTTCCCGTCGATCGGTGGGACCGACACCAGCGGCCGCAGCATCATCCGTGACCTGAACACGGTCGCCGGGGCCGCCAACGACGTTGCGGTGAGCCCCGATACCAGCTGGCTGGCGCTTAACCGGCTGATTCCCGCACTGGTCAAATCGACTGCAGGAAACTCGATTTCGGTGAACGTAGGCGTGGACAAGATCATGCTCGGTTCGATCCCCGATATCGGATTCCCCGGTGACATCGGGCTGCACGGACCGCACCACTACAACGTGAACCTGCTCGTCGGCACCCTCAAGTACACCCTCTGGCGGCTGCAGGAACGTGTGGTCGGCCGCGGTCCGAACTCACCGCAGGTTCCGGTCATCCCGGACCCGAACATCCCGGGCCAGATCGACGTCGCACCCGGGCCCCCGCCGGCACCGGCCACGCCAGGATCGCAGCCATGATCCGCGCCGTCGACAACTTCGCCAATGCCGTTGTGCGAGCGGTGCGCACCGGTCACCGGCAGCAGGTCTGGCTGTCGGTGGCCGGGTTGGTGCTCATCTTGGTCGTTGCCACCGCCTACCTGCTCATCGGCGCGTTGCGGGTGAAGCCATTCGCCTCGTCGTACCGGGTCACCGTGCAATTGCCGGATTCCGGCGGCCTGCTGCCCAATCAGGATGTCGCGCTGCGAGGAGTGCGCGTTGGCCGGGTCGAGTCGCTGCAGATCACCGACAACGGGGTGAACGCCGTCGCCAGCATCGCGTCGAAGGTGCGGATCCCGGCGAACAGCTTCGTGCACGTGTCGGCGCTCTCGCCGGCCGGTGAGCAATACATCAACTTCGAGGCCGCATCCGACGCCGGACCGTACCTGCACGACGGCAGCCTCATCACGTCCGACCACACCGCCGTCCCGGTCAGCTTGGCGCAGTTGCTTGCCGACGCCGACGGGCTACTGGCCCAGGTCGACCCCCACAAGCTCGAGTTGATCAAAAAGGAGCTGAGCCTGAGCAAGGAGGGCCCGGCGAAGCTGACCGCCATCGTCGACGGCGGCACCTTCCTGCTGTCGACCCTTGATTCGGTGCTGCCCCAGACCACCAGCATCATCAAGACCAGCCGGGTCGTGCTGACGCTGGTAAGCGACAAGAACGCCGGCTTGGGTGCTGCCGCAACGGAACTCGACAAGACGCTGACCGGCGTGGCCAGGATGCAAGCCGGCTATCGCCGGTTGACCGGCCAGACACCGCGCACACTGTCGGCTGTCGACAATCTGTTCGCGGACAATTCCGACACGATGGTCCAGCTGCTGGGCAGCATGGCCACCATGTCGCAGCTGTTCTATCTGCGGGTGCCGGCGCTCAACGCGCTGTTCCCTGACTACCGTGGTTCGGTGTTGGACGCGGTGACGAGCACCTTCCACGACCACGGGGTGTGGGCGACGGCCGACCTCTATCCCCGTTATGTGTGCGACTACGGGACGCCATCGCACGCCTCCTCCGCCGCCGACTACTACGAGCCGTTCATGTACACCTACTGCCGCGACGACGACCCCGCGGTCTCGATCCGCGGCGCCAAGAACGCCCCGCGGCCGGGCGGTGACGACACCGCCGGTCCGCCGCCCGGAGCGGACCTGGGCCAACGGACCGACCCGACCCCGCGGGGCCGCTACACCATCCCCACCCCCTACGGCGGGCCCCCGCTGCCGATCGAACCGCCGCACTGAACCCGAACAGCTGAGCCGATCCCTAGGAGATGACCGTGATCGTGACCACCAAGAAGAACCCCAAGGCCAAGGCGCGCGCCGAAGTGCAGCCGGACGCCGAAACACCGGAAGCCGCAACCGAAGACACCGACGAGGCGCGCGTCGAAGAATCGGTCGATGCGGTCGACGAGGCCGCCGACGAAGACCGTGGTGAGCAATCCGGGGAAGACGAGGGCGACGACGTCGGTGCGCTGCTCAAAGGCAAGCGTCCCGAGCGCGAACGCCTTAAGCGCCCGTGGAAGCAGTATCTGCGTCGCGGCGCGTTGCCGGTGTTGCTCGTTGCCTCACTTGCCGTTTCCGGGTTGCTCGGCTGGCAGCTGTGGCAGGAACATCAGGTCAAGCTGGCCGGCGACCAGGCCCAGCAGGCGGCCGTCGCCTACGCGCAAGTGCTGACGAGCATTGATTCGAACAAGGTCGACGAGAACTTCAGGCAGGTTCTCGATGGCGCGACGGGCGAGTTCAAGGACATGTACACCCAGTCCAGCGTCAAGCTTCGGCAACTGCTGATCGACAACAAGGCCACCGCGCACGGCGTGGTGGTGGACTCGGCGATTCAGTCGGAGTCGGCGAACAAGGTTGTCGTGCTGGTCTTCATCGACCAGACGGTCACCAACACCGCCGCGCCCGACCCGCGCATCGACCGCAGCCGGATCAAGATGACCATGGAAAAGGTCGACGGCCGCTGGCGGGCCAGCAAGGTCCAGCTGCTGTGATGCGGCGAATACTCGCGGCATCGGTAATGGTCGCCGCCGCAACGATTCCCGGGACGGGTCACGCGCACGCATCCGCCCCGTCATTCTGCGGCGAGCTCGGCGGCGACTGGGACGGCCAGTACTGCCACACCTCCGTCACGTCGGAACGCAAGGCCGTCCGGGACATCAAGGTCGCGGTGCCCGACGACCTGGTCGACAACCCCACCACGGGCCCGGTGATCCGCGACTACCTGCGCACCCTGGTCAACAACTGGAAGACGGCCAACGGTGCCATGGCCGCCGACAGCTACGGCGAGGAGAACTTCGAAGTGTTCCGGCACGGCAATCTGCTCAGCGCCGTGTTCCACGAGGACTACCACGCCGACGGACCGAAGCCCAACAACGCCTACCGGACCTTCACGTTCGACATGGCAGGCGGCCGACGGGTGCAGCTGGCGGATCTGACGACGTCAAATCCGCTGACCGCCATTCCCCCACTGGCCCAACCGTTTATCGAAACCGCGCTCGATCAGGCGCCGCCGCCACACGACCCGGGCACCTACCCGTTCACCGTCGACCGATGGACTCCCGACAAGGTCTACTCCGGGGCCTACAAGGCGTGGGCGGTCACGCCGGACGAGTTGATCCTGTACATGCCGGACTACCCGGTGGCGCACGACGAGCCACTCAACTTCACGCCCGGCGTCATGCAGTGGTTCATGGACGGCGGCACGGTGCAGGCGCACATCCCGCTGTCCGCCTTGGCGCCGGTGCTGCGGATCTAGTTCGCCGAACGCAATCAGTCCTCGGGGTTGTAGCCGAGGTTCGGGGCGAGCCAGCGCTCGGCCTCCTTCAGAGTCCAGCCTTTGCGCTTCGCGTAGTCGGCGACCTGGTCCTGGGCCATCCGACCGATAACGAAGTACTGCGACTGCGGGTGCGAGAAATACCAGCCGCTGACGGCGGCGCCGGGCCACATCGCCATCGACTCCGTCAATTCGATGCCGGTTCGCTCCTTAACGTCCATCAACTTCCAGAGCGTCACCTTCTCGGTGTGCTCCGGGCAGGCCGGGTAGCCCGGAGCAGGGCGGATTCCCACGTATTTCTCGCTGATGAGCGCCTCGTTGTCCAGCTGCTCGTCCGGCTGGAATCCCCAGAACTCCCTGCGGACCCGTTGGTGCATCCGTTCGGCGAAAGCCTCTGCCAACCGGTCGGCGATCGACTCGAGCAGGATCGCGCTGTAGTCGTCGACGGCTGCCTTGAACTCCGCGATCTTTTCCTGGCTGCCGAGCCCCGCGGTGACGGCGAAGGCGCCGACGTAGTCAGCCAGACCGGTGTCCTTGGGCGCGACGTAGTCGCCCAGCGAGCGGTTCGGGATGCCGTCGCGGTGCTCGCCCTGCTGGCGCAGGTTGTGCAGCGTCGTCAGCACGTCGGTGCGGGTGTCGTCGGTGTAGACCTCGATGTCGTCGCCGCCGGGGACGGCGTTGGCCGGGAAAAAACCGATCACCCCGTTGGCCGTCAGCCACTTCTCCTTGATCAGGGTGTCGAGCATCTCCTGGGCGTCGTCGTACAGCTTGCGCGCCGCCTCGCCCGAGACGGGGTTGTTGAGGATGTCGGGGAACCTGCCCTTCATCTCCCAGGCGTTGAAGAACGGCTGCCAGTCGATGTACTCGCGCAACTCGGCGAGGTCATAGTCATGAAACTCCCGCACGCCGAGACCCTGGGCGGGCACCGGCGGCGTGTAGCCGTCCCAGTCGATCGGCGTCCGGTTGGCGCGGGCTTTCTCCAGCGTCACCATCGGACGCTCGTTCTTCTGGGCGTGCCGTTCGCGGAGCGACGCGTAGTCCTTCTCGGTTGCCTCCAGCAGCGCTGGGCGCTGCTTGTCGTCGAGAAGCGCGGCGGCCACCGGGACCGAGCGGGAAGCGTCCTTGACCCACACCACCGGACCGCTGCGACGCGGCGACACCTTCACGGCCGTATGGGCGCGCGAGGTGGTCGCGCCGCCGATCAGCAGCGGAATCTCCAGGCCTTGACGTTCCATCTCGACGGCGAAGTTCACCATCTCGTCCAGGGACGGGGTGATCAGGCCGGACAACCCGATGATGTCGGCGTCGTGCTCCTTCGCCGCGGCCAGGATCTTCTCGGCGGGCACCATCACGCCGAGGTCGATCACTTCAAAGTTGTTGCACTGCAAGACGACTCCGACGATGTTCTTGCCGATGTCGTGGACGTCGCCCTTCACGGTCGCCATCACGATCGTGCCGTTGGTGTCCTTGCCGGCGGCAGCGCCCGACTCTTCCTTCTCCGCCTCGATGAACGGCAGCAGGTACGCGACGGCCTTCTTCATGACCCGGGCCGACTTCACGACCTGGGGAAGGAACATCTTGCCCGAGCCGAACAGGTCACCGACGACGTTCATGCCGTCCATCAGGGGGCCCTCGATCACCTCGATCGGGCGACCGCCTGCGGCGGCGATCTCGGCACGTAGTTCCTCGGTGTCGGCGTCGACGTGGGCGTCGATGCCCTTGACCAGGGCGTGCGTGATCCGCTCGCGGACCGGTAAGGATCGCCACTCCGCCGCCGCCGGGTCTTCGGACTTCTCCGAGCTGTTGAACCGTTCGGCGATCTCCAGGAGCCGTTCGGCCGCGTCCTCGCGACGGTTCAGGACGACGTCCTCGATCCGGTCCCGCAGCTCGGGGTCGATCGAGTCGTAGGGCACCAGCGCACCGGCGTTGACGATGCCCATGTCCAGGCCGGCCTTGATGGCGTGGAACAGGAACACGGAATGGATCGCCTCGCGCACGGGGTTGTTGCCCCGGAACGAGAACGACACGTTCGAGATGCCGCCGGAGATGTGCACCCCGGGAAGGTTCTCCTTGATCCAGGCGCAGGCCTCGATGAAGTCGATCCCGTAGGTCGCGTGCTCCTCGATACCGGTCGCCAGCGCGAAGCAGTTCGGGTCGAAGATGATGTCCTCGGGCGGGAACCCGACCTCTTCGGTCAAAATCCGATAGGCGCGACCGCAGATCTCCTTACGGCGCTCCAGGTTGTCGGCCTGACCCTGCTCGTCGAAGGCCATCACGACCACGGCGGCGCCGTACTTGCGGCACAGCCGCGCCTCGCGGACGAACTTCTCCTCGCCCTCCTTCATGGAGATCGAGTTGACGATCGGCTTGCCCTGCACGTTCTTCAGGCCCGCCTCGATGACCTCCCACTTGGAGGAGTCGATCATCACCGGAACCCGGCTGATGTCGGGCTCGGCCGCGATCAGCTTGGTGAACCGGTCCATCGCGGCGACGCCGTCGATCATGCCCTCGTCCATGTTGATGTCGATGACCTGCGCACCGACCTCGACCTGCTGCAGCGCGACCGACAAGGCGGTGTCGTAGTCCTCGGCCTTGATCAGGTTGCGGAACCGGGCGGAGCCGGTGATGTTGGTGCGCTCACCGATGTTCACGAACAGGGAATCGTCGGTGATGTTGAGCGGTTCCAGGCCCGAAAGCCGGGTGGCCACCTCGATCTCCGGCAGCTCGCGCGGCGGCTTGCCCCCGACGACCTTGGCGATCTCCGCGATGTGCGGCGGCGCCGTCCCGCAGCAGCCGCCGACCAGGTTGACCAGGCCGGCCTCGGCGAAGTCGGCGATGTAGCTCGCCTGGCGCTCCGGGTCCTCGTCGTATTCGCCGAACGCGTTGGGCAGGCCGGCGTTCGGGTAGCACGAGACGAAGGTGTCCGCGATCCGCGCCATCTCGGCGATGTAGGGCCTCATCTCCGGCGCGCCCAGCGCGCAGTTCAGGCCGACCGCCAGCGGCTTGGCGTGCCTGATGGAGTTCCAGAACGCCTCGGTGACCTGGCCGGACAACGTCCGTCCAGAAGCATCGGTGATAGTCCCCGAGATGATCACCGGCCAGCGTCGTCCGCGCTCCTCGAACAGCGTCTCGACGGCGAACACCGCCGCCTTGGCGTTCAGCGAGTCGAAGATCGTCTCGATGATGAGGAGGTCGGCCCCGCCGTCGACCAGGCCGTTGGCGGCTTCGAGGTAGGCAGCGACCAGCAGGTCGTACGAGACGTTGCGGGCACCGGGGTCGTTGACGTCCGGTGAGATCGACGCGGTGCGCGTCGTCGGCCCGATAGCGCCGGCGACGTAGCGGGGCTTCTCCGGGGTGCTGTATTCGTCGGCGGCCTTGCGGGCCAGGGCGGCGCCGGCGTAGTTCAGCTCGTAGCTCAGGTCCTGCATGCCGTAGTCAGAGAGCGAGATCGCGTTCGCGTTGAACGTGTTGGTTTCCAGGATGTCGGCGCCCGCCTCGAGGTACTCGCGGTGGATCCCCTCGATGATCTGCGGCTGCGTCAGATTGAGCAGGTCGTTGTTGCCCTGAAGAGCGGTCGGCCACTCCGTGAACCGGTCGCCGCGATAGCCGGCCTCGTCCGGCCGGTCCCGCTGGATCGCCGTCCCCATCGCGCCGTCGATCACCATGATCCGCTCGCGCAGAGCAGCCGTCAGCTCGTCGGTGCAGTCGGGGCGGATGTTCGGCACGAAGGTCTCTGACGCCGGGGCGCTTTTAGAGGCGTTCACGTACGTTCCTTCCGTAGCGGAAGGCGTCCTTGACTCTGCCGAGCGTGGCGGATACCGGCATGGACCGGCGAACCGTTGCAACGCCTCTCGACCGGAAAAGTCTACGTCCCCCCGCGACGTCTGGACGCCCAGCTCGACGCGACCCGCTTGGCGATCGCGCTGCCCGTGAGCGCCACCTCGCAGATCTTGTCGGCGATGTCGTAGTTACCAATGTTAACCAGTTTGCAGCTGAACGTATTTCGTCTCGGCCGCGTCGCCGAACGTGAACCGCTGCGCCGGAGGGTCGAGGATGTCGGTGTCACAGCGGTGTTCGTTAGCGGCAGCCACCCCTATAAGGATAGTCGGCCTATGCAAATCCCCCGGTTGAGCGCCCATCGGCCGCAATCGACGGCCACCGCGCACCGAACATCGGGGCGCAAGGCCGTACGCTAAATCTGTGACCCCGCCCCAGGGCCCCCCAAACAGAGAAGCCGCACTGCCCGAACTGCACAACACCATCGTCGTGGCGGCGTTTGAGGGCTGGAACGACGCCGGCGACGCGGCCAGCGACGCGCTCGAGCACCTCGAGGCCATCTGGGAAGCCGACCCGATCCTGGAGATCGACGACGAGGCATATTACGACTACCAGGTGAATCGCCCGGTCATTCGGCAGGTCGACGGCGTCACCCGGGAGCTGGTGTGGCCGGCGATGCGCATCTCGCACTGTCGGCCGCCGGGCAGCGACCGCGACGTCGTGTTGATGCACGGGGTGGAACCCAATATGCGCTGGCGTACCTTCTGCGCCGAATTGGTCGCCATCGCCGACAAGCTGAACGTGGACACCGTGGTCATTCTGGGCGCCCTACTGGCCGACACGCCGCACACCCGTCCGGTGCCGGTCTCGGGTGCGGCCTACTCCCCCGAGTCGGCGAAACGCTTCGGGCTCGAGGAGAGCCGCTACGAGGGTCCGACCGGCATCGCCGGGGTGTTCCAGGACGCCTGCGTGGCCGCCGGGATCCCCGCCGTGACGTTCTGGGCGGCGGTGCCGCACTACGTGTCGCAGCCGCCGAACCCGAAGGCGACGGTGGCGCTGCTACGCCGCGTCGAGGACGTGCTCGACATCGAGGTTCCGCTGGCCGACCTGCCGACGGAAGCCGAGGAGTGGGAGCAGGCGATCACCGAGATGGCCGCCGAGGACGAGGATTTGGCCGAATACGTGTCGTCGCTGGAACAACGCGGCGACGCCGAGGTCGACATGAACGAGGCCCTGGGCAAGATCGACGGCGACGCGCTGGCCGCGGAGTTCGAGCGGTACCTGCGCCGCCGTCGCCCCGGATTCGGGCGCTAGCGGCGATCGCCAACTCGGCTTAGCCGAGTGCTGGGGGTACCGCCATCGAACCTAAGCCTTTTTGCCCAATCCCTGGTTGTAAGCGCTGGTGGACCGGCCGAGCGCGGCGACTTGGGCATCCAGCTGGGGCAGCAGCTCCGCCGTTGGTTTGTGCAGGGGCAGTTCGCCGACCGGGGTGGACAGCACCGGCTTGATCCAGCGGAACAGCGCCACCCAGCGCGGGCAGTAGACGCGGTTCCGGCGGCCCTCGATGCCCTTGACGAAGGCGTCCGCGCATTTGTCGACGGTGGTGGTCTTGTTCAGCGGCCAGGGGAAGCTGGCGAGCAGCTTGCCGAAGGCGGGCAGGTCGGCCTCGGTGTCGCGGACGAGGGCGGTGTCGATCCACGACATGTGCGAGGAACCGACGGCGACGCCATGGTGCGCCACCTCCAGCCGCAGCGCGTTGGCGAGGATCTCGACGCCGGCCTTGGACGCGTTGTAGGGAACCAGTCCCGGGCAGGCGGTGTACGCCGCCAGCGACGAGACGACCAGCACGTAGCCGCGGCGCTCGATCACCGCGGGCAGCGCGGCCCGCACGGTGTTGAAGACGCCGAGCACGTTGATGTCGAGCACCCGCTTGAACGCCTCGGGGTCCACCTGCAGCACCGACCCGTAGCTGGCGATGCCCGCGTTGGCCACCACGACGTCGATGCCGCCGAACCGTTCGACGGCCCGGGCCGCGACGGCTTGCATGGCCGGTAGGTCACGCACGTCGGCCACGGCGGTCAACACGTGGTCCTCGCCGAGTTCGGCGGCCAGCGCGCTCAGCTCGGCGTCGTTGAGATCGGTGAGCACGAGCTTGGCGCCCTTCTTGCGCAGGCGGCGGGCGACCTCGGCGCCGATTCCCCGGGCACCGCCGGTGATGAAAACGACTTTGTCCTGCAGCGACGTCATGGCCGCCAAGGTACCGCGACGGCGCTCGTTGACATAGGGCAGACAGTCCTCGACCGTGCCAATACGGCTTTTCGGGTGGACACCAACCCAGTGAACACAAGACGCCGCAGCAGGCTCAAATCAGGCGAGTTGTCCGTACTACCGACCAACCGCGATGGCCGCCGGTGTCATCTCCTGGTCACTTCGTGATCACTACCCTAACCGGGCGTTCGCACTACTCTACTTGGCGCATATTTTGCCCCTGAGCATTAGACGCGACCATAGGCTCCCGGCATGGCTTGTAGCCGAGCATGGGGTCGGGCGCCGTTAGATGACAAACGACGGCTTCATCCCGCCGTCTGCGGCATTGGAGCCTGTCGCGGCACCAAGCCGGGCGCCTTCTGGTTCGTAACACCGAGGATTTTCCCGCTGCGCCGAAATGCCGGGCCAATCCTGTTGACTCCCAACATCAATTCAACTCGAACACACGGTCAGGAGAACCGATGAGCATCAACCCGTTCGACGACGACAACGGCAACTTCTTCGTCTTGGTCAACGACGAAGAGCAACACAGCCTTTGGCCCGCCTTCGCCGAGATTCCAGACGGCTGGCGGGTGGTGCACGGCGAAGCGGACCGAGCTGCCTGCCTGGACTACATCGAACAGAACTGGACCGATATACGGCCGAAGAGTCTCGGCCTCTCGTTCAAGCGATGAGATTCCGCCGAGGCGCGCGGCCGCTACACACGCGAAAGAAATGACGGTGAGCGCAGTTCAAGCCTACGGCGGGATGGAGATCCCTCACTGGTCTCGGTTGGGCGCTCCGCCGGCGGAAGCCTGCCACTTGCCGACCGGGGCGGGCCTGGATCGTGACGACGAGCGCGAGGAGGTCAGCCATGCTGAGAACTCTGCACACGGCGCGCAATGCCGCGTCGGATGAACTTGGACGCGCGCAGATGCTCAAGCTGGCATGGACGTTGCCACGACGCGGCGACGACGCTTTCGATGAGTTGTTCGACCGCCACGGGGACGTAGTCTGGATGTCGCCGCCGCCGTTGATATCTCGGCTCGTCGGATCCAGAGTCGCTTTCGTGCGGGATCCGGCGTTGATCAAGCCATTGTTCACCTCGCCCCCCGATGACGTCAACGCCCCAGAGCCGCATCGCGTTGTGGATCCGTTCTGGGGAGACCGGTCGGTGTTCCTGCTCGACGGGCCGCACCACCTCCGGCTGCGCAAACTGATGCTGCCGCGGTTGCGCGGCGACGCGCTGACGCAGTGGCGTGAGTTCATCGTGGCCAGGACAGAGCAAGAGGTCCGCGGATGGGCCGATCAGCAGACGGTGGCAGTGCGCCCACGGCTGCTCGAAGTCTCAATGGAGCTGATTTTGAAAGTGGCGGCGTCAGTGCCCGATTCGGAGATGCAGCGGTGGAAATCGGCCTGGCAGGACTTGCTCACGACGGCTGCGTCGGGGCAGAGTGCGGTGCGTTCGGCGCTAAGGTCGATCGGCGCACTGCGGTTGTGGCCGCGATATCAGCGGGAGCTGAACCGATGCAATGAGCTGGTCTACGACGAGATCGCCCGCCGTCGGCGCCACCCCGAGCTCGAGCACGACGATGTGATCGATTCGTTGCTGCGAGCACACGGGGAAGCACTGTCGGACAGGGAGATTCGGGACCAGGTGGTGGGGATCATGCTCGGCGGCTACGACCCCCCGGCGACATTGGCGAGCTGGGCGATCGAACGGCTGGTGCGTACTCCGCACGCACTCGCCGCGGCCACCGCGGAGGCACGCGGCGGTGGCGACCAGCGCACGTATCTCGATGCGGTGGTGCAGGAAAGCCTGCGCTTGCGACCGCCGTTCATGTTCGTCACGAGGTTCATTCCCAGGCCGCTGAGCCTAGGTGGGCGTTACTTCCCGGGCGGGACGACGATCATGGCAGTCGTTCAGTCCGTACACCGGCATCCTGACCTCTACGAAGACCCGAAAGCTTTTCGACCAGAACGGTTTTTGCAGCGCCGCCCCAACAGCTATGAACTCATACCCTTCGGCGGCGGCGAACACCGCTGCCTCGGCGACCGGCTGGCCATCTTCGAGGCCACTCACGTCCTGGCGACCGTGCTGCGTTCCGTGGATCTCGCCGCCGTCGATCCGCGCGATGAACCCATCCGCCTCGAAATGGGGCTTGTTCCGGGCAAGGGCGCCACCGTGCGGGCCACTCGGGCTGCTTGACATCGTCGCGACACCCGCACCGAAGCCGCTCCGCGCCAAAGCCTGGCGTTCAGTGCGCCAGCTCCCGGATCACCGTGCGGCACAACGCCCATGCCTGCGATGTCGCGTCGATCAGTGTGTAGTGATCGGCGCCGGGGAGCAGCAGCAGACGGGAGTCGTCGCCGGCAGATTGAGCCGCGGCAACGAAACGCTGCGACTGGCTGAGTGGCACGTCGTCGTCGGCCGTGCCGTGCACACACACCGAGGGGATGCCCGTCGGAAGCAGGGCGCTGGGGCAAGCCAGCGAGCGGGCGCGGGGATCGTTGGCCCAGGCGCCTAGGAAGTTTCGGACGGCTCCGGAACCCGTGTTCTCCTGCATCGCGAGTGTGAGGTCCAAGACTCCCGCCTGGCTGAGGAAGCCGGCCAGCCGCACGACGGGAGAGGCTCCGGGGGCCTTGGCCGGCAGCGATCCTCGACCGGCCAGCCAACCGGCCAGCTGACCCCCCGCGGAGTGCCCGACCGCGATGACTCGCGACAGGTCGAGACGGCCGGCCGCCAGGGTCTGACCAGTTGTCGCGAGCAGGTCGATGGCGGCGGCAACGTCGAGACAGGTGGCCGGCCAACCACCGCCGCCGTGGTCCGGGTTGTCGCCCACCCTGCGGTATTCGATGTTCCAGGCAGCGAATCCTTGCTGCGTTAGATCGTCGGCCAGATCGGAGGCCAGGTCGGCACCGTGGGCCGTCCGCCAGAAGCCGCCGTGGATGACCACCGCGACCGGCCAGGGGCCTTGGCCGTCGGGAAGGCTGAGCACGCCGTGCTGGCTGGGATAGGTGCCGTAGCGCACTATCCACGAGGAACCAGCGTCGACCCGCAGGAATGCGTCGGGCGCCCGCGGACCCACCTGGGCTCCGCACCAAAATCGGGGGTAGGCAGCTCGTCCCACGGCAGGATTGCTCGCCTAGCAGGTCGACAGCCGATTCTGCGCCGGGCAGGAAGCCTCAAAAAGGCGATCGATCAGGAAGCCGACCCCGGTGGTGCCGCCGGTGCCCCTTCCGTCCCCGATGAAGCGGGTGACGGCGTCGAGGTGGGCCAGCCGCCAGCGCGTCAGGCCGGCGATGAATACGTCGAGCTGGGCCCCTAGCTGCAGGCGCTGCCGGCGGCTGCTCCTGTCACCTGTGGGCCGATCGGCGAGGATTTCCAGTAGCGCCGCAACCGGAGCGTGGCGAATGCCGGTCAACAGGGTCGCGAATTGGGCCGACTGTCCGGCCGTGATTCCCTGTAAGCCACCCCGGAACCGATTGAAGTCATCTACCGATAAGTGTTGCAGGGCGCTTTGTGTCGTAATGGTCAGTTCGAGCACGGCGTTTGCGCGCTTCATGCGATCGACCGCCTTGCCGAACTCCGAGCGACGGGCGGACTCGAGCGCGACCTCGAGGTCGGCCAGGATCTGGGACACCCACAGTTCAGAGGTTTGGTGGATGATCAGAAAGTAGCTTTCGTCGCCCCGAGCCGAACGGTCGGCGTCCCCGAACAACGGCTTTACCGCGCCGAGCAGTTCGTCGAGGTGCAGGTATTCCGCGTAGCGGAACCCGGTGGCCTGAAGTTTTCGTTCGGCCTCGATGTCGTCTGCCCCTCCTTGCAAATCGCTGAACGGGCAGCCGGTGGGAACTACTTCTACTGAACTGACACCATTGCTCAACTGCCGGCTCATGACGGCCTCCTCTCCCCAGTCCCGCTCGTCGGACCTGCCAAGGTCGAAGGGCTCGGAAGCCTCAGCGGATCGAACCCGAACCAATGAATCTTTGATTTTTTCGCCGTACATATTGAGCGATTCCGTCGTAAGCATCTCTTGATGCGTGCAGTCGATCGAGTGCATGGTGATGTCGCCGTTAACGAATGGTCGCCAACTTTGCAGAGGAGACGGACCCTGATTAGTCTCACCTCGCGCGGCGGAAAATATGACCATATCACCGTTGAAAACACCGGGCTCGTGGGTTCGAGACAACTCGATGTCATTATTGATGTTCTTAATGAACAGATCTAAAACCTGCTGGTATCGGGGGAACTCTGCGGCGAAGTCCTCGGCTCCCCGTTCACGAATCAGCTCTTCTATTTGCTCGTAGGTGAACAAATCGGATTCTTCTGAACTGCCGATCCGGTAGAACCGTAAGGCATCTAGGTGCTTCGTCCAGTCATCGAGATCCTCGTTCGGCAGGGCGTCGGTGCCGGGCTGGGCATCGAGAAGAATAAGAGAATCGATCACGCATCCCCGGCGGTGCAGCTCGACGGCAATATCATGGGCGACGACGCCTCCGAAAGACCAGCCGAGAAGGTTGTAGGGTCCGGCGGGATGGACTCTTTCAATTCTGTCGGCGTAGTTTTTTGCCATTTCGTGAATTGACCGGGGTTCAACCTCTCCGCTCTCGAGGACCTGTTGAATTCCGATGATCGGGCAGTCCAAGTAATTGCCGAGAGTCTGATACAGCCAACTCACCCCACCGCCAGGATGGATGCAGAAAAGCGGCACGCCGGTGCCCTTCCTCAGAGTTTGAACCGGAACCACTTCTTGCACGGAAACCGTGTCTTCGCCTCCGCGGTGCCGGTCGAGATGGTCGGCGAGATCCACGACGGTGGACGCGTCGAAGAGGTAGCGCACGGGCACTTCTCTGCCCAGCGCCAGCTGCAGTCGCGCACTCACCCGGGTCGCGATCATCGAATTCCCGCCGAGGGCGAAGAAGTCGTCATCGAGTCCGACCCGATCCTGGCCCAACACCTGGGCGAAGACCTCGGCCACGATTTTCTCGGTCTC
>NZ_LZIE01000022.1:0-30728 GCF_001667155.1 Mycobacterium sp. 852002-53434_SCH5985345
GAGGTCGGCGTCGGCGCCACCCCCGCCCCCGACGACCCCGGCCGGGCCGCGACAGGTGACCTACTCGGTGACCGGCACGAAGGCGCCCGGCGACATCATCTCCGTGACCTACGTCGATGCGTCCGGTCGGCGGCGCACCCAGCACAACGTGTACATCCCGTGGTCGATGACCGTCACGCCGATTTCGCAGTCCGACGTGGGCTCCGTCGAGGCGTCCAGCCTCTTCCGCGTCAGCCGGCTGAACTGCTCGATCACCACAAGCGACGGGACGGTCCTTTCGTCGAACAGCAACGACTCACCGCAGACGAGCTGCTGATGGTCGGCAGGTATTCGGCGTACCGCCGCGGGGTGGGGGACGACACCATCTCGCCCGACGTCATCGACCGCATATTGATCGGGGCGTGTGCCGCCGTCTGGCTGGTATTGCTGGGCGTGAGCGTGGCTGCGGCCGTCGCGCTGGCCGACCTGGGGCGGGGCTTTCACAAAGCGGCCAACGGTACGCACAGCACCTCCTGGGTGTTGTACGCCGTGATCATCGTGTCCGCGCTGATCATCGCCGGGGCTATCCCGATGCTGTTGCGGGCCCGCCGGATGGCCCAGACCGAGCCGGCCGCCCGGGGCATGACCTCGCCCAACCGGCCCCCCGTGCGCCTTATGTCCCAGGCGCCGCGCACCGCGGCCGATCGGGCGAGACAACCCCGGGTGCAGGCGCCGGTACAGACGGCCGACTCCGGATGGTCGGGTGAGGCGGTCGATCGGGTGTGGTTGCGCGGCACCGTGCTATTGCTGACCGCGATCGGCGCCGCGCTGGTCGCGGTGGCCACGGCGACCTACCTGATGGCCGTGGGCCACGACGGCCCCGCCTGGGTCGCATACGTGGTCGCGGGCGTCGTCACCGCGGGGATGCCGGTGATCGAGTGGCTGCATGTTCGCCTACTGCGCCGCGCCGTCGCCGAGCAGTAGGCCCTACGACGCTTTGGCGTACCTGCGAACCAGTTCGTCCTCACCGAACGTGCTCGTGTGCTGCGTGCCGTTGTCGTCGCGGCCGAAGAACGTCCAGCGCCGGGGAGTCGTCTGCGGCCCGCTGATCATCTTGACGGTGTAGCGCAGCTTCGTGGGACGCAGCGTGCCGATGATGTCACCGACCCGGATCTTCGAAGGATGGATCTCCGGGGCGTCATTCCAGTCCTCTGTCGCCATTACGCCCATCCTCATCGTGTAAACCCCCCGCTCACCCGGACAGCGCCACGGTCAGGCCCTCGCCACTGTAGTGCACCCACCGAGCCAGGGCGGCCCACCCGGCCCCGGGCCGCCCCGTGGCTGGCGGTGGCGTAGCGTTAGCTGCGAGCCGTTTCATTGTCAGCGGTGGTCCGCAGCTACCCAAGCGAGTGCGACCCACGGCAATGCGATTCCTCCGTCCGCCCGGGCTAGCCGGCGCGAACGACGCCGACGTGAAGGGATCCGCTTGTGGTTGTCGCGAATCTGCCTGGCCGCCGGGCCGCCGGATGACCGAATTGTTCGAACGCCGACGCCGAGTCAATCCCGTCCGGCTGTCGGTTTGTCGTGAACTCGGCCGCCCCATCGACGGCGCGTGGTGGCCGCGCGCAGACCGCATCACCAACGAATTGCCCGAGCTGGTCGCCCTCCTGACCCCCTTGCTGGGCGACATCAACGCGATCAATGTCAACTGGCCACCACTGCAGCGACCACCCGACTTGAACTGGTCAGGATGGGAACGAAAGCGCCAGCATGTGATGACAATCGTCGGGGGCGACGCACGCGTGAACCTGCTCGTCATCCCCTACGCGACCTACAGCGCGCTCGCCCTGATGGTGCTGCGCTGCGCGGCCGACCTACCCGTCGAAGCGCGCGACCAGACGAAGCCGGCGTTCTTGGCTGCTGGCTCCATCCTGCGGGCGGCCCAGCAACAATGCGCCACGGCCTGCACCGAACCAGCGCGAAGCTAGTGGTGCTCGCCGTTCTTGCCGTTCGAGCCGACGGTGCTTTCCTGGTGCTCGCGCAGGGCGGTGAGGGCACGTTGCTCTGAGCCGTGTGCAGCCTCGCGCAGCGCCGCATCCTCCGACGCCGGGTCGGCGAACAGGAAGCTGCCGCTACCCGGTGAACCGGCCGAGCCAAGCTTGTTCATCCGCTTGGGCAGCGCCGCGCCCTGGTACTCGAGCGGGAGCGGGTGGCCGTGGTCGTCGACCGGTCCGAGCGGCTGATGCAGCTCGATGTAAGCGCCGTGCGGCAGCCGCTTGATGATCCCCGTCTCGATGCCGTGTGCGAGCACCTCCCGGTCGCTGCGCTGCAGCGCAACGCACCACCGGTAGGCGATGAAGTAGACCACCGGCGGGAGGACGACCATCCCGATGCGGCCGATCCAGGTCGTCGCGTTCAGCGAGATCTGGAACTTCAAGGCGATGATGTCGTTCATCGCCGCCAGCGTCAGCAACATGTAGAACGAGATCGCCATGGCACCGATGGCCGTGCGCACCGGGGCGTCACGTGGCCGTTGCAACAGGTTGTGGTGGGCGCGGTCGCCGCTGAATCGCTTCTCCAGGAAGGGATAGACGATCAGCAGGACGAAGATCAATCCCATCAGGAGGGCCACCCACACGGCGGCGGGAACGGTGTGGTGCCAGAAGTAGAACTCCCACGGCGGCCAGATACGCGCCAGGCCCTCGGTCCACATCATGTAGAAGTCGGGCTGCGAGCCGGCCGAGACGTGAGATGGCTTGTAGGGGCCGAGGTTCCAGATCGGGTTGATCTGCAGCAGCCCGCCCATCAGGCCGAGCACCCCGACGATCGCGGCGAAGAACGCGCCGGACTTGACCGCGAAGATCGGCATGACGCGCACACCGACGACGTTCTGCTCGGTGCGGCCCGGGCCGGGGAACTGGGTGTGCTTCTGGAACCACACCATCGCCAGATGCAGCCCGATCAGCGCCAGGATGATCCCCGGAATCAGCAGGATGTGCAGGGCGTACATGCGCGGGATGATGTAGCCCGCGGTCGCGCACTCGTTACCCACACCGCCGCAGGGGAAGTCGCCGCCGAACAGCGCCCAGTGCAGCCAGGTGCCGATCACCGGCATTCCCAACGTGATCGAGGAGAGCGCGGCGCGCAGCCCGATACCCGACAGCAGGTCGTCGGGCAGCGAGTAGCCGAAATACCCCTCGAACATGGCCAGGATCAGCAGCAGCGAACCGATGACCCAGTTGGCCTCGCGGGGCCGGCGGAACGCGCCGGTGAAGAAGATTCGTGCCAGGTGCACCATGATCGACGCCGCGAAAATCAGTGCGGCCCAGTGGTGTACCTGCCGGACGAACAGGCCGCCGCGCACCTCGAACGAGATGTCGAGGGTCGAGGCGAAGGCTTTGGACATGTCGACGCCACGCAGCGGCTGGTAGGCGCCGTTGTAGGTGATCTCGGCCATGGACGGGTCGAAGAACAGCGTCAGGTACACGCCGGTGAGCAGCAGCACGATGAAGCTGTACATCGCGATCTCACCCAGCAGGAACGACCAGTGCGTCGGGAAGACCTTGTTGAGCTGCCGGCGTACCGCCGCCGAGGGGTGATAGCGCGTGTCGATGTCTTCACCCTGACGGGCCAAGACGTCGCCGATCTTGGGCGGTTTCGGGGGACTCAGTTTCGGACTCATGTTGTCGTCCTCTCCCAGAATGCCGGTCCGACGGGCTCGACGAAGTCACCGTTGGCGACTAGATACCCGTTGGTGTCGATCGTGATGGGCAGTTGCGCCAGCGCGCGGGCGGCCGGGCCGAAGATCGGCTTGGCGAAGTGCAGGGCGTCGAACTGCGACTGGTGACAGGGGCACAGGATTCGGTAGGACTGCTCCTCGAAAAGCGATGCGGGGCAACCCAGGTGCGAGCAGACCTTGGTGTAGGCGAACAGCTCGCCGTAGTTGAAGCTCTCCTGGCCCTGGCGCTTGACCACCCGGGGCATGTCGGACGGCCGCACGCGGATGAGCATGACCGGGTTTCGGACGCCCTGGTTGATGGCGCGCAGCTTTTCCTGTGATTCCGGCGTGGTGCCGTCGCCGTCGGATTCGCGCCAGGGGAATACCGTCTCCATGCCGCCGGCGTCGAGGTCCTCGGGGCGCATCTTGACGAACGGTGATGCACCGGCGGAGCCGGTTGCCCGCGCGAGGAAGATGGTCTCGCCCGCATACCGCGGTGTCCAACCGGACGTCCACAGCACGGCCTTCTTCCCATCGGCGCTGGGCACCACCGGTTTCCACGGGTTCTTGATCAGACCGCCGGCAAACGCCACCAGCGTCGACAGACCGAACGCGCCCAGGCCCAGTCCCAGGGAAAGCCCAATCACCTTGCGCCGCCGGACGGTTGAGCCATCAAGGGCGTCGGTCAGGTTCGCCACCACCGTCTTGCGGTCGATGTCGCGCGAGGCCCCGTCATGCCGCTCCTGGATCGAAATCTCTTCCGGGATAAACCTTTTCTGGTACAGGATGGTGCCGATGGCGATCGACAGGATCGACATCCCGAAGGTCAGCCCGTAGAGCGGGGTGGCCAGGTCGTACAGCAGGCTGCCGGGGGCGTCCTTCGGCTTGTACTCCCACGGCCAGAACAGGAAGACCAGCAACAGCGCCAACCCGAAACCACCGCCGAGCAAGAGCCACAGCGCGACTCCGCGTTCGGCGCGCTTCTCGGCTTTGGTGCCCTCGACGGGCCAGCGGGGTTCCTTGACGATCGTCTCGACGCCGTCGAGCTTGCCGCCCAGCGTCACCAGCTCGTGCTGGGACATCGCGGCCAGGGCCGCCTCGTCGGGTTCGTTCGGCGCGGCGCCCTTGTCGGTGTCGGAGCCGGCTACGGCATTGGTGTCGCTCATGATGCTCGTGCCCCAATCCACAGTGCCAAACCGATGGCGGCGACCATCCCGATGATCCACGCGGCCATGCCCTCGGGCGCGGGCCCGAATCCACCGAGGCCGTAGCCGCCGGGCTGGCGCTCTTCAGTGACCGACTTGATGTAGCCGATGATGTCCTTCTTGGCTTCGAAGGACAGCTGACGGTCGGAGAACTTCGGCATGTTCTGCGGGCCGGTCCGCATGGCCGCCAGGATCTGCTGCTCGTTGGGCGCCTCGAGGGCCGGCGCGTACTTGCCCGACGACAGCGCCCCTCCCTTGCCGGTGAAGTTGTGGCAGGAGGAGCAGTTCAGCCGGAACAGGTCGCCGCCGCGGCCCAGGTCGTCACCGCGCAGCGACTTCATCGCCAAGCTGCCGTCCGGGTTGCGCACGGTCGTCGGACCGCCGCCGTTGGCCTGCACGTACGCGCCCAGCGCGTCGACCTGCGCCTCGTCGAAGATCGGCTCCTTGCGCGGCGCCTGGGCCTCGCCGGTCATCGCAGGCATGCGGCCGGTGGAGACCTGGAAGTAGACGGCCTCCTCGCCGACGCCGATCAGGCTGGGCCCGCGGTCGGGCACGCCCTGCAGGTTCGCGCCGTGACACGACACGCACGACGTGTCGAACAGCTGCTTGCCGGTCCGCAGCAGCGCCGAGGACGACTCGTCGGCGACGGCCACTTGCGGGCGCGGCGTCAGCACGGCGGCCAGGCCGCCGGCGATGGTCAGCGCGATCAGCAGCAACAGCCCGCCGGACAGGCGGCGGCGCAGCCGCCGCCTCGAGCGGTCGCGCTGCCCTTGACGCGGCTTCCGGTTTCGCATGGACCCCAGCTTCTTCAACCGAGAACTCCTGTTCATTCCAGTATTCGGAGCCGCCGGCTCATCGGATGAAATAGATCACGGTGAACAGCGCGATCCACACGATGTCGACGAAATGCCAGTAGTAAGAGACGACGATGCTCGCGGTGGCCTGCGCCGGGGTGAACTTGCTCATCGCGGTGCGGGCCAGCAAGAAGATGAAGGCGATCAGACCGCCGGTGACGTGCAGGCCGTGGAAACCGGTCGCCAGGTAGAACACGCTGCCGTAGGCGCTGCCGGGAATCGTGGTGCCGTGCGTGGCCAGGTGGAAGTACTCGTAGCCCTGCCCGCAAACGAAGAACAGGCCCATCAGGAAGGTGATCACGTACCAGCGGCGCAGCCCGAAGACGTCGCCGCGTTCGGCCGCGAACACACCCATTTGGCAGGTGAACGACGACGCGATCAGCACGAGCGTCACCGGGACGGCCTGATAGAGGTTCAGTTCGGTCGGCGGTGGCGGCCACTTGCCGCCGGACTGCGCACGCGCGGTGAAGTACATCGCGAACAGGCCAGCAAAGAACATCAGCTCGCTGGAGAGCCAAACGATGGTGCCGACACTGACCATGTTCGGTCGATTCAACGAATGAACGCGCGACGTGATTGCAGTACCTGAGGTCCCTACAGCGCTGGTCACATCCGCAAGTATGACGCTTTGTAGTTGATTAACTCCACCCGGGGCGGCATTTCATCTTTTCGCGTCGCGGCGCCGGCCGGAGCGGGCGGGACTCCGCGCCGGTTGGGGCAGGTCGGCTCCGCGTGGGACCATCGGCGCGTGGCTCTGTCATCTGAGGCTTCCACTGGCGGGTCCGCCGCTCGACCGGCCGGGGCGGCACCCTCGTGGCCTGGGGTTCTGGCCCGGTTGATGGGCGGTCAGGATCTGGCGCGCGGCCAGGCCGCCTGGGCCATGGATCAGATCATGGCGGGCGACGCGAGCCCGGCGCAGGTCGCATCGTTTGCGGTGGCGATGCAGATGAAGGTCCCGACCTCGGCCGAGGTCAGCGAGTTGGCCGACGTCATGCTGGGCCACGCGCGCACGATGCCCGCGATGCGCGACGACAGCGTGGACATCGTCGGGACCGGTGGCGACGGCGTCAACACCGTCAACCTCTCCACCATGGCGGCGATCGTGGTCGCGGCCGCCGGCGTGCCGGTGGTCAAACACGGCAACCGCGCGGCATCGTCGTTGTCCGGCGGTGCCGACACGCTGGAGGCGCTCGGCGTGCGTATCGACCTCGAACCCGAGCAGGTGGCGCAGAGCCTGACCGAGGTGGGCATCGGGTTCTGCTTCGCGCCGCTGTTCCACCCGTCGTACCGGCACGCGTCGGTGGTGCGCCGCGAGATCGGCGTGCCGACGGTGTTCAATCTCCTTGGACCCCTTACCAATCCGGCTAGGCCGCGGGCCGGCCTGATCGGCTGCGCGTTCGCCGACCTCGCCGAGGTGATGGCGGGGGTCTTCGCCGCGCGCCGGTCCAGCGTGTTGGTGGTGCACGGCGACGACGGACTTGACGAGTTGACGACGACCACCACCAGCACGATTTGGCGGGTGCAGGCCGGGACGGTGGACAAGCTGACGTTCGATCCGGCCGGATTCGGTTTTGCCCGAGCCGATCTCGACGATCTGTTGGGCGGCGACGCGCAAGCCAACGCGGCGGAGGTGCGCGCGGTGCTGGCCGGTGACAAGGGCCCGGTCCGGGACGCCGTAGTGCTCAACGCCGCCGGGGCGATCGTGGCCCACGCCGGCCTATCCAGCCGCGCTGAATGGTTGCCGGCGTGGGAGGACGGGTTGCAGCGCGCCGCCGCGGCGATCGACTCCGGTGCGGCCGAACAGGTGCTCGCGCGATGGGTGCGGTTCAGCCAGCAGGTCTGAGTCGTGTTGGGCCGCTTGTGCCGAGGTCTGTTCATAGGCCAGCCGCGCCGAACGCGCCGAGGCGGCCCAGGCCGCCCACGCGCCGGCCGAGCGCAGTGGTGAAGCCCAGCCGGTGGCGTCGGCGGATTCATCGACCCGAACGATGCGAACCCCGGGGCCTGCCAGCCACCGCGTGATGAGCGCGGATTCCTCCACCAGCGCACCGCCCAGCGGGGCCGCGACGGGCAAGATCGCCTGTGCCCCAGCCGCAATGGCGTCGACCACCGGCATCGGGGGCACCCCGCGCCTGGCGGTGCCGGCTGCGGCGAGCTGACCGTGCCGGACGACGGCGAGGTGGTAACCACCGTCCCCGTCGGGCGCGGCGGCGATCAGCTCGGGCAGCGTGGCCAGGGCGCGCAACCGCTGGCCGCGCCACAGGATCTCGACGGCGGTGGCGGTGCGGTCGCGCAGGCGCGCGGCGCTTTCGAAATTGCGGCGCTCGGCCAGCGCCGTGACCTGATCCACGGCGGCCACCAGGGCGGCGTTCTCCATCCCGTCGATCAACGCGGCGACGCGCGCCACGGCCGCCGCGTATTGCGTGGCCGTGATGCCGCGCGCCGCGGGACACGGCGAGACCTCGGCCTCGGGGCAGGCCGGCCCGTGCAGGACCGAGCGGCCCAGCCGGGCCGTGCAGGTCCGAAGGCCGGTGAAGCGCGCCATCAGCGCGGCCGTGTCGGCGGCGTCGGCGCGCGACCGAAACGGGCCGACGGCGCGGTCGTGGCGCGGTGCCCGGACCACCGCGAGCCGCGGGAACGCCTCGTCGGACAGGGCCACCCACCACCAGCGGTGCGGGAACCGGGAACGGCGGTTGTAGGGCGGGGCGTGCGCGGCCAGCAGTCGCAGCTCGCGGACGCCGGCCTCCAGCGCGTGAGCGCACTCCACGTGGTCGACCGCGGTGGCCAGATTGACCATCTCCTTCATCCGGCCGCGTGGGTCGGCGCCGGTGAAGTACTGCCCGACCCGGCGGCGCAGGTCGACGGCGGTGCCCACGTAGAGCACCTCGCCCGACGGCCCGCGAAACAGGTAGACCCCCGGGCGGTGGGGCAGACCTTCGGCGAGGACCCGCTTGCGCCGCTGGGCCGGCGTCACGTCCGGCAGGTAGGAGCGCAGGTCGGCGTAGGTGTGCACCCCCTGGTTGCCCACCCGCTCGATGAGCGCGTGCAGCACGTCGACGGTGGCGCGGGCGTCGTCCAGCGCGCGGTGCGTGGGCTGGGTGGCGACGGCAAAGAGCCGCGCCAGCGCGGCCAGCCGCACCGTGGGGGCTTCCTCGCGGCTGAGCACCCGGCGGGCCAGCCGCACCGTGCACAGGACCTTCGGCCGGGGCCAGGGGATGTCGCACCGCGCCGCGGCGGCACGCAGAAATCCCACATCGAACCCGGCGTTGTGGGCCACCAGCACTGTCCCGTGGTCGAAACCCGCGAATTCGAGGAACATCGGCAACACCGCGTCGATTGTCGGAGCGTCGGACACCATCGCGGTGGTGATGCCGGTCAGCTGCACGATCTGGGGCGGGATGCTGCGCTCCGGGTCGACGAGCGTGGCGAACTCGCCGAGCACGGCGCCGCCGCGGACCTTGACCGCTCCGATCTCAGTGATGGCGTCGGGCGCGTTTCCGTCGGTGCCTTTCGTGCGTCCGCCCGTGGTCTCCAGGTCCACCACCACGAAGGTTGTGTCGCGCAACGTGACGTCGGCGGTGGCGAAGGATGACCCCAAGTCGGTGAAACTGAGCTGAGTCGCATCACCGGCACCCATGGCCGCGACGTTAAGCGGGTCCACCGACACCCGCGCGGTTCCCACGCCGAGCAAACCGAACCCGTTCGCCAGGCGAACGCGGTGCCGGCGGGTTGTCGGTGGGTGTGGTTACCGTGCGGAGAGTCCGACCTGAGTTCGCCAAGCCTGACCGAGAGGACCGATCCCGATGGCACGAAGCAGTGGGCCCGACAGCGACGGCACGACGGTGCCGGACGCGGGGGCGCCGGTGGTGATCGATTGCGACGACTGCGCGGTGCGCGGACCGGGATGCCGCGATTGCGTAGTCAGCGTGTTACTCGGGGTCCCGGGAACTTTGTTGGAGGACGAATGCGCTGCGTTGGCGGTGCTCGCCGATGTAGGCCTGGCACCGCGATTACGGTTAGTGCCTATCCGCCGCGAACGCGATTCGGGCGTCGCCTAAGATGCTTTGTGTGCCAAAGGTTTACGAGGGAGTCAGCATCGTCCACATGATAATGACAGAAATCTATCCAAATTCTTAACCCCCCGCTTTGGACAAACGCCGATATCGTTTCGTAACCTGTCTGAGACCTAAACCAGCTCGACGGCGCCTGGTCGTCAATGGCCCGTTTAAGGAAGCAAAATCTTGAGGCTTGACTCTAGATACCCGTTTGTGCGTGTCGTCACACGATTTGCCATCGGGACGCTAGCGGGCTTCACAGTCTTATCGGGTGCCCTCGCGGCGAACGTCTCGGCCGACCCGGCCGGTGATGCGCTGGCCAAACTCAACGAGTTGTCACGCCAGGCCGAGCAGACCACCGAGGCGATGCACAGCGCGCAGCTCGACCTGAACGACAAGCTGGTGGCCCAGCGCGCGGCGGACAAGAAGCACGACGACGCCCTGGCCGCCGTCGATGCGGCCAAGGCTCGCCTGGCGTCGTTCCAGGGTGCCGTGAACAAGCTTGCCGCCGCGACCTACATGGGCGGCCGCGTCGACGGCATGACGGCCATGTTGACCGCCGGATCGCCGCAAGGGCTGATCGACAAGCTGGCCATGCAGCGGCTGATGGCGACCCAGATGGCCGACCAGATGACGAGTTTCCGGGCCGCGGGCGAGCAGGCCGCCAAGGCCGAGCGGGAGGCCGCCAAGTCCGCCGCCGACGCGAAGAGCGCGGCCGAGCAGGCCGCCGCGGTGCGAGCGAGCCTGCAGTCCAAGCAAAGTCAGTTGCAGGTGCAGATCGCGGTCGTCAAGTCGCAGTACGTGTCCTTGTCGCCCGAGCAGCGCACCGCGCTCGCCGATCCCGGCCCCGTCCCGGCGGGTCTCCCGGCGCCCGGCGCCCCCGCGCCCGAGGCGGCGCCGCCCGGCGCGCCGCAGGGACCCGGTGAGGCTCCGCCTCCCGGCGGAATGCCCGGACCGTTCGGTGGCGGGGTCGGTGGCGGTGACCGCGGGACCGTCGTGCAGGCGGCGTTGACGCAGGTCGGTTCACCGTACGTCTGGGGTGGCGCCGCGCCGGGCGGGTTCGACTGCTCCGGCCTGGTGATGTGGGCGTTCCAGCAGGCCGGTATCTCGCTGCCGCACTCCAGCCAGGCGCAGGCTCAAGGCGGTCAGCCGGTGTCGTTGTCGGACCTGCAGCCCGGCGACGTGGTCACCTTCTATAACGACGCGTCACACAGCGGCCTCTACGTCGGTGACGGCATGGTGATCCATTCCTCGACCTACGGCCAGCCGGTGCGCGTGGTGCCGATGAATGCCGCAGGCCCGATCCACGACGCCCGCCGCTACTAGCGGACCAGGCGCCCGGCGCGGGCGGCTGACGCTGCTGCTGGCCTGGGTCTTCCTTGTCGAGCTCGTCGTCGCCGCGGCGGTCCCGCTGGACGCGGGACGCGGCGGCGGCACGCGACCCCCGCAGCTGATCACGCCCGCACGCAGCCAGGTCAGCGCCGCGACGAAGTCGCTGGTCGTCGGTGACCGCACCGTTCGGCTGCTCGGCCTCGGCGGTCCGGCCGGCGACCGGCTGCTGTCCCGGGTGGCGTCCGGCATCGGCGCGGCGATCAACGCGGTCGAGGCGTTCTGGGGCTTGGACTGGTCGCGCGACATATCGGTGGTCGCCGCCCACACCGACGAGGAGTTCCGCGCGGCCGCCGGTGGCGGTCCGGCGGCGCAGTGGGCGGACATCGCGGCGGTGACGGTCGCCGACCGCGTCGATCCGGTGCACCGGGTGGTCATCGGTGAGCGGATCGTCTTCGCGCCCGGCGCGGCCAACATGACCGAGGGTGCGCTGCGAATCGTGTTGACGCACGAGCTTTTTCACTACGCGGCCCGCGCGGACACCGCCGCGGATGCGCCCCGGTGGCTGACCGAGGGCGTGGCCGATTTCGTCGGCCGGCCACGGACTCCGGTGCCCCTCGACGCGCTGCCGGTCCCGCTGGCGCTGCCCTCGGACGCCGACCTGGACGCACCGGGCTCGCAGCGTTCGTTGGCGTACGACCGCGCCTGGTGGTTCGCGCGCTTCGTCGCGGACACCTTCGGGACGGCCAAGCTGCACGACCTGTATCTGGCCGTCTGCGGTGCCGGGCACACCGACGTGCCCTCCGCCGCGCACGACGTGCTGGCCACCGACTCGCCCGGCCTGCTCGCGCGCTGGCACGAGTGGCTCACCCGCGCCGGCTGAGGAGATGCCCCGCACGGCCCGCGCGCGCGTCAGGCTAGCCTGACGCAGTGAGTCGGGTCCTGCTGGTAACCAACGACTTTCCGCCCCGGCCGGGCGGCATCCAGTCCTACCTGAGCGACTTCGTCGGGCACCTCGTCGATGCCGGGTTGCATTCGATGACGGTGTACGCGCCGCAATGGAAGGGTGCCGAGGCCTTCGACCATGCGGCCGAGGCGGCGGGCTACCGGGTGGTCCGTCATCCCGGCACGTTGATGTTGCCCGGCCCGGCGGTGGACGCCCGGATGCGCCGGCTGATCGCCGACAACGGCATCGACACCGTCTGGTTCGGCGCGGCCGCGCCGCTGGCGCTGCTGGCGCAGCGGGCCCGGCAGGCGGGGGCGACCCGGGTGGTGGCCAGCACGCACGGTCACGAAGTGGGCTGGTCGATGCTCCCCGTCGCGCGGTCGGTGCTGCGTCGCATCGGCGACACCACCGACGTCGTCACGTTCGTCAGCCGCTACACCCGCGCCCGGTTCGCGCCGGCCTTCGGGCCCAACGCGTCGCTGGAATACCTGCCGCCCGGGGTCAACACCGACCGGTTCCGGCCCGACCCGGCGGCCGGCGCCGCGCTGCGCGACCGGTATCGGCTGGGGGAGCGGCCCACGGTCGTGTGCGTGTCCCGGCTGGTCCCGCGCAAGGGTCAGGACATGCTGATCAAGGCGCTGCCGTCGATCCGGCAGCGCGTCGATGGTGCCGCCCTGGTCATCGTCGGCGGCGGTCCCTACCTGGAATCGCTGCACAAGCTCGCCCGCGAGTGCGGGATGAGCGAGCATGTGACTTTCACCGGCGGCGTACCGGCCGCCGAGCTGCCCGCCCACCACGCGCTGGCCGACGTCTTCGCGATGCCGTGCCGCACCCGCGGCGCCGGCATGGACGTCGAGGGCTTGGGCATCGTCTTCCTCGAGGCCTCGGCGACCGGCAAGCCGGTGATCGCCGGCGACTCCGGCGGGGCTCCAGAAGCCGTGCAGCACAACAAGACTGGATTAGTAGTCGATGGGCGCTCGCTGAGCGCCGTCGCCGACGCCGTCACCGAGTTGCTCGGCGACCGGGACCGGGCCGCCGCCATGGGCGAGGCCGGGCGGGAGTGGGTGACGGCCCACTGGCGGTGGGACACCCTCGCTGCACGGCTGGCCGAAATCCTCGGCGGCTGACGGCTCGAGCGTCACGCTGGCCTGACGCTCGCAGGAGGGCGGTGCCCTGGCGTGACGCTCGGCCGCGGAGGCGTGACGGCGGGCCGCTAATCCTTCTCGTAGATCCAGTCGATGTCGGAGGCGAACTTCTCGGCGACCACGTTGCGCTTGACCTTCATCGTCGGTGTCAGCTCGCCGGTGTCCTCGGTGAAGTCGACCGGCAGGATGCGGAATTTGCGGATCGACTCGGCGTGCGACACCGCCTGGTTGGCGTGCTTGACGGCGGCGTCCACCTCGGCGACCAGGTCCGGGTCGCCGGCCAGATCGGCAACCGACGCGCCGGCCGCCTTGTGGTTGCGCTCCTTCCACGCTTCGAACGCCTCGGGGTCGATGGTGATCAGCGCGCCGATGAACGGCTTGGCGTCGCCCACCACCATGGCCTGGCTGATCAGCGCGTGCGCCCGCAGTTGGTCCTCGAGCACGGCCGGGGCGACGTTCTTACCGCCGGCGGTGACGATGATCTCCTTCTTGCGGCCGGTGATCCTCAGGAAGCCGTCCTCGTCGAGCGCGCCGAGATCGCCGGTCTTGAACCAGCCGTCGGTGAACGCGTCGTTGGTGGCCTGCTCGTTGCGCCAGTAGCCGCTGAACACCACGCCGCCCCGGACCAGAAGCTCGCCGTCTTCGGCGATGCGCATGCTGTTGCCCGGCAACAGCGTTCCGACCGTCCCGATCCTGACGTTGCCGACCTGGTTGACCGTGATGGCGGAGCTGGTCTCGGTCAGGCCGTAGCCCTCGTGGATGGTCAGGCCGACGCCCCGGTAGAAGTGGCCCAGCCGCGCACCCAGCGGCGCGCCGCCCGAGACGGACGCGTGGCATTCACCGCCCAGCGCGGCGCGCAGCTTGTGATAGACCAGCCGGTCGAACAACGCATGCTTGGCGCGCAGCACCAGCCCCGGCCGCCCGCCGTCCTGCGCCTGGCTCCAGTCGACCGCGGTTTGCACGGCGGCCGCGAAGATCCGGCCCTTGCCGTCGTTGACCGCGTTCTGTTCGGCGGTGTTGTAGACCTTCTCGAACACCCGGGGCACCGACACCACCACCGTCGGCTTGAACACGGCGAACATCGGCAGCAGGTTCTTGATGTCGCTGGTGAACCCGACGGTCACCTTGTTGGCGAATGCCGAGAGCGTCAGCGAGCGCGCCAGCACGTGGGCCAGCGGCAGGAAGATCAGCAGCCGCTGCCCCTCGTGCAGCAGCGTCGGCAGGCACTCCTTGGCGCCGCGGGTCTCGTACAGCAGGTTGGAATGGGTGAGCTGGCAGCCCTTGGGCCGTCCGGTGGTGCCCGAGGTGTAGATGAGCGTCGCCGGGTCGTCGGCGCGCAGCGCCTCCTGGCGGGCGGTGAGTTCGGCGGGCTCGACCGAGGCGCTGGCCTCGGCGAGCTGGTCGAGCGCCTTGGGACCCGAGCCGTCGATGTGCAGCACGCGGCGCAGGGCGGGCAGGTCGGCGGTGAGTTCGGTGACCATCGCGGCGTGCGCGTCGGTTTCGGCGAAGGCGACCACCGCCTCGGAGTCCTGCAGCACCCAGCGCACCTGCTCGGCCGACGACGTCTCGTAGATCGGCACGGTGACCGCGCCGACGGACAGGATTGCCAGGTCGATGATCGCCCACTCGTAGCGGGTGGCCGAGAAGATGGAGACCCGGTCGCCGGCCTGGACGCCGAGCGCGATCAGACCCAGCGCCGCGGAGCGAACCTGTTCGGCCACCTCCGCGCAGGTGACATCGGTCCATTCGCCGTCGACCTGACGCCGGAAGATGACGAAGCCGGGATCTGATCGCTCGTGCTCGAAGACCATGGCCGCGATGTTGTCGTGCTCGCCGACGGAGAAGCGGGCGGGGACACTGTACTCACGCACTCTTACTGACCTCGTTTTGGCTTGGGTGACGTTCCGGGGGCCGGCTTGTTGCCGTCCAGCCTAATCCGCGCGTTCGCGCAGGAACGGTGGCAGTCGCCGGGCCAGGGCGCGGGTGTGTGAAGCTGGGGTAGTGAACAGCATCCAGATCGCCGACGAGACGTTCGTCGCCGCCGACGGTGCGCGGGTCGGCGCCGCGGTCGCCGATCCGTCGAGCTGGCGCCGGTGGTGGCCGGACCTGCGGCTGCAGGTCGTCGAGGAGCGCGGCGACAAGGGGATCCGCTGGGCGGTCACCGGCGCGCTGACCGGAACCATGGAGATCTGGCTGGAGCCGTCGCTGGACGGGGTGGTGCTGCATTACTTCCTGCACGCCGAACCGTCCGGGGTGGCGGCCTGGCAGTTGGCCAAGCTGAATCTCGCGAAAATGACGCACCGCCGTCGGGTGGCGGGAAAGAAAATGGCCTTCGAGGTCAAGACGACACTGGAACGGTCGCGTCCGGTCGGAGTTTCTCCGGTAGTTTAGCCGGGTCAGGTTTGCGGGGAGAGTACCGTTTCGGACCGGAGGCCCGGGGGTTAGACCCGCACGGTAGTTTCCCCGCCGGCGGCGTCGACCGCTTGCGGGAGAGAGGGCAGCACCAGGTGGCGGAGAAGACGTCGCAGACCATTTACATCGACGCCGACCCGGGCACGGTGATGGGCGTCATCGCGGATATCGATTCCTACCCGCAGTGGATCTCGGAATACCGGGAAGCCGAGGTGCAGGAGACAGACGCCGACGGCTATCCCAAAGTCGCGCGGGTGGTGCTGGACGCCGCCGTGCTCAAGGACACGATGGTCATTTCCTACCAGTGGCCCAAGGACCGGCAGTCGGTCAGTTGGACCCTGGTCTCCAGCTCGCTGCTGCGTTCGCTGGAGGGCACATATCGATTGGCGCCCAAGGGATCTGGCACCGAGGTCACCTACGAGCTCTCGGTTGACCTCGCCGTTCCCATGATCGGTCTGCTCAAGCGCAAGGCCGAGCGCCGGTTGACCGACACCGCGTTGAAGGATCTGAAGAAACGAGTCGAGGGCTGAGTGAGTCCAGCGAATCGCGGGCGCCCACCCCGGCCCGAATCAGCCTCTTCGTTGGCAAGGGCGGGGTAGGAAAGTCCACGCTGGCCTGTGCGACGGCGGTCGGTGCCGCAAGCGCGGGGCAGCGAGTGCTGGTGGTGTCGACCGATCAGGCGCATTCACTCGGCGACGTGCTCGGTGTCCCCGTCCCGCCCAGCCCGGGCGAACTGGTTCGCGTGCTTGCCGATGACGAGCAGGCCGGTGGTGGCTTCCTCGACGCGCTCGCCCTGGACACCCTGGCCCTGCTCGAGCTTCGCTGGCGCGAGGTCGTCGACACGCTGGATCGTCGGTTTCCCGATACCGAGCTGAGTACCATTGCCCCCGAAGAACTTTCGGCGCTGCCGGGTGTTCAGGAAGTGCTCGGGCTGCACGCCGTCGGCGAGCTGGCCGTCTCCGGGCGCTGGGATCGCATCGTCGTCGACTGCGCCTCGACCGCCGACGCGCTGCGGATGTTGACCTTGCCCGCCACCTTCGGGCTCTATGTCGAACGCGCGTGGCCGCGGCATCGGCGGCTGTCCGTCGGCGCCGACGACTCCCGCTCGGCGGCGATGGTGGAGCTGCTGGAGCGCATCGGCGCCAGCGTCGAGACGCTCAACACCCTGCTGACCGACGGCGAATTGGTCGGCGCGCACTTGGTATTGACGCCGGAGCGGGTCGTCGCTGCGGAGGCGGCCAGGACGCTGGGTTCGCTGGCATTGATGGGGGTGCGCGTCGAGGAACTGATCGTCAACCAGGTTCTGACCGAAGACGCATCTTACGAATACCGCAACCTGCCGGAGCACCCCGCGTTTTACTGGTACGCCGAACGCATTTCCGAACAACGTGGTGTTCTCGACGAACTCGACGCCACCATTGGTGAGGTGGCCCTGGTGTTGACTCCGCACCTGTCCGGGGAGCCGATCGGTCCGAAGGCCCTGGGCGAGTTGCTCGACTCCGCGCGTCGTCGCGGCGGGGCGCCGCCGCCGGGGCCATTGCGGCCGACGGTGGACCTGGAATCCGGAACGGGACTTGGTTCCATTTATCGAATGCGGCTAGCGTTGCCGCAACTCGATCCGTCAACGCTGACGCTGGGGCGCGTTGACGACGACCTGATCGTCAGTGCCGGCGGATTGCGGCGCAGGGTTAGGTTGGCGTCCGTGCTCCGGCGCTGCACGGTGCTGGACGCACAATTGCGGGGTAGCGAGCTGACGGTGCGATTTCGACCAGATCCGGAGGTGTGGCCTAAGTGAGTGGGGCTCATTCGGATATCGGTCCCGAGCTGCGCAGGCTCGCCCAGACAATCCTGGACGGAATCGACCCGGCGGTGCGGACGGCGGCCGCGCTGACGGCGGGCCGCGGAGCCGGGACCGGCAAGTGCCAACAGGTGTGGTGCCCGGTGTGCGCGCTGGCCGCGCTGGCGACCGGTGAGCAGCACCCGCTGATCACCGTTATCGCCGACCACAGCATCGCCCTGCTCGAGGTGATCCGGGCCATGCTCGACGACATCAACGGCGCGGAGAGACCACCGCCCGACGGGCCGCCCGGCCACGGCGCCACCGAGGCGGAGCCTCCCGACTCAGCGACCAGGACCCGGTATCAGCCCATTCCCGTCACCGTCGAGGAGTGACCCCGCTGCGTCGAAGGTGGTCCCTTCCGCATGCGGTGGGTACAGTTGGCGCAGAACACCGGCGGGCGGGCGAGAGGGAGGGCCATGTGGTACTGGCTATTCAAGTACGTACTGCTCGGCCCGTTGCTGGCCTTGCTCGGTCGGCCAAAAGTTGAAGGCCTGGAACACATTCCGAGTTCCGGCCCGGCGATCCTGGCCAGTAATCACCTGGCGGTGATGGACAGCTTCTACCTGCCGCTGGTGGTGCGCCGCCGCATCACCTTCCTGGCGAAGGCCGAATACTTCACGGGGACCGGCCTGAAGGGCTGGTTCCAGCGCTGGTTTTTCACCGCCGTGGGCCAGGTGCCGATCGACCGGACCGACGCCGACAGCGCGCAGGCCGCACTGACCACCGCCGAGCGGCTGCTCTCGTCCGGAAAGCTGCTGGGGATGTACCCCGAAGGCACCCGATCGCCGGACGGCCGGCTGTACAAAGGCAAGACCGGTCTGGCGCGGCTGGCCCTGCACACCGGCGTCCCGGTGATCCCGGTGGCGATGATCGGCACCAACGTCGTCAATCCGCCGGGGACGAACATGTTGCGCTTCGGGCGGGTCACCGTTCGCTTCGGCAAGCCGATGGACTTCTCCCGGTTCGAGGGGTTGGCCGGCAACCGCTTCATCGAGCGGGCCGTCATCGACGAGGTGATCTACGAGCTGATGGGGCTCTCCGGCCAGGAGTACGTCGACATCTACGCCGCCAGCGTCAAGGAAAGCCGCAACGGCGATGGATCGACCGGCGAGGCCGCCCGGATCCCGGAAACCGCCGTCGGTTGATCCGCGGGCTCGACTAGCCGGCTGCTGTCACCGGCGTCAATTCTTGCGGCGCCGAATCCGGCGACGGCTTGCGAGTGGTCACCGTCAGACCGGCCGCGACGATGACGGCCAGCGCCCACCACACGTAGGACATCCCGGCGAGCTGACGCCACCAGACCGCCGACGCCTCGTGATGCTTGGGCAGCAGGTCGATCGGCGACCATCTCATCAGCGCCACTCCCGCGGCACCGACCACGGCCAGCGTCACGTTGCGGCGCCGCCAGGCCAGCACGGCGAGCACCACGACCGTCGGCAATCCCCACACCCAGTGGTGTGACCACGAGACCGGGGAGACCATCAACCCGAACAACGCGACGCAGATGACGGCGAGCACGGGCTCGCCGGCCCGCAGCACCCTGCGCATCGCCCACACCGTCAGCGCGAGCACGAGCAGCGAGGCCACCACCCAGAGCAGGAAGCGCTGTTGCTCGCCCAGCCCGAGTCGGGCCAGGGCCCCGGCGAGGTTTTGATCGGTGTTCAGCGCCGCCTCGCCGATCCGATCGGTGTGCGGCAGGGTGTGCGTCCAGTACTCCCACGAGTCACCCCATGCCAGAACGAAACCCACCGCCGTCGTCACCACGAAGGACGCCACGGCCGTGAGTGCGGCCCGGTTGTCGCGACGCAGCAGGAAATAGAGCAGAAACACCGCAGGCGTGAGTTTGAGCGCTATGCCCAGTCCCAGCAGCAGCCCGCGCGGCCACGGTGTGCGGCGCGGCAGGCAGTCGGCGATCACCAGGGTCATCAACACGACGTTGATCTGGCCGAAGGCGAAGTTCGACGTGATGGGTTCCAGCCAGATGGTCGCCGCCAGCGTGATGACGACGGCCAGCCACCAGCGGCGCAACCAGGCCGGGCCGGGCAGCGCCGTCGAGGCGGCCCAGACGTCGAGGCGGGTCAGCACGATCACGGTGGACACCACCAGCAGCACCAACGTCAACGCCGTGATCGCGACGCTGGCGGCGGGCATGTGCAGCCAGGCGAACGGGCAGAACACGATCGCCGCCAGCGGGGGATAGGTGAACGGCAGGTTGAGCCCGATCGGTGTGTGGAACAGCACATCACCGCGGTACAGCGAATGGCCCTGCATCCACGCCTGCGCGCCCATCTGATACACGTCGATATCGATGCGATAGGGAATGTGGCCGAACAGTTGCCAGGCCACATAGCCCAGCCCCGCGGCCGCTAGCAGCCAGAGACCGCACCACAACAGGACCTGCCCGGGGCCACGTTTGCTTGGGTGGCCCACGTCGGGCGCCCGCCATCTACTCATGTCGCACAACAGCGTAATCGGTGCGCGGAGGTGGTACGTCGCTCCGCGCGGCTTCCGGCGGTGTCTACGCCCACAGGCGTACGTTTCAAGAGTGCTCCACTGGTTCGTGCTGCGGGTGACGCGCTGGTTCGCGCACGACATCCTCGAGGGCGGCCGGTTGCCCCTGCTGTGCTGCCTGGTGGCATTCATCCTGACGTTTTTCGTCACGCGGACGTTCGTGCGCTTCATCCGCCACCGCGCCGAGACCGGCCACCCGGCCAGGTGGTGGCACCCGCGCAACGTCCATGTCAGCGGGGTCCACATCCACCACGTGACGTTCGGTGTCGTCCTGGTGCTGCTCTCCGGCCTGACCTTGGTCACCCTGTCCATCGACGGACACGAGCCCGAATTCACTTTGTCGGCAATCTTTTTCGGCATCGGTGCGGCCCTGGTGCTCGACGAGTACGCGTTGATCCTGCACCTGTCCGACGTTTACTGGTCAGAGGATGGGCGCACTTCGGTGGACGCCGTGTTCGCCGCGGTGGGGGTGGCCGGACTCTTGATCATGGGCCTGCATCCGCTGATGTTTTTCCTGCCGATCTGGGAAGGCACCGATTCCTGGCCGCTGCGCGCCGCGGTGGCCGGCGGACTGGTGTTGACGCTGCCCCTGGCGGTGATCGTCGTGCTCAAGGGCAAGGTGTGGACCGGGCTGCTCGGCATGTTCATCGTCGTGCTGCTGGTCATCGGCGCGATCCGATTGTCCCGCCCGCATGCGCCCTGGGCTCGCTGGCGATACACCAACCAACCCGAGAAGATGCGCCGAGCGCTACAACGCGAACGGACGCTGCGCCGCCCGGTGGTGCGGGCCAAGCTGTATCTGCAGTGCGCGATCGCGGGCACGCCCCGCCTGCCCGACGAGCGCGCGGTCGACGCCCAGCTCGACCACGACGTACACCCGGCACCGCCGCCGACGGGGCCCATCCTGATCAGCAGATAGGCTTTCGCCGGTGCGGTACTTCTACGACACCGAGTTCATCGAGGACGGCCGCACCATCGAGTTGATCTCCATCGGGGTGGTCGCCGAGGACGGCCGCGAGTACTACGCCGTGTCAACGGAGTTCGATCCCGAACGCGCCGGCGGCTGGGTGCGCGCCAACGTGCTGCCCAAGCTGCCACCCCCGTCGTCTCAGCTGTGGCGCTCGCGCAGACAGATCCGCTCGGACCTCGAGGATTTCTTCGACGTCCGGGGCGCTGACCCCATCGAACTGTGGGCGTGGATCGGCGCCTACGACCACGTGGCCTTGTGCCAGCTATGGGGCACGATGCCCGAGCTGCCGCGGGCGCTGCCCCGTTTCACCCGGGACTTGCGGCAATTGTGGGAGGACCGGGGCTGCCCGCCCATGCCGCCGCGGTCGCGCGATGCCCACGACGCGTTGGTCGACGCCCGCGACCAGATGCGGCGATACCGGCTGATCATCTCGGCGGAGGGGGACGGCCTCGGGAGCGATCCGAACGCCGGAGTATCGCCCTGAGCCCGCCCGGACGACGTTCGCGCTGATCAGTCACCCTCGCGCCCCGGTTACCATGGACCGATGAACTGGACTGTCGACATCCCGATCGACCAGCTGCCGTCGCTGCCCCCGCTGCCGAACGACCTGCGGGCGCGGCTGGACGCCGCGCTGGCCAAGCCGGCCGCCCAGCAACCCAGCTGGCCGGCCGAACAGGCGGCGGCGATGCGAACGGTCCTCGAGAGCGTGCCGCCGGTGACGGTGCCCTCGGAGATCCTCCGGCTGCAGGAGCAGCTGGCCCAGGTCGCCAAGGGCGAGGCGTTCCTGCTGCAGGGCGGGGACTGCGCGGAGACGTTCACCGACAACACCGAGCCCCACATTCGGGGCAACATCCGCGCCCTGCTGCAGATGGCCGTGGTGCTGACCTACGGCGCCAGCATGCCGGTGGTCAAGGTGGCCCGGATCGCCGGCCAGTACGCCAAGCCACGGTCGGCCGACATCGACGCCCTGGGGTTGCGGTCCTACCGCGGGGACATGATCAACGGCTTCGCCCCGGATGCCGCCGCGCGCGAGCACGACCCGTCGCGGCTGGTGCGCGCGTACGCCAACGCCAGTGCGGCGATGAACCTGGTGCGGGCGCTGACGTCGTCGGGCCTGGCGTCGCTGCACCTGGTCCACGACTGGAACCGGGAGTTCGTCCGGACGTCGCCCGCCGGCGCCCGCTACGAGGCGCTGGCCACCGAAATCGACCGGGGTCTGCGGTTCATGAGCGCCTGCGGCGTGGCCGACCGCAACCTGCAGACCGCCGAAATCTATGCCAGCCATGAGGCTTTGGTGCTCGACTACGAGCGGGCCATGCTGCGGCTGTCGGCGAGCGAGGACGGGGAGCCGCAGCTATTCGACCTGTCGGCACACACCGTCTGGATCGGCGAGCGGACGCGCCAGCTCGACGGCGCGCACATCGCGTTCGCGGAGGTGATCGCCAACCCGATCGGCGTGAAGATCGGTCCGACGATGACCCCGGAACTGGCCGTCGAATACGTGGAACGGCTTGACCCGCACAACAAGCCGGGCCGGTTGACGTTGGTGAGCCGGATGGGCAACAACAAGGTGCGCGATCTGCTGCCGCCCATCGTCGAGAAGGTCCAGGCGACCGGTCACCAGGTGATCTGGCAGTGCGACCCCATGCACGGCAACACCCACGAGTCGTCCAACGGATACAAGACCCGGCACTTCGACCGCGTCGTCGACGAGGTGCAGGGTTTCTTCGAGGTGCACCGCGCGCTGGGCACGCACCCGGGCGGCATCCACGTCGAGATCACCGGCGAAGACGTCACGGAATGCCTGGGTGGGGCGCAAGACATTTCGGATCTGGACTTGGCGGGGCGCTACGAGACGGCATGCGACCCGCGGCTGAACACCCAGCAGTCGCTGGAGTTGGCCTTCCTGGTCGCCGAGATGCTGCGCGACTAGCCCGCTATCAGCCCGTTCAGGTTGGTCCCGATCGTCCACGCCGCGGTGGCAACCAGACCGGTCAGCGCCAGCACCAGCGCCACCCAGATCAGCACCATGCGCCGGCCGTGCTGTCGGGCGTATGCGAATTCGCTGATCGGAATGCCGGCGAATTCCCCTGTGACGGGCTGGTATTCGTAGTCGTCGGGCTCGTCATCGGATTGCGGCGGGCGCTGCGGCTCGGACCAGTCCTCGGGGCCGCGGGTCAATTGGCGGGTGGGGTGGCGGACCGGTGCGGCGGCGGGCGGCGCGGCGGTGTCCGGGCGCTGGCTCATTCGGCTGTGCTGGGCCGCGGACCGGTGCTGCGCGGAGTTGCGCGGTGCCGGGACCCGAAAATCCGGCAGCGCAAGTTCTTCGGTGATCGCGTCGAGCTCGGCGCCCATCTCGATCGCGTCGGCGTACCGGTCGCCCGGGTCGCGCGCGGTCGCGCGCCGCACGAACTCGTCGAACTCCGGGGGTACACCGTCGATCGCGGCACTGGGCGCCGGCACATCGGTGTCCAGCCGTTGGTAGGCGATCGACAACGCGGAGTCACCGGTGAACGGGGTGCTCCCGGTCAGCAGCTCGTAGGTGAGAATCCCGGCGGAGTACACGTCGCTGCGGGGACTGGCGTCGCCGTGGCGCACCTGCTCGGGAGACAGGTAGGCCGCGGTTCCCAAAATCACGCTCGTGGAGGTGATTCCAGCGGCCGCGACGGCACGGACCAAACCGAAATCGGCGATCTTCACGTCGCCGTCGTCGGAGATCAGCACGTTCTCGGGCTTGACGTCGCGATGAATCAGACCGGCCCGGTGCGCGGCGGCGAGGCCGCCCAACACCGGGCGCAGCACCGCGGCCACGGCATAGGGCGGCATCGGCCCGCGCTCGGCCAGCAGCTCGCGCAGCGTGCCGCCCTCGATGAGCTCCATCACCAAGAAGGGGTGCCGGGCGTCCAAGCCCTGGTCGTATACCGCGACCAGGCCGGGGTCCTTCAGCCGTGCGACCGTGCGGGCCTCGCGCTGAAACCGGGTCAGAAACTGGTCGTCGCCGGCGTAGCGGGAATCCATCACCTTCACCGCGACCGGGCGGTCGAGCCGCGTGTCGAGGCCGCGGTACACCGTCGACGTGCCGCCGCTGGCGATCTTGGACTGCACCAGGTAGCGGCCATCCAGCAAGACGCTGTCCAAGGGGTCTCGCGTCCCGGGTCCGGCCACGGGGCCATCGTAGGGGTGAGGGTGCGATTGGGCGTCAGAACACGGGTTGAATCCGCGTGCCAAGGCCTACACTTGCGCGGGTGAGCAGTGTTCCTGCCGGCGACGATGTTCTGGATCCCGACGAGCCCACCTACGACCTTCCGCGGGTCGCCGAATTGCTCCGGATTTCGGTCAGCAAGGTCCAGCAGCAACTTCGGGAAGGTCACCTGGTTGCGGTGAAGCGCGAGGGCGGCCTGGTGGTGCCGCAGGTGTTCTTCACCAAGTCCGGTGAGGTGGTCAAGAGCCTGCCGGGACTGTTGACGATCCTGCACGACGGCGGCTACCACGACACCGAGATCGTGCGGTGGTTGTTCACCCCCGATCCGTCGCTGACGATCACGCACGACGGCAGCCGGGATGCCATCAGCAACGCCCGCCCCGTCGACGCCCTGCACGCGCACCAGGCTCGGGAAGTCGTGCGTCGGGCACAGGCGATGGCTTGCTGAGGGCTTACTGAGCGACAGCTTCCTCGGTTATGCCGGCCCGCTCGTCGGGGGCACGGTAGAGCCTGTACCAGGCGATCAGCGCGCAAGCGGTGGCCAGCGAGAAATGCAGCCACGAGTACATCCCATGCGAGCCATCGGGTTTGAAGATCACCATCACCCACGTCGACAGCCCGGCGATGATCGCGACGGCCCGCCGGGACTGCGCCAGCGGGGCCACCACCGCCAGCGGCCAGGAGTAGTACCACGGCAGCGCCGCGGGGACGAAGAGCACCACCACCAGCATCGAGTACGCGATGCCGGTGAGGGCGGCCCTGTCGTCGCGCCGGAACCGCCACCACAGCAGGGGCAGCGACACCGCGATGATCGCGATCCCGATGAAGCGGGTGATGCGCAGCAAGGGGTAGAAGTGCACCGCAAAGAAGCCGCTGAACACGGCGTGAATGATGTTGGCGGCCGCGGTCGGCACGGTCAGCCAGTTGATGATCTTCACGGACCCGGCCAGTGCGGTCAGCCACCCCAGGCCCACCCCCGCCACCGCCGACAGGATGCCGAACACGACGGCGAAGACCAGCAGTGATGTCGCGGTGGCCGCCGCGAACGCCCAGGCCGGGCTGTACCCGCGGCGGTCGCGCAGATGCCGCGTCCACACCCACACCATGAACGGCAGGGCGATCCCGGCCGTGGCCTTGACCGCGATCGCCACGGTGATCAGCGAAGTGCCGAGGACGTGGCGGCCGGCGAAGCTCAGCGCGATGCCGGCGGCCATCAGTCCCACCATCAGCATCTCGTTGTGCACCCCCCCCATCAGATGGATGAGCACGAGCGGGTTGAGAACACAGATCCACAAGGCCGTCGAGCCGTCGGCGCCCAGGTGGCGGGCCAATCGCGGGGTGGCCCAGATCAGCAGGGCCAGCCCCGGCAGCATGCACAGCCGCAGCAGTGCCGTTCCGGCCACCACGTTGTTCCCGACGAGCATCGTGACGAGTTTGGCCACCAGAATGAACGCCGGGCCATAGGGGGCGGTGGTGATCGTCCAGATGGGACTTACGTTGTCCAGCAGGTTATTCGGGTTGGCGACCGGTCCGACGGCGTAGGGATCCAGGCCATCGCGCAGCAGGGCACCCTGGGCGAGATACGAATAGGTGTCCCGGCTGAAGACGGGCACCGAAAGCAGCAGCGGCGCCAGCCAGAAGCCGGTGGTGACCTTCATCATGAACTCGGTCATTTCACCGGCCAGCACGCGCCGGCCCAGCCCCAGCCATGCGATCAGCATGAGGCCCACGCCCATCCACAACACCACCGACGACAACACCAGGCCGTGGCCAAAACGCAGCCACGACATGTGGATTGACTCCAGCAGCGGGTCGTGTTGCCGGGTGCTGCCCGCACCCAGGCCGCCCACGGTGATCAGGACCGAACCGAGCATCCCCAGCTTCGCCGGCCGGGACTGCGCGGCGGTGGTGAATGCGCGCAGCCGCGAAAGCCATCCGCCGCCAGGCGGTTCCGTTGCCGGCGTGTCGGACGGCGGGGTGTGCGTCGGCGTCGTCATCGGCTCAGGCGGACCGGTCGGTGGCCATTCTGGCCAGCTCGGACAATCCGGACTTGGCCGCCGCGTTGATGGGCGCGGCCGCCAGCGCGGCCAGCGCCCGTTGCGTCAGCTCGGCGATGCGTCGCTCGGCCGCGGCCAGGGCGCCCACCGACTCGATGACCTCCCGCAGCCGGTCCACCTCGGCGTCGGTCAGCTGCGCCCCGATCGAGTCGCGTAACAGGTTGGCCGCCAACGAATCCGACCTGTCCGCCAACTCCAGCGCCTCGGCCAGCAGCACGGTGCGCTTGCCCGACCGCAAGTCGTCACCCGACGGTTTGCCGGTTACCGCCGGGTCCCCGAACACGCCCAGCACGTCGTCACGCAGTTGGAACGCCACCCCGAGGTCCGTCCCGAACCGGCCGAAGACGTCCTGCACGTCGGGCCGATCGGCGGCCGCGGCCGCCCCCAACTGCAGCGGTCGCGACACGGTGTAACAGGCCGTCTTATACGTGTCGACGTTCATCGCCGACGCGATCGATTCGGCGGCGCTGGCCTCGGCGACGATGTCCAGGTACTGACCCCCCAGCACCTCGGTGCGGATCTCGGCCCACACGCGCTGGACGCGCCGCGCGGCCTCCGGTGACAGGTCAACGCGAAATACGATGTCGTCGGCCCAGGACAGCGCGAGGTCCCCGAGCAGGACGGCGGCCGACATGCCGAACCTTTCCGAAGAGCCCCGCCACCGCCGATTGCGGTGCAGTTCCGCGAACTGGACATGAGCGGTCGGCCGGCCGCGGCGGGTGGAGGAGTCGTCGATCACATCGTCATGGACCAGCGCGCAGGCGTGCAGCAGCTCCAGCGCGGAAAACAGCAGCAGCGCTTCGGAATCGGGTTCCCCGGTCGCTACGGCGCGCCAGCCCCAGTAGGCGAAGGCGGGCCGCAGCCGCTTGCCCCCGTTGAGCACGAAGGCTTCGAGCGCGGCGACGAGGTCTTCGTAGTCGCCGCCGATGTGGGCGGTGTCGACGCGCCGGTCGTGCAAATACTGCCGCAGTCGATCGGTGATGGCGCCGGTCAACCCGACGGTTGCCGCTGCTTCTGAAGCTTTCAGGCTCAGCGCGGCGCCCCTTTCTCCCTCGACGTGTCTGCGTGTGGCAGGCCCGACCAGTGTATTCGGCGCGGCATCGGGGATCGTTTCAACCTGGCGTGGGTGGGGGTCCGCGGTTGCTTCGACTGGCTCACTATTCCCCCGAAAGCGGGTGGTACCCCCACGCCTATGCTGGCTGGGGTGTCGGGGCCGCCCGCTGGTGTGCGGCCGGGGGATGCCCCAAATTCGTCGGGATGGAGAGAAGCCGCGTGACACTCAACACCATTGCGCTCGAGCTGGTGCCGCCCAACGCCGATGAAGGCCGGGATCGGGCACTCGAAGACGCGCGAAAGGTGGTGCAGTACTCGGCCGAATCCGGTCTGGACGGCCGGCTCCGGCACGTGATGATCCCGGGCATCATCGCCGAGGACGACGACCGTCCCATCACGATGAAACCCAAGCTGGATGTGCTGGACTTCTGGTCGATCGTCAAGCCCGAGCTGCCGGGAATCCACGGCCTGTGCACCCAGGTCACCGCCTTCTCCGACGAGCCGACGTTGCGGCGGCGGTTGACCGATCTGCGCGCGGCCGGGATGGAGGGCGTGGTCTTCGTCGGCGTCCCGCGCACCATGAACGACGGGGAGGGCTCCGGCGTCGCGCCCACCGATGCCCTGTCGATCTATCGCGAGCTGGTGCCCAACCGCGGCGTGATCCTGATTCCCACCCGCGAAGGGGAGCACGGCCGGTTCAACTTCAAGTGCGACCAGGGCGCGACCTACGGCATGACCCAGCTGTTGTACTCCGACGCGATCGTGGGATTCCTGCGCGATTTCGCCAAGAACACCGATCACCGGCCGGAGATCCTGCTGTCGTTCGGCTTCGTCCCGAAGATGGAGAGCCGGGTCGGCCTGATCAACTGGCTGATTCAGGACCCGGGCAACCGGGTGGTCGCCGACGAGCAGGAGTTCGTCAAGCGGTTGGCCGGCAGCGAACCGCCCCGGAAGCGCCAGCTCATGGTCGACCTATACAAGCGCGTTATTGACGGGGTGGCCGAGCTGGGCTTCCCGCTGAGCATCCACCTCGAGGCGACCTACGGGGTGTCGGGGCCCGCCTTCCAGACGTTCGCGGAGATGCTGGCGTACTGGACACCGGCCCAGCGGGTCTAGCTCGGCGGCTGGTCGCGCGGCGCCGTGACCCGCGGCGAACGGTCGCGGTTCATCCAGGCCAGCAGCGCGACCACGCCGGCCGCCGCGAAAGACGCGATGCCCAGCCACACGCCCGCCCCGGTCAGGGACCGCGTGTTCGGGTCGGTGTAACGGGCCTGGGCGGTCATGGTGCTCACCACGCCCGGTTTGAGCTTCCAGGAGACCACCGTGGATTCGACCCGGTCGCCGTTGGTGGAGGTGACCACGCCCGGGAAGGCGACGGTCAGTTCGACGTCGGCTTCGGGATCGGTCAGGGAGGTCAGGTCCGCGCGGCCCTCGAGGATCACCAGGTTGCCGTTCCGGCGCAGCGTGAGGTTCACGCCCTGCGCGTCGGAATTCATGTTGGCCAGCTGCGGCAACTCGGCGAAGGTCAGGTCGGAGAACACCGCTTGCGACCCCACGTAACCGTCGCTGTCGTAGTTCGACACCGCCACCTTCTGGCTGAACGGCAGGTTGTTGCTGTCGAGCTGGGGCCCGGTGTCCTTGGGCGTCTTGGGTTTCGCGGCGGCGACGATCTCGCCGGACACCAGGTCATCGGGTGAGATGGTGAGCGACGCCCTGACCCGCAGGCACCCCGTGGCCAGCGGAACCAGCATGAGCAGCATCGCGATGGCCACTAACCGGCGCCGCCGAGCGGTGAATCCACGGGTTCGGGGCGGGGCATGGCTGGCGCGCACCAGGTCATCGTGCCAGATCCGGCGTGTCGCTTTCGCGCGTTCGGCCGGGCGCGCCCTCGAGCCGGCTGTCACAGCGGCAGCTTGCGGCCCAGGATCGCGAATGCCCGTGGGTCCCCTGCGAAGTGGTAGCCGCGGATGACGTCGGTGAAGCCCAGCCGTCGGTACAACCGCCAGGCCCGGTTCGGCTCACCGTTGGTCTCCGGCGTGGACAGCAGGACATTCTCTTCGGCCCGGCCGGCCAGGAGCCGCCGGGCCATCGCCTCGCCGAGGCCGCGACCCTGCGCGCGGGGATGGATGTGCAGCTCGGTCAGCTCGAAGTAGCTGTTCATCAGGCCGGCGATCTGCTGGGGCGGCAGACCACCGCGTTGCAGGCCGAGGACGACTTGCTGCTGCCACCACTGCCCGGGCGCCCCGGGGTAGCCGTACGCCACGCCGAGCAACGGCGCATTGCTCAGTTCGGCCGCCGGGGGGGTCGGGGCGTCCGCGTCGTCGCCCAGCTCGGCATCCACCACGCCCACCCCTTGCCACCCGCGCCGGCGGATGTGCTCGAGCCACATGGCCGCGCGCTGGTTTTCCGTGCCGCGCGGGTACCGCATCGCGTCGACGTACACCTTCAGCGCCTCACCGAGGCGGCGCTCCATATCGGTGGGCGGCAGATCGATGAGGAATATCGCCAAGTTGCGGTGTCCTCCTCATCCTGTGCTCCGGCGCTTCGCCTTCGCGTGGCCGCGCGGCCCGGGCCGTCATCGCCATTATCGGACCAGGGGGAGGTTGTTCGGCGAGCGGCCGTGGCAACGAACCCACGAACGTCCCGGGGTGGGGAAGCCGGTTGTAGCGCACGGCCGTTCCGGTTCCTATGGGTGGCAACCACCGGCCAGGATAGAATCGCCACCGAACCAGTGGTAAGGCGCACATTGACCTCGTATCATTTCAATTAGTTGCCCCCACAACGGGCATACGCGTGCTATCGATGGTTACGCGTCAACTGTCGGCAAGGAGGGACGAATGCCACTCTCCGATCATGAGCAGCGGATGCTCGATCAGATCGAGAGCGCTCTCTACGCCGAAGACCCCAAATTCGCGTCGAGCGTCCGCGGCGGAGGATTCCGTGCACCCACCGCGCGCCGCCGCCTGCAGGGCGCGGCGTTGTTCGTCATCGGCCTGGCGATGCTGGTTTCGGGCGTGGCGTTCAAGGCCACCATGATCGGAAACTTCCCGATTCTCAGTGTCTTCGGGTTCATCGTGATGTTCGGCGGCGTGGTATTCGCCATCACCGGCCCGCGGTTGTCCGGCCGGCCCGACCACCCCGGATCGGCGCCAGGGTCGCTCCGCCAACGGCGTAACAAGGGCGGTGGTGGCTCGTTCACCAGTCGGATGGAAGACCGGTTCCGCCGCCGCTTCGACGACTAGCGGCGGCGCCGACGCATAAGGGGTAGCCATCGGCTGCCCCTTTTCTTCTGCCCATTTCTGCTGCCCCGCACCGGCCGCGGCGCCATGGTCACAGACGCCCCCGGGCTGACCGGTGATCGGCGGGCCGTCGATGCCGTTTTGACGCCGGATCGAGCCCTAACCGAGCTTCGGCGCAGGACGTGAGCCCCACCGGCCCCCACACCTGTCTCTTAT
>NZ_LZIE01000023.1:0-2631 GCF_001667155.1 Mycobacterium sp. 852002-53434_SCH5985345
AGGCCGCGGGCACCCAGCTCCAACTTGTGTGGCGGCGCGACCAGCGTCGGGGTGTCGAAGCCGACGAGCACCCGGCCCCACGCCGCCCGCGCGGCATCGGCGTCGCGGTCGGCCAGCCAGGTGACGAACCGGCGATACGGCGGCGGCGGAGCCAGCCGCTGCCCGGTGAGGCTGGCGAATGTCTCGTTCACCAGGATGGGAACCGACCAACCGTCGAGCACGATGTGGTGAATGGTCAGCACCAGCCGGTGCCGGTTCGGCGCGGTGCGGATCATGGCCACCCGGAAGGCCGGCCGGTCGGCCAGGTCGTAGACCGCGGCGCGCTCGGCGGCGCAGATTTCCCCGATGCCCTCGTCGGCGCCCTGGCGGCCGTCGAGCTCGACGTACCGCCATGCCATCGCCGGGTTGGCGGGGATGATCTGCACCGGCTCGTCTGGCCGGTCCCAGAACCGGGCGACCAGGTGCGGATGCCGGTCAACGACGGTTTGCACCGCGTCGCGCAGGCTGTCCCGGTCCAGCGGGCCGGTGACGCTGATGTCCAGCTGCACGACGTACAGGTCACTGGAATCCTGGCCGCTGCCCCGCCTGGTGGTCGCGTGGAAGAGCAGACCCTGCTGCAGGGGGGTCAACGGCAACACGTCGGCAATCCGGTGTTGCCGCTCGAGCTCGTCGATCTCCTGCTGGAGCAAGCGGGCCGGGAGGATGTCCGACGGGGTCAGTCCGCCGCCACCCGATCGCACGTGGGCGCAGATACCGCTCAGCGCCTCGAACCACAGCCCGCTCAGCCGGGCGAGTTGCTCGCGGTCCAGTACCGAGGGCGCCCACGTCCAGTTGGCGTGCAGCTGCGGGCCGGCCTCGGTCTCGGCGGTGCCCGCGTTGAGGTCCACGGTGTGCATGAGCGGCATGGGCACCGCCGTGCTGGTGCCGGTCACCGACGAGCCGTCTCGCGAGATTCGCCACAACTCGTCCGACAACTCGGCGGCCGCGCCGCCCAGCCGGCCCAGGTAGTTGAAGCCGATCGCCGGGTCGGAGCCGTGCAGGTCGACATCGTCGTTCAGGTAGCGCAGCAGCCCGTAGGTCAGGGGGTCCGGCTGCGCGCGCAGCTGTTCCTTGGCCTGCTTGAGCACGGCGCCCAGCGCGGGGTCACCGGAAACCACGCGCTCCCAAGGCAATTGATCCACCGCCAAGGACACCGGGTACTTGGTGGTGAACCACCCGACCGTGCGTGACAGGTCCACTCCGGCGGCGAGTTCCTCGTGTCGGCCGTGGCCCTCGACGTCGATGCCGACCGGCCCGCCGCCGGGAAGGTCGCCGCCAAGGAACTCCGCCCAGGCCAGGGCGTAACCGATCAGCAGGATGTCGTTGACGCCGGCGTGGAAGGCCGCCGGCGCCTCTCCGAGCAGCGTGCGGGTGGTCTCCACGTCCAGCGCCACCGACAGGTGCTCGGCGGTCTCGTAGGTGTCCGTCTCGGGGCGCACCCCCGGTAGCGCGGGCGGCGTCGCCGCGATCCGCTGCCAGGCGCCGGCCTGCTCCACCACTGCCGGGTCATGCGCGTGCTCGCCCAGTAGGGCCGCCCAGCGGGCGAACGACGTCCCACCCGGCGGCAACGCCACCGGCTGCCCGCCGCGATGCTGCGCCCAAGCAATGTTCAAGTCTTCCAACAGGATTCGCCAGGACACCCCGTCGACGGCGAGGTGGTGGATGATCAGCACCAGCTGTCGGGTGGAGACCGCCCACAGCGCGCTCAGCACCACCCCGTCGGCCGGGTTCAGCCGCGAGCGCGCCGCGGTCACGGCGGCGTCCGATAACACGTCCACCGCGTGCAAGTGGTCGGCGGCATCGACCGATCCCGCCTCGGGCACGGTCAGCGACCACTCGTCGTGCACGCGCAGCCGCAGCATGGCGTGCCGGTCCAGCAGGGCCTGCAGCACCGCCACCACGTCGGTCTCGGTGACCCCGGCGGGAGCCTCGACCACCATCGTTTGGTTGAACTGGTCGACCGGACCGCCTGCCCTTTCTATGCCCTGCAGCCACCGGATGATCGGCGTTGCCGATAGTTCCCCGATGCCCTCGTCGGTCGCGCCGGGGTCGCCGTCGGCGGCGCCGACGACGCGGGCCAGCCGGGCCACGGTCTGCTCGACGAAGATGTCGCGCGTCCGGCACGTCAGACCGGCGGCCCGCGCCCGCGTCACCACTTGCATCGACGAGATGCTGTCGCCGCCCAGGTCGAAGAAGGAGTCGTCGACGCCGATCCGCTCGACGCCGAGCACCTGGGCGTAGATGCCGGCCAAGGTCTCCTCGACGGGACTGCTCGGGGCCCGGTAGCGATCGACCTCCCGGTATTCGGGCGCCGGCAGGGCGCGAGCGTCAAGCTTGCCGTTGGGTGTCAGCGGCAGCGCGTCGAGCGTCACCACGGCCACCGGAACCATGTACGCGGGGAGCCGGTCGGCCAGCCGGGCGCGTAGCTCGGCGGGGTCCGCCGAACCGGTGACGTAGCCGACCAGGCGCTTATTACCGGGCCGGTCCTCGCGGGCGATGACGGCGGCCTGCGCGACCCCGGTCAAACCGGTTAGCGCCGTGCGGATTTCGCCGAGCTCGATGCGGTAGCCGCGGATCTTGACCTGCTCGTCG
>NZ_LZIE01000024.1:0-219042 GCF_001667155.1 Mycobacterium sp. 852002-53434_SCH5985345
AGCCGGACAGCAGCGTGAGAGTGTTTAAGAGGACGACGATCGCGGCCAGTGACCCGACGATGACGGGTTTCGACCCGTTCGCGCCCGCGCCTCCGCCCGACGGGCAGGCGCCGCCACCCCCTCCGCCGCCGTGGATGCCCCCGGTGGCACAGCCGGCCGCGGCCTCGGCCGACGGGCAGAATCCCGCCCCCTTCACCGGCACGCCGCCGTTCGGGCCGCCCTCGTTCGTCCCGAAAACCGGCTCGACGGTGGGTGTGGCCCAGCCGATCATCATCAACTTCCCCGGAACGGTTGAGGACGCCGGCGCGGCCATCAACGCCGTGCACGTCTCGTCCGTGCCGCCGGTGCCGGGCAAGTTCTACTGGATGACGCCGACCCAGCTGCGCTGGCGTCCGCTGAGCTTCTGGCCCGCGCACACCGCGGTGACCGTCGACGCCGGCGGTACGGTGACCAACTTCCAGACCGGCGACACGCTGGTGGCGACGGCCGACGACGCCACCCACCAGCTGACCGTTACGCGCAACGGCACGGTGGAGAAGACCTTCCCGATGTCGATGGGCATGACGTCCGGTAATCACCAGACCCCCAATGGCACCTACTACGTGCAGGACAAGAAGGCGTCCGTGGTGATGGACTCCTCGACCTACGGGGTCCCGGTCAACTCGACCTACGGCTACAAGGTGACGGTGGAGGACGCGGTTCGCTTCGACAATGTCGGCGACTACGTGCACAGCGCGCCATGGTCGGTGGACGATCAGGGCAAGCGCGACGTCAGCCACGGCTGCATCAACATCAGCCCCACCAATGCCAAGTGGTTCTTCGACAATTTCGGCCCGGGTGATCCCATCATCGTGAAGAACTCCAGCGGCGGAAACTACAAGAAGAACGACGGCTCGGCCGACTGGATCAACTAGCCTTCAGCCCAGCAGACGCAAAATCGCCCATTCCGTCCCGGAACTGGGCGATTTTGCGTCTGTTCGCGAGTGCAAGCGGCTGGGGCTTTCGCCGGGCCGCGGCTTATGTATAGCATCATACATAAGCCAGGCCCGAAGGAGCGGCGATGCGCAGTCCACGCGAGCGGATGGTGATCTCCGCCGCGCTGTTGATCAGGGAGCGGGGCGCGCACGCGACCGCGATCTCGGACGTCCTCGAGCACAGCGGCGCGCCGCGCGGATCGGCCTACCACTACTTCCCGGGCGGGCGAACCCAACTGCTTTGCGAGGCGGTGGATTTCGCCGGTGAGCACGTCGCCGCGATCATCGCCGAGGCCGAGAACGGGCCTGAGCTGATGGACACCCTGATCGAGAAGTATCGCCGCCAACTGCTCGACAGCGACTTCCGCGCGGGCTGCCCCGTGGTCGCGGTTTCCGTGGAGGCCGGCGAGGAAGAGCGGATGGCGCCCGTCGTCGAACGGGCGGCATCGGTGTTCGACCGCTGGACCGACCTGATCGCGCAGCGCTTCATCGCCGACGGCATCCCGCGCGCACGGGCTGCCGACCTGGCGATGCTGGCCACCACCGCGCTGGAGGGCGCGATCGTGCTGGCCAGGGTGCGCCGCGACCTCACCCCCCTCGACGTCGTGCACCGCCAGCTACGTGACCTGCTGTCGGCCGAGGCGAACAGAAAGGGCGTCCCGCGATGACCGGTGAATGGAAGTCCACGGCGTGCATCCTGTGCGAGTGCAACTGCGGCATCGTCGTCCAAGTCGAAGATCGCCGGCTGGCCCGCATCAGGGGCGATAAGGCCCACCCGGCGTCGCAGGGTTACACCTGCAACAAAGCCTTGCGGCTGGACCACTATCAGAACAGCGGCGCCCGATTGACCTCTCCGCTGTGCCGGCGTGCCGACGGCACCTTCGAGGAGATCGGCTGGGACACCGCGATTGTCGAGATCGCCGAGGGTTTCAAGCACATCCGCGACGCCTACGGCGGGGACAAGATCTTCTACTACGGCGGCGGCGGCCAGGGCAATCACCTGGGCGGGGCCTACAGCGGCGCGTTCCTCAAAGCCCTCGGTTCGCGCTACCGGTCAAATGCCTTGGCGCAGGAGAAGACCGGTGAAGCCTGGATCGACGGTCAGCTGTACGGCGGCCACACGCGAGGCGAATTCGAGCACGCCGAAGTGTCGGTGTTCGTCGGGAAGAACCCGTGGATGTCGCAGAGCTTTCCCCGCGCCCGGGTGGTGCTCAACGAGATCGCCAAGGACCCGAAGCGGTCGATGATCGTCATCGATCCGGTCGTCACCGACACCGCCAAGATGTCCGACTTCCATCTACGAGTGCAACCCGGCACCGACGCGTGGTGTCTGGCCGCGCTGGCGGCCGTCCTCGTCCAGGAAAACCTCTGTGACGAAAAGTTTCTGGCCGAACACGTGCGCGGCGCCGAGTCCGTCCGCGCCGAGCTGCGCGAGGTGCCGGTGGCCGAGTACTCGCAACGGTGCGGGGTGGACGAGGAGTTGTTGCGCGCGGCGGCGCGGCGCATCGGCGCGGCGGCCAGCGTATCGGTGTTCGAGGACCTCGGTGTGCAGCAGGCGCCCAACAGCACGCTCTGCTCGTACCTGAACAAGCTGCTGTGGATCTTTACCGGCAACTTCGCGAAAAAGGGTGGCCAGCATCTACATTCGGCGTTCGGGCCGCTGTTCGGCCAGTTCTCCGGGCGCACGCCGGTGACCGGCGCCCCCATCATCTCCGGATTGGTGCCCAGCAACGTCGTGCCCGAGGAGATCCTGACCGATCACCCGGACCGGTTCCGGGCCATGATCGTGGAGAGCAGCAATCCCGCGCATTCGCTGGCCAACTCGGCCGCGTGCCGGGAGGCCTTTCAGGCGCTGGAACTGATGGTCGTCATCGACGTCGCGATGACCGAGACCGCCCGGCTCGCGCACTACGTGCTGCCCGCGGCCTCCCAGTTCGAGAAGCCGGAAGCCACGTTCTTCAATCTGGAGTTCCCGCACAACGCTTTTCAGCTGCGCCGGCCGTTGCTCGAACCGTTGCCGGGGACGCTGCCCGAGCCGGAGATCTGGGCGCGGCTGGTGCGCGCCCTGGGCATGGTCGACGACGCGGATCTGCGGCCATTGTCCGAAGCCGCCCGGCGCGGGCGAGCGGCCTACACCGAAGCCTTCCTCACCGCCACCGCAACCAACCCGACCGTCGCCAAGCTGCTTCCCTACGTCCTCTACGAGACGCTCGGGCCCACGCTGCCGGAAGGTCTGCGCGGCGCCGCCGCGCTGTGGGGGCTCGCCCAGAAGGCCGCCCTGACCTATCCCGAGGCGGTGCGCCGGGCCGGTCACGCCGACGGCAACGCGCTGTTCGACGCGATCCTCGACACCCCGTCCGGGGTGACGTTCACCGTCCACAACTACGAGCACGACTTCGCCTTGATCAGCCACGCCGACCACAAGATCGCGCTCGAAATTCCCGCCATGCTCGACGATTTGCGTGCGCTGACCGCGGCCCCGCCGCGGCTGACCACACCGGATTTCCCGATCGTGCTGTCGGTGGGCGAGCGCCGGGCCTACACCGCCAACGACATCTTCCGCGACCCCTCCTGGCGCAAGCGCGACGCGGACGGGGCGTTGCGCGTCAGCGTCGAGGACGCCCAGGCGCTCGGACTCGTCGACCGAGGCCGCGCCCGCATCAGCACCGCGGCCGGCAGTGCCGAGGCCACCGTCGAGATCACCGAGACCATGCTGGCCGGACATGCGGCCCTGCCCAACGGATTTGGGCTCGACTACGTCGACGGCGACGGGCATACCGTGGTCCCGGGCGTCGCCCCGAACGCACTCACCTCGACGGAATGGCGCGACCCCTACGCCGGCACGCCATGGCACAAGCACGTGCCCGCCCGGATCGAGCCGGCGGGAGTGCCCGTCAGTTCCAGATCCTGACCCGGCGCTGCGGCTCGAGGAACAAGCCGTCGTCCTCGGACACCTCGAAGGCGTCGTAGAACGCGTCCATGTTGCGGATGACGCCGTTGCAGCGGAACTCCGGCGGCGAGTGCGGATCGGTTGCCAACCGCCGGATCGCTTCCGCCTGACGGGATTTGGTGCGCCACACCTGGGCCCAGCCGTAAAACACCCGTTGCACTCCGGTGAGACCGTCGATGACGGGCGCGGGCCGGCCGTTCAGGGACAGCTGGTAGGCCAGCAGGGCGATCGACAACCCGCCCAGGTCACCGATGTTCTCGCCGACGGTGAATGCGCCGTTCACGTGGTGGCCGGCATCCAGCCCCCGGGGCGTGTACGCGTCGTACTGGTCGATGAGCGCTTTGGTGCGGGCGCCGAATTCGGCGCGGTCGGCGTCGGTCCACCAGTCCACCAGGTTGCCGTCGCCGTCGTACTTCGCGCCTTGGTCGTCGAAACCGTGCCCGATCTCGTGCCCGATCACCGAGCCGATCCCGCCGTAGTTGGCGGCGTCGTCGGCCTCGGCGTCGAAGAACGGCGGCTGCAAAATTGCTGCCGGGAAAACGATTTCGTTCATCCCCGGGTTGTAATAGGCGTTGACCGTCTGGGGAGTCATGAACCACTCGTCTTTGTCGACCGGGCCGCCCAGCTTGGCCAGTTCGCGGTCGTGGTTGACCGCGTAGCCGCGCTGGAAGTTGCCGTAGAGGTCGGTGCGGTCGATCACCACCTTGGAGTAGTCCCGCCACGTGGCCGGGTAGCCGACCTTGGCGACGAACTTGTCCAGCTTGGCCAGCGCACGCTCCCGGGTTTGCGGCGTCATCCAGTCCAGCTCGTTGATGGACAGCCGATACGCCGCCTTCAAGTTCTCCACCAACGCGTCGATGCGGGCCTTGGCGTCCGGCGGGAAATACCGCTGCACGTAGAGCTTTCCGACGGCATCGCCCATCAGGTGTTCCACCAGCGACACCGCCCGCTTCCAGCGTTCCCGGATCTGCTCTGCCCCGGTGAGCAGGCGGCCATAGAAGTCGAAATCCGCGGCGACCAGCTCGTCGGTCAGCCAGGACGCGCGGGCGCGGATCAACCGCCAACGGGCCCAATCCTTCCAGTCCGCCAGGTCGGCGCTGGACCACAGGGCGGCGAAGGCGGTGAGGTAATCGGGTTGGCGCAGAATGGTTTCCGCGAAGTCCTGCGGTGTGGCGCCCAGCGCGTTCACCCAGCCGGTCCAGTCGAAGCCCTTCCCTTCGGTCTGCAGCTCGGCGAAGGTGCGCAGGTTGTAGCTGAGCTCGGCGTCCCGCCGCTTGACCACGTCCCAGTGCGCGGCGGCCAGCTTGCCCTCCAGCGCCACGATGCGGGCCGCGGTCTCGGCGTGCGCGTCCGGGGTCCCGCCGTACACCAGGTGAAACATCCGCGCGATGTGACCGGGGTAGGCCGCCAGCACCTCGGCGTGCCGCTCTTCGCGGAAGTAGGACTCGTCGGGCAATCCGATGCCGGACTGGGTGACATGCACCAGATACCGGGCCGAGTTCTTGGCGTCGGTATCGATATACAGCGCGACGCCACCGCCCACTCCGGTGCGCTGCAGCGCACCCACCGCCGCGGCCAACGCGTCCGGGTCCGCGGCGTCGTCGATGGTGGCCAGCTCGTCGAGGAGCGGTTGCAGGCCGCGGCGCTTGACGGCCTCCTCGTCGAGGAAGCTCGCGTAGAGGTCGCCGATGCGTTGCTGATCGGTGCCCGGCGGGGCGCCCGTCTCGCTGGCCTCGATGATCAAGTCGCGCACCTGTTCTTCGGCGCGGTCGTAAAGGTGGCGGAACGCGCCGTCAGTCGCCCGGTCCGCCGGGATCTCGTAATCGGCCAGCCAGCGGCCGTTGACATGACCGAACAGGTCGTCTTGGGGGCGGGTGTTGGCGTCGACATGGCTCAGGTCGATCCCCGAGCGAATGGCCTCTACAGTCACCCCGCCATCCTTCCATCTTTGTCGGGTGCGACGATCGGGCCATGTCCGACGGCGAGCGCACCGAGCCAGCAATCCAGGAAACGGAAGAGGCAGACCTCGCCGAACCCGACGAAGCCCTCGACGACGAATCCGAGGTCGCCGACGGCCCGATGTTCTCCCCGTACGGCATCGCGTCGGCCGTCCTGGGCGTGCTGTCGGTGGCCGCGATCGTGTTCGGGTTCTTCCTCTGGTCCGGGCATCGCGACGACACGGGTGAACGCCGCTACCTCACCCGCGTCATGCAAACCGCCGCCGACTGGACGGGCGTGCTGATCAACATGAACAGCGGCAACGTCGACTCCAGCCTGCAACACCTGCACGACGGGACGGTCGGCGAACTCAACACCGACTTCGACGCCGCCATGCAGCCCTACCGGCAGGTGGTGGAGAAGCTGCAGTCCAAGAGCGCCGGGCGCATCGACGCGGTGGCGGTCGAGGCCGTGCGCCACGACCTGGACACCCAGCCCGGCGTTTCCCGGCCCGTGGTCACCACCAAGTTGCCGCCCTTCGCGAGCCGCCTGGATTCGGTCATGCTGGTCGCGACGTCGGTCAGCGAGAACGCCGGAGCGAAACCGCAGACGGTGCACTGGAACCTGCGGCTCGACGTCGTCAACGTGGACGGCAAGCTGATGATCTCGGGACTGGAATCGATCCGATGAGAAATTTGTGGCGCCTGCTCGCGTTCGACATCCTGGCCCCGGTGGCCGCGATCGCGGGGTTGCTGGCGATCGGCCTGATTCTGAGTTGGCCGCTGTGGTGGGTTTCGGCGTGCTCGGTGCTGGTGCTGTTGATCGTCGAGGGTGTATTGGTCAATTTTTGGCTGCTGCGCCGTGATTCGGTCAGCGTCGGTACCGATGACGACGCGCCGGGCCTGCGATTGGCCGTCGTCTTGCTCTGCACGGCCGCGCTGGTGGCCGCGGTGGTCACCGGATACACGCACTGGACGCGCTCGGACCGCGAGTTCAAGGACGACTCCCGCGACGTGGTTCGGGTCGCCACGGGCATGGCGGAGGCGATGGCGTCGTTCACCCCCGCCGACCCGAACAGCTCCATCGACCGCGCCACGGCGTTGATCGTCCCCGACCACGCCGCCGCGTTCAAAGAGCAGTACACGAAGACCAGCGCCGAGCTGGCCCAGCACAACGTCACCGCTCAGGCCGCGACGCTGGCGGCCGGGGTCGAGGCCCTCGGGCCATCGGCGGCCAGTGTGGCGGTGATCCTGCGGGTCACCCAGAACGCTCCGGGCCAGCCCGCCAGCCGGTCGGCGCCCGCGCTGCGGGTGGCGCTGACCAAGCACGGCGACGCGTGGCTGGTATCGGACGTGCTGCCGATCAGGTGATCAGTTGGAGTCCGCCGAGCGCGTCGACTTCACCTTGACGAACCGGTCCGACAGTCGGCGCATCCGGATCATCAGCGCGGCCGACGGGCTGGTGCTGCCGTCCAGGTAGGCGATGAGCTCCTCGGCGGTCACCCCGATGCGGGAGGCGAATTCCTGCTCGGCCAGGCCCGATCGGTCGATGAGCAGCCGCACGTGGCGGGCCACCTCGGCCCGTTCGTTGGCCTCCAGGTGGGTGCGGGCGCGTTCCAGCACTTCCCACAGCGCTTTGGAGATGCCGTAGGGGCGGGTGCCTTCGAGCACCTCTTCGACCTGGCGGGCGGTGCGCCCGAACGGATCGCGCTTCAAAGCCGCGGCGATACGCTTCCAGGTGGCGATGTCGCCGCCTTGCAGCGCGGCGCGAATGGCGGACGTCGGCCAGAACTCCACCGGCTGGTCGGCGTCTTGAACAGGTCCACTGCGAGATCCACCGCCGGCGCCGCCCTCGCGCATGTGCGGATCGGGGCCCGGCCGGTGGGACGGCAGTGTGGAGCGTCGGTCAGGTGCCAACGTCACCTCGCCTCCTCCAGCATCGCTACGGCCACCGACAGGCAGCGCTGCCTGATCTCCTCCCAGTCCGGGTGGGCGTCCGCCTCGGACGACCCCTGCTCGTCGTTTAAATCACAGGGATCCGGATCAGCGAGGCGACGCACCAACTGGGTGGCGATCCATTCCCGCCTGGGCGACTGACAACAGTAATACCTGTCCATGCCGGCCAGCACCACAGCGGCGGTCTCGGGCTCCAACGTTTCAACCATATCGGCAAAGTCGGCGTAATCGCGGCGACTGTTACGGCACATGATGAGGTACCCCTTCAGCCGCAGCGTCTCGGCGCCGGTCGGGACCAGCAGCCGGTCGCCGGTTGGCAGCTGAACGTGGGTGGTTTCCACCGGGCTGCGGCGTTCGTACACCGGCCGGTCCGCGGTGTCGGTCTCGCTCTCCAGTGCGTCGATGGCGACCGAAAGCCGCCCTCGCCACAATGTGACCGGGTGGACGGGCCGGTCCGACCCCACGATCGCCTTGGCGATGCCGTTGCGTGACGTCAGGCCACCGACGAGCTTCTTGGCCGTGCCATTGGTGTGACCGTTGCTGCCGGTCCTGCGGTCGGCGGCGCCCACCGCGACGCCCGCCTTCTCGTCGTCGATGTTGACCTGGTGGGGAATCTGGCCGGGGTCACGGCCGCGATCCTGGTCCGGTCCCCGCAGCTGCGCGGCCTGCCGCTCCCTGGCGCTGCGCCCGCAGCCGGTGAACGCCAGCGGATCGGTCACGCAGATGGCGTCGGGCGCCAGGTGCTTGAGCTTGGCCGCCGACTTGAGCACCATCCGCAGGTCGGCGTTGGGCGCCGTCAGCGCCGATATGTCGTCGGGAATGACCACGACGTCGCCGAGATCGACCTCCGGCAGCGGCCGGTCGAAGTCGACCGACGGCAGCACGCGCGACAGCCACGGCGGGATCCACCAGTTCCACTGCGCGAACATCGCCATCAGCGCCGGCACCAAGACCAGCCGCACCACGGTCGCGTCCACGGCGATCGCCACCGCACACGCCACGCCGATCTCGGCCACCAGCGGCATGCCGGCGAACGCGAAGCCGATGAAGACGGCGATCATGATCAGCGCCGCGCTGGTGATGGTGCGGGCGCTGGTGCTCACGCCGTACGCGACGGCGTCGCGGGTGTTGCCGGAATGCAGGAAGCGTTCCCTGATGCGGGTCAGCAGGAAGATCTCGTAGTCCATCGACAACCCGAAGGTCATTGCGAGCACCAGCGGGGGGACCGTGCTGTCGATCGAGCTGATCTGGGCGAACCCGAGGTCCTTCAGCCAGCCCCACTGGAACACCATCACCAGGCTGCCGTAGGCGGCCGCGACCGACAGCAGGGTCATCAGCACGCCCTTGAGCGCCAGGAACACCGAGTGGACCGAGAGCAGCAGCATCACGAACGCGATGAGCGCCACGATGGCCAGCACCAGCGGCTCGGTCTTGGACACCTGGTCGTCGAAGTCCTTGATCAGCGCGGTCGGGCCGCCGACGTCCACTCGTGCGGTTCCCCGGTCGGGCACCTTGGGCAGCTGCGCGCGCATCCAGCCGACAGTCTCGCGGGCGCGCATGTCCTCGGGGTCGACCGACAACACCGCGGACAGCAGAGTGCTGCCGTTGTCCTCCGCGAATTGCGGCGGCGCCACCGAGACGATGTTCGGGGCCTGCGTCATCCGCTGCCGGATCGCGCTGATGGTCTGGCTGTGTTCGGGCGAGGCGGCCCCGCCGTCGGGGAAGGTGACCAGCACCCGAATCGGGCCGAGCGCGCCGGGGCCCAGGGCCTGGGCCGCCGCGCCCACCCCGGCGCGGATTTCGTGCGACGAGTCGAACTGGCGCAGCAGGCTGTTGCCCAACACCATCGAGGAGGCCGGTGCGGCCATGACGAGCAGGACCAGCGAGGCCGCGAGCGCCGATATCCACGGCCGGCGCATCACCCAGCCGATCCAGCGGTTCCAGAACCGGGATTGGGCACCCTCCGGCCCGCGCGACCAATGCAGGAATGCCGATCGCTTGGCGGCCGAGCGTCCGAACGTCGCCAGGGCCGCGGGGGTCAGCGTGGTCGACGTCAGCATCGCGACCGCGACGGCCAGAATGGCGCCGGTGGCCATCGACTTCAGCGCCGGGGTGTTGATCACGTAGATCCCGGTGAGCGAGGCGACGACGGTCATCCCGGACAGCACCACGGCCAGCCCCGAGGTGGCCATCGCGGCGTCGACGGCCTCACGCGGCTCGCGGCCGGACCGCAGCTCCTCGCGGAAACGCATCAAGATGAACAGCGAATAGTCTACGGCGAGGGCGATGCCGAACATGGAGACCGTCGAGGTCACGAACACCGACATGGTCGTGTAGGCCGACAGCAGGTAGACCAGGCCCATGGTGACCACGACCGTGCAGACGCCGAGCGCAAGCGGGATGGCCGCGGCGGCCAGCGAGCCGAATACCGCGAGCAGGACGATGAGGATCACCGGCAGGTTCCAGCGCTCGGCGGCGGCGATGTCGTGCTTGGTGTTCTGCGCCGCGGCGGCGGAGAGCGCGCCCTGGCCGATCACGTACAGCCGCACCCGCCCGTCCGCGGTCTGGCCGGGCTGGTCGCCGTTGACGCCGACCTTCTTGCGCAGCTGTTTGGCGACGTCGCTGGTGTTCCGCGAATCCAGCCGCAGCGAAAGCACGTACGGCCGGTCGGGTTGCGGTGGCCGCTGGGTGGGGTTGGGCACCTCCGAGACGCCGGGAACCTCGGCGGCGGTTTGCCTCAGCAGCGCGACCGCGTCGTTGATGTCCGAGTAGCTGGCGTCCGGGCGCGGGGCCGCCACCAGGGCGAGCGACGACGACCCCTGGTCGTGGTACAGCTCCTCGAGCTGATCGTGGACGAGCAGCGACTGCGAACCAGCCACCTCGAAACCGCCACCGGTCAGATTCCCCGACTGCGTCAAGGCCAGATAGACCGCCGGAACCAAAGCCAGCAACCAGCCGGTGAAGACCAACCAGCGGTACTTACGCAGGCTGCGGCTGAGGCGCATCATTAACTGCTGGATTTCGTCACTCCCCGTGTATCGCGTAACGCGTGTTGGCGAGAATACCGCAGCGACCTGTGGATGATGTGAGCTTTCTAGTTCCTGAGCTGCAACGACGGCGTTGTTGCCAAGACGCTCCCAAGCCGTTGTGAGCCGGTGACCGGCGGGACTTTCCTCACAGGGCCGCGCTCGGGCTGGCAGGGGTGCCGCCGGCGATGGCAGGATGTCGGATGGCCCGCGGAGCCCTGGGGAGTTCCGCTATCGATGAGGCCGTCCATTGCAGCCGTTTGCGAGGCGTCGATGCTGCGTGCGACGTCGCAAACACTAAGGAGTTTCCATGACGAGAGGCACCGCGACCGGGCGCCGCAGAATCTTCGCCGGGCTGATCGCCGCCACCCTGCCGTGCGCCGCCCTCGCGGTCCTGGCGGGGCCGCCGGCCACGGGCGCTACCGACCCGTGCTCGGCCAGCGAAGTCGCCCGGACGATCGGTTCGGTCTCCAAGTCGATGGGGGACTACCTGGACTCGCATCCCGAGACCAACCAGACGATGACCTCGATGCTGCAGCAGCAGGCGGGCCCGCAGTCGATGACCGGGCTGAAGTCCTACTTCGAGGCCAACCCCAAGGTGGCCGGCGACATGACGTCGATCGCCCAGCCCCTGACCAACCTGTCGCTGCAGTGCAAGTTGCCGATCTCGCCCACCCAGGCGATGGGCATGATGCAGCAGGCGCAGGGCGCCGCCGGCGGGCTGCCCGCCCTGCCGGGTAATGCGGCTGGGGCGTCACCGCTGGCCGGCACGGCGGCCACCGGCCCCGTCGCACCGGCGCCGGCCAACACGCTGTCGGGCCCGCCGCGCGGCAACACCGCCGGCTAGTTCCCGGTTTCCGGGCTGCGATCGGGCGGCAACGGGCCCTGCAGCGCGGTCTCGGTCGGATCGTTGGTGGGCTGGTTCTGCGGCGGGGTCGGTTCGGTGTCGGGCACGGGCTCCTCGTCGTCCGGGACGGCGACGTTCTCCGTGCGGAACACGAAGAAGAACACCACCCACCCGATTGCGGACATCAGCAACCAGCTGATCAGCCGGTAGATCAGCATGGCCGAGATCGCGTTGGGCAGCGACATGCCGCTGGACACCAGCCCGGGCACCAGCACCGCCTCCACCACCAACAACCCGCCCGGCATCAGCGGTATGGTGCCGACGGCGCGGGCGGCCGCGTAGGCCACCGTGAGCCCGGCGACCGACGCGTGGTCCCCGGCGGCGTACGCCGCGAAGCCGAGGCACGCCACGTCGGCGACCCAGTTGAACATCGACCAACCGAACGCCACCCCCATGTCGCGACGGCCCAGGCTCACCGATTCCAGCTGCATCAGGGTCTGGCGCCATCTGTCCAGGCCGGTCTCGGCGGGCCGCCCGCGGACGGAGTTGACCCAGGACAACACCCGGCAGCCGATGCCGTCGATCAGCTCCGGCCGTGACGCGACGGCCTGGGCGAGAATCAGCAACGCGACGAAGCCGCCGAGGGTGAACAGCAACGAGAACGGGTTGTTCTTCGCACCGAGAAAGAACGCCCCGCCCAGCCCCAGCAGCGCAAGACCGACGGCCTGCAGGACGCCACCCATCACCAGCTGCCACGACGCGACCACCGTCGAGGCGCCCCAAAGCCGTTGCTGCCGAAGCAAAAACGTGGCGGAAAGCACCGGCCCTCCGGGCAGCGTGGTGCTCAGCGAGTTGGCGGCATAAATGGCGGCTTCGGATCGCAATTGTTTGACGTGCACGCCGGCCGACCGCAGCAGGGTGCGCTGGATTTGCGCGAAGCTATGCATCGACGCGGCCGACGCCACCACCGCCGCCAGCAGCCACCACCAGTTCGCCTCGTAGAGGCTCATCCACGCCTCGGCCAGCTGATGCCAGCCCAGGGCGACCTCCACGGCAAGCACGATGGCGACGATCCCGAGGATGACCCACCGCAGCCACCAGTACTTCCCGCGCGGGGCCTCTTCGCGCGGGAAGTCGAGATTGCGGGCGGGTGCGTCGTGCGACACGTGATTTAGGGTAACGGTGCAGGTGGCGCGGGGATCGTCGCGCGTCGCCGACCGTGTCGTGGAAGTTCCGGGGTCGTAACCGGATCGTGCCGGGGTGGCCGCGTCGGGCCCACGTTGCGGACGGGTCTGCCACGTTTGGCGGTGCCCCGCGCCGGATAGGCTCACCCAATGCCGGCAAACACCGACGACGCTTCGGTCGAACCGCTCGTCCGCAAGACCGCAGCCTGGGCCTGGCGTTTGCTGGTGATCCTCGTCGCGGTCGTCGCCCTGCTCTGGGTGGTGAAAAAGCTCGAGATCATCGTCGTGCCGGTGCTGGTGGCTTTGCTGGTCAGCGCGCTGCTGCTGCCGGTGGTGGACTGGCTGGATCGGCGGGGCCTGCCCCGCGGCGGCGCGGTGGCGATGGTGTTGCTGGGCGGCTTCGCGATACTGGGCGGCATCCTGGCGTTCGTCGTCATCCAGTTCATCGACGGTGTGCCCGGCCTGACCGAGCAGGTGACCCGCAGCATCGAGTCCACCCGGCGCTGGCTGATCCACGGGCCCGCGCACCTGCGCAGCGAACAGATCGACAACGCGGGCAACGCCGCGATCGAGGCGTTGCGCAACAACCAGGCCAAGCTGGAAAGCGGTGCCCTGTCGACCGCGGCCACCATCACCGAGCTGGTCACCGCGGCGGTGTTGGTGCTGTTCACGTTGATCTTCTTCCTCTACGGCGGCCGCAACATCTGGGCATACGTGGTCAAGATCTTCCCGGCCGACGTCCGGGACCGGGTGAGCGAGGCGGGCCGCGCCGGCTACGGATCGCTGACCGGGTATGTGCGGGCCACCTTTCTGGTGGCCCTGACCGACGCGGCCGGGGTGGGCACGGGCCTTGCGATCATGGGCATCCCGCTCGCGCTGCCGCTGGCGTCCCTGGTGTTCCTGGGGGCCTTCATCCCGCTCGTCGGTGCGTTGATCTCGGGTCTGCTGGCCGTGGTGGTCGCCCTGCTGGCCAAAGGCGTTGTGTACGCGCTGATTACCCTGGGTCTGCTGATCGCGGTGAACCAGCTCGAGGCCCATGTGCTGCAGCCGCTGGTGATGGGCCGCGCCGTCTCGATTCACCCGCTCGGGGTGGTGTTGGCCATCTCCGCCGGTGGCGTGCTCGCCGGGATCGTCGGTGCGCTGCTGGCCGTGCCGACGGTCGCGTTCCTCAACAACGCGATGCAGGTGCTGCTCGCCCCGGATCCGGCCGCCGAAGCCGAGAAGCAGACCGAAGAGGCCGACGAGGGCAGCATCCTGCAGGCCGAACCGGACGAACCCGCAAAGGCCGACTAAGGCCTACAGCCGACCCTCGCGGCGCAGCAGATCCTGGGCGGACAAGCCGCCGCCCGAACGCCGGCGCTGGCGCGCGTCGCCGTTATCGGCCTGTCCGCGGGGGTTCAGCTTCTCCGTGGCGGCGTCGGCTTCGTCGCCCTCCGGCCGCGCGGACGGGAAGGCGGTGGTGGGTTCGACGGCGTCGCCCGTGTCGTCAGAACGGTTGGGGGGCACCGGGATCGCCCGGGTTTCGCCGCCGGACGGTGGTGCCGGCGGCGCGGCCGGCCCAGGGGCGGGAGGTCGCGCCGGCGGGGCGGCGTTGGCCGGCCGCTCGTGGGCCGGGTGGTGCGCTGGGCTGGCGGGAGCGGCGTTGGGCACCGAGAGGCGCGTCGTCTTGGCCTCCGTCGGCGCACCCGGGCGGGTCTGCAGCCGCGTGGTGTTGGCGGCATCGGACGGGGGCGCCGCGGGGCGCATCGCCGCGCCCGCGGGCACTTCCGTGCCGGGCTTGGGTTCGGCCGGCCCCGGACGGGTTGCGCGTGACGGCTCGAGGGCCGCGGGGTGGGTGGGGTCGTGCGGCTGGCGCGGCGCGGCCGCGACCAGGCTGGCCGCCACCGGGGGTCGCGCGGGCCGCCCGTTGAGGGTCGGCCGCTTGCGCTCGTCGGGAAGGTCGATCTCGCCCAGCCCGATCTTGTTTTGCAGGCGCCTCGCCCAGCGCGGGGCCCACCAGCAGTCGTCGCCGAGCAGTTTCATCACCGATGGCACCAGGAACATCCGGACCACGGTGGCGTCCAGCAACAGCGCCGCCATCAGGCCGAACGCCAGGTATTTCATCAGCACCAGGTCGGAGAACACGAAGGAACCGGCGACCACCGCGAGCACGAGCGCGGCGGCCGTGATCAGGCGCCCGGTCGTCGCGGTGCCGATCCGGATGGCCTCGGCGGTCGACATGCCACGTTCGCGCGCCTCGACCATGCGCGAGACCAGGAACACTTCGTAGTCGGTGGCCAGACCGAACCCGACGGCGACCACGAGCGCGATCACCACCACCATCAGCGGGGTCGGCGTGAAGTTCAGCACGCCCGATAGGTGCCCGTCGACGAAGATCCAGGTCAGGATGCCCATCGTGGATCCGAGCGTCAACGCGCTCATCACCGCGGCCTTGACCGGCAACACCACCGACCCGAACGCCAGGAACATCAACAGCATGGTCGCGCCCAGCAGCAGCACCAGCATCAGCGGAGCCTTATCGAACAGGCTGTGAATGCTGTCCTGTTCTAGGGCGGGCGTGCCGCCGACATAGAGGTTGAGCCCCTTCGGGGGGTTCACGGCCCGCAGTTCGGCGATCTTCTTGGCGGCATCGTTCTTGTTGAGCAGGCCGTTCTGGATCACCCGCACCGAGCCGTCCTTGGGCACGGTCGTCCCATTGGGGCCGGCGACGCAAGGGTTGCCGGCGATGGCCGGACACGGCCGCTCCTGCCACTGCTTGTCGGTGAACCCGCCGATCGAGGAAATCCGGTTGCGGATGTCGGCCACCTGCTGGTCGGTCACCTTGCTGCCATTGGTGCTCTGGATCACCATGGTCAACTGTTCGGTCCGGTAGCCGGGGAATTGCTTGTCGAAGTGTTCCTGCGCCAGGCGCACCGAATTGTTTGGCGGCAAATACTTTTCGCTCATGCCGCCGAACGACAGGTTGCCCAGCGGGATGACCAGCAAGATCATGCCGACGGCGATCGGGATGGCGAACGCCAGCGGTCGCTTCATCACCCAGTTGACCAGCTTGCCCCAGAAGCCGGCCTCGACCTCTTCGCGGGTCTTGGTCTTCTGCAGCCGGTCGGCGAGCCAGTTCAGGTAGGCGCGCGACCACTTCCAGTTCCGCAGGAACGGCACCCGGAACGCGGTCCGCACGCCGAGCGCGTCGACGTGGCGGCCCAGGATGCCCAGGCAGGCCGGCAGGAACGTGATCGATAGCAACGCGGCAAGGCCCACCGCGGCGAAGATCGCATAGGTCAGCGAATGCACGAAGCCCTGCGGCAGCACCAGCAGGCTGGCGCTGGACGCGATGATCAGCACCGCCGAGAACGTCACGGTGCGCCCGGCCGTCATCACGGTTCTTCGCACCGCGGCCTCGGTGTCGTAGCCCTCGGCGATCTCCTCTCGGAACCGGCTCACCACGAAGAGTCCGTAGTCGATGGCGATACCCAGGCCGATCAGGGACACCACCGGTTGCGCGAAGAAGTGCACCGGGCCGAACACGGCGACCAGGCGCAGGATCCCGAGCGAGCCGGCGATGCTCAGGCCGCCGACGATGGCCGGTAGTCCGGCCGCGATGGCGCCGCCGAACACCAGGAACAGCACGACGGCCACCAGCGGCACCGCAAGGACCTCCATGCGACGCTGGTCGGTCGCGATGGTGCCGGTCAGGGCGTTGGCGATCGGCTCCAGGCCGGCGAGTTCCACCGCGCCGCCGTTGAGCTTCTGCAGACCCGGCGCGATGGCCTTGTAATTATTGAGAATGCTGTCGTCGTCGTCGCCCTTGAGCGGGATGGACACGAAGGTGTGCTTCTTGTCATCGCTGACCATTCCCTTGATGACCGGGTTCGTGCTGTCCGGTGCCGCCAGCCAGCCGGCCCAGCCGACGACCTGGTCGGGATGGTCGGTCTTGAACTTGTTGAGCTCGCCGACGACCTTGTCCCGCCACGCCGTGTCATCGACCGTCTGGCCGTTGGGAGCCGTAAAGGTGGCCACCACGTGGCTGGTCCGGTCCCGGCCGTAGGTCTTGTCGCCCAGCACCGAGGCCTTGACCGATTGGCTGCCGTCGTCGTAGAAGCCGCTCTGGGTGACATGCTTGCCGAGGCTGACCCCGAAGACGCCGCCGAGGAGGCACAGAGCTACCGTGACCCCGATAACGATGTACCGGTAGCGGTACACAGTTCGACCCCACCAGGCGAACACGCAAGCTCCTTACTGGATCGTTAACGACCCGCGCATCGGTTTTCCAGTGTCACACACGCGCGGTCAACAGAGCGGACAGCGGCCGGAACGGCTGCAGCCATGCTCCCTGGTCAGGCAGCGAATCTAGGCCGATTCGCGGCAAGGGCTCCCGGAACACACCGCTGATGTCTTCCAGGTCGACAAAGTCCAAGGTATCCGACGCTAGCGCCCAACTCGCATGTTCGCGAAATCCGATGACTTGAACCGTGACCCCGGAGCGTGCTATCTCCTCCAGCGGTTGACGAAAGGCCTGGCCGTCGGCGGAAGCCACCACCAGCGCCGCCAGCCCTTCGCTGCGTCGCAGTTCGATGTGGGCGAGCATGTCGCGGTCGACGTCGCTGTCCTCGTCGATCTTCGGTTTGGCGAACACCGCGAATCCCACGTTGCGCAGGGCGTCCACCCAGGGCCGCACGACCTCGGCGCTGGCGGGCGCGATGTTGGTGAAGACGGTGGCCTCGGGTTCGACCACGACGCCCGGGCGGCCGGCACTGATCTCTGCCGTGCGGCCCAGCAACCAACGCCCGAGGGCGTCGAACCGCGGACGCTCCAGGGCGGTGGGGCGTCGCCCCAGGATCGACCCGAGTCCCATGTCGAGGTTGGGCGCGTCCCAGACCAGCAAAACGCGTCCGCCCGGCGGTGAGAAGCTTCCGAGCGCATCATCGGGCAACGCCGGCAAAGGTTCAGCTGCCGCGGTCTGTTCTTCCGCCAGGCTCATGGTCATCGCCTACTCATGTCGTAGCCAGATGAATTCGGTCACGGCGCTGCCCGCCTCGTGGGCCTTCGTCTCGTATTTCGTGGTGGGCCGCGCCACCGAGATCGGCAGCCGGCTACCGGCATCGGCGCGACGCAGCCGCGGCTCGGCGTCGCCGACCGCGCCGATATGTTCGGCGTACCCGGGATGGTCCGTCGCGGCGTGCAGGACACCACCAGGGAGTAACCGGTCGGCGATGAGGCCAACCGTGCCCGGTTGCAGAAACCGGCGCTTGTGGTGACGGGCCTTGGGCCAGGGATCGGGAAAGAACACGCGCACCCCGGTCAGCGAGCCGGACGGGATCAGCCGCTGCAGCACCTCGACCCCGTTGCCGCGGATCAAGCGGATGTTGCCGACCCCGTCGCGGTCGATCGCGCACAGCAGTTGCGCGAGCCCGCGTTTGTAAATTTCCACCGCGATCACATCGACATCCGGCTCATCCTTGGCCATCGCCAGCGTGGATATGCCGCTGCCGCAACCGATTTCGAGCACCAGCGGCGCCTGGCGGCCAAACCATGCGCGGGTGTCCAGCCGCGGATCCCCGCCGCCCTCGCCCGGGGCGTCCAGGGATAGGCCCAGCTCCGGCCACAGCCGCTCCCAGGTTTGCCGCTGGGCGTCGGAAAGGGCGGATCGTCGGGAGCGAAAGCTCGATGCCGGAAGGTAGCGCTGGCCGCGACGGTCGTCCGACTCCTCCTCAGGCGCGTCGGGGAAAGCTCCCGCCCGGGGTTGCGCATGCATTTGTCCATGGTGGCCCATAACCGAGTGATGTAGCCGCCCCTGGTCCAGATTGATACCCAACAGTTGCCTTCGGCTGGTAACAGTCAAACGGTGGCTCGCATCAAAGTGACGCAAGTGCCACCATTCGGTGGGACCCGACCGGCCCCCGGGTCGGATCCATCGAACCGAACGCAGGACATGAGGGGACGATGAGCGGACAAGGACACCAAGATTTCGTCGACGAGCTGGCGCGATTCGCCGCCGGCCACGCCGACCCTCGCGTGACGGCCATTGCCGAGCGAACGGCCGCGCCCCTGCGCGTGCTGGTCCGGGGACGCCGTGGCGTCGGGTGCGTCACGGTGGCGCGGGCGCTGGACCGCGCCGGAGCCGCCGCGGGGATCTCGGTGACGACCGCCGGCGGTCGCGAAGTCGACGTCGTCGTGTACGTGACCACCGAGGTCGTCAAACCGGAAGACATCGACGCGATCGGCGCCGCCGGGCGCCCGGTGTTGGCGGTGCTGAACAAAGCCGACCTGGCCGGGTCCCTCGCCCGCGGGGAAGGGCCGATCGCGGCAGCGCGAACGCGGTGCGCGGAGCTTGCCGAACTCGCGGGCGTGCCCACGGTGCCGATGGCCGGCCTGCTCGCCGTCGCCGCGGTCGACGACCTGGACGCCCCGCTGTGGGCGGCGCTGCGGACGCTGGCCGCGCACCCCGGGGTGGCCACCTCCCTCGACGGCTCGTTCGCCGGGTTCATGTCGGCGGACAATCCGGTGCCGGCCGACGTGCGGCTGCGCCTGCTCAACACCCTGGACCTGTTCGGCATCGCGCTCGGCGTTGCCGCGGTCCGGCAGGGCAGGACGGCCGCGCAGGTGCGGGCCCTGCTGCGCCGGACGAGCGGTGTCGACGCCGTGCTGTCCCAGATTGCGATCGCCGGCGCCGAAGTGCGCTACCAGCGGGTGCTGGACGCCGTCGCGGAATTGGAGGCGCTGGCGGTCGGCTTGGACGAATCCGCGGAGACGATCAGCGGATTCCTGTCGCACGACGACACGGTGGTGGCCCGGATGGCGGCCGCCGTCGACCTGGCGGAGTCGGCCGGGCTGGGCCCGGACCACGGGGAACCGGCTGACTGGGACCGCGACCCGTCCGCGCACCTGCCCCGCGCGGTGCGGTGGCAGCGCTACAGCCGGGCGTCGGCGAGCGAGCTGCACCGCGCTTGCGGGGCCGACATCGCCAGGGGATCGATGCGGCTGTGGTCGCAGGCGTGCGGGTCGCTGCCCGGGGAGCCGCAGGCGGAGTGGCGATGAGCGCCGACAAGCACGACGATCCGGTCGCTCGAGTCGACGCGCTGGTGGCGAGCATCGGTCCGGAGCTGAATGCGCCCGCCATCCACCGCCGTGACGTGGTGCTGGTGACCGGGCCGTGGATGGCCGGGGTGACCGCGGTGGCCGCGGCGCTGCGCGAGCGGCTGCCGGAGCACAAGTTCGTCGAGTCGGTGGACCTGGGCCCGGGCGAGGCGCCGACGGCTGTGGTGTTCGTCGTCTCGGCCGCGGCCCACCTCACGCAGTCCGACTGTGCGCTGCTGGACGCCGCCGCCGCGCACACCGATGTGGTGGTCGGAGTGGTGTCCAAGGTCGACGTGCATCGCGCCTGGCGCGACGTGCTGGCCGCCAACCGCGAAACGTTGGCCGCGCACGCGCCGCGTTACCGCGGCGTGCCCTGGGTGGGAGCGGCCGCCTTGCCCGACCTCGGCGAGCAGGACGTCGACGATTTGGTGCAGACACTGTCGACGCGATTGGCCGACTCCGAGCTCGCGCGCCGAAACCGGCTGCGGGCGTGGGAGTTCCGGCTCAAGACCGTCGTGCAGCGGTTCGACCGCGACGCCGACGGCGCCGGGCGGCGGGCACGGGTCGACGCGTTGCGCGACGAGCGCAGCACGGCGCTGCGGCAGCGGCGCGAGGCGAAGACCGAGCGCACCATCACGTTGCGCGGTCAGATTCAGCAGGCGCGGGTGCAGCTGTCCCACTTCGCGCGCAATCGTTGCTCGTCGGTGCGCAGCGAGCTGCAGGAAGACGCCGCGGGATTGTCCCGGCGCCACATGCCCGGCTTCGAGGCGCACACGCGTGGCCGGCTGGACGAGGTGGTCGCCGAAGTGAACGAGGGCACCGCCAGCCACCTCGCTGATGTCGCGCACGTGGTGGGGGTCGCGACGACCCTGCCGGCAGTCGAGGAGCTGCCGACGGTCGATATCCCTCCGCCCCCGCTGAAATCGCGGCGGCACGAGACCTGGCTGATGATGCTGCTGGGCGCCGGGTTCGGCCTGGGCGTGGCGCTGACCCTGAGCCGGTTGCTGAGCGGGCCGGCCGCTCGGCTCAGTCCCGCGCTGTCCGTCGTCGCGGCGGTGACGTGCGTGGCGATCGGGCTGGCGGTCACCCTCCTGGTGGTCAATATCCGTAGCCTGCTGCGCGACCGGGCGCTGCTGGACCGCTGGGCGGGCGAGGTGACCTCCTCGCTGCGATCGGTGGCGGAGGAGCTGGTGGCGACCCGCGTCCTGGTGGCCGAGTCGGTACTCAGCAAGGCGGTCCTGGCCCAGGACGAGGTGGAGAACGCCGAGGTGAGCGACCAGGTCAGCGCCATCGACCGCGAGCTGCGCGCGCATGCCATGGCCGCGTCGCGGGCCGCCGCCGCCCGGGAGCGGGAGCTGCCGACGGTGTTGGCGGCCCTGGACGTCATACGTGCGGAACTGGGTGAAGCGGGTATATCTCCAGCCGCCGATGAAGCGTCCGAGGGCAAATCGGGCGAAGAAATCGAGGCAACCGAAAAACCGGCTTCTAGGAGCGGCGATGGAGATTCTGACGGATCTTCTGAATCGTTGTTGTGAGAAGGCTTATACCTGCCCGAGACTTCCCCGACAAGGTGCTCACGATAACCTGTAGTTAACGCCACCATGTCAACCGTTGTGTGGGCGACCGCATATGCGATAGGCACCAAAAGCAGCCCGAGTACGCAGAAGAATTCAGGAGACTTCGATGACCTCAGCGACCATTCCCGGATTGGACACCGCACCCACGAAGCATCAGGGGCTGCTGTCGTGGGTACGGGAGGTCGCCGAGCTGACGCAGCCCGAGCGCGTGGTGTTCACCGACGGGTCCGCCGAAGAGTTCGATCGGCTCGCCGGTCAGCTGGTCGAGGCGGGCACCTTCACGAAGCTGAACGAGAAGAAGCACCCGAATTCCTACCTGGCGTTGTCCGACCCGTCCGACGTGGCACGGGTGGAGTCGCGGACCTTCATCTGCTCCGAGCGCGAGATCGACGCCGGCCCCACCAACAACTGGATGGAACCGGCCGAGATGCGGGCCCTGATGACCGACCTGTACCGCGGCTGCATGCGCGGCCGCACCATGTACGTGGTGCCGTTCTGCATGGGCCCGCTCGGCGCGGAGGACCCCAAGCTGGGCGTGGAGATCACCGACTCCGAGTACGTCGTCGTGTCCATGCGCACGATGACCCGGATGGGCAAGGCGGCCCTGGAAAAGATCGGCGACGACGGGTTCTTCGTCAAGGCGCTGCACTCGGTGGGTGCGCCGCTGGAGCCCGGCCAGCAGGACGTGCCGTGGCCCTGCAATGACACCAAGTACATCACCCACTTCCCGGAGACCCGCGAGATCTGGAGCTACGGCTCCGGCTACGGCGGCAACGCGCTGCTGGGTAAGAAGTGCTACTCGCTGCGCATCGCGTCGGCGATGGCCCACGACGAGGGCTGGCTGGCCGAGCACATGCTGATCCTCAAGCTGATCTCCCCGGAGAACAAGGCGTACTACTTCGCCGCGGCCTTCCCGTCGGCGTGCGGCAAGACCAACCTCGCGATGCTGCAGCCCACCATCCCGGGCTGGCGCGCCGAGACCCTGGGCGACGACATCGCCTGGATGCGGTTCGGCAAGGACGGCCGGCTGTACGCGGTCAACCCCGAGTTCGGTTTCTTCGGGGTGGCGCCGGGCACCAACTGGAAGTCCAACCCCAACGCCATGCGCACCATCGCCGCGGGCAACACCGTCTTCACCAACGTCGCGCTCACCGACGACGATGAGGTGTGGTGGGAAGGCCTGGAGGGCGAGCCGGATCACCTGATCGACTGGAAGGGCAACGACTGGTACATCCGCGAGACGGAAACCAAAGCCGCCCACCCGAACTCGCGCTACTGCACGCCGATGTCGCAATGCCCCATCCTCGCGCCGGAGTGGGACGACCCGCAGGGCGTGCCGATCTCGGGCATTCTGTTCGGCGCTCGTCGCAAGACCACGGTGCCACTGGTGACGCAGGCCCGCGACTGGCAGCACGGCGTGTTCATGGGCGCCACCATGGGCAGCGAGCAGACCGCCGCCGCCGAAGGCAAGGTCGGCACGGTGCGCCGCGACCCGATGGCCATGCTGCCGTTCCTCGGCTACCACGTCGGTGACTACTTCCAGCACTGGCTCGACCTCGGCAAGAACTCCGACGAGTCCAAGATGCCGAAGGTGTTCTTCGTCAACTGGTTCCGCCGCGGCGACCAGGGCGAGTTCCTGTGGCCGGGCTTCGGCGAGAACAGCCGCGTGCTGAAGTGGATCGTCGACCGCATCGAACACCAGGCCGGCGGCCAGGACACCGCGATCGGCATCGTGCCGACCGCCGCGGACCTGGACCTGGACGGCCTCGACGTCGAGCCCGAAGACGTCGCCAAGGCGCTCGCGGTCAACACCGACGAGTGGCGCCAGGAGCTTCCGCTGATCGAAGAGTGGTTCGAGTTTGTCGGCGACAAGCTGCCCACCGGCGTCAAGGACGAGTTCGAGGCGCTCAAGCAGCGCCTGGCCGACGCCGACTAGGCGCCGATCGGGTCGATCGGACCGTCGGCCATGACCACTTGACACCCGTCAAGTTTTTCGGCGGTACAGTCTGCCCATGCAGATTCGCGAGCACCTCGGCGCCGGCAAGCCCGCCGTCATTCTTCACCCGTCCGGGACGGTCATCACCTTCGACGAGCTGGAGGCGCGGGCCAACCGGCTGGCGCACTTTTTCCGGCGAGCCGGCCTCGTCGAGGGCGACGCCGTCGCGATCCTGATGGAGAACAACGAACACATGCACGCGGTCATGTGGGCGGCGCGGCGCAGCGGTCTCTACTACGTCCCGATCAATACCCACCTGACCGCCGCCGAGGCCGCCTACATCGTCGACAACAGCGCCGCCAAGGCGATCATCGGCTCGGCGGCGCTGCGCAAGACGTGCGAGAACCTGGCCGAGCATTTGCCGGCCGGCCTGCCCGGGTTGCTGCTGATCGCGGATGACGATCTCGAGGGCTGGCAGCGTTACCCCGAATGCGTTGCGGGCGAGCCGGACACCCCGATCGACGACGAACGCGAAGGCGACCTGCTGCAGTATTCGTCGGGCACCACCGGCCGGCCCAAGGGCATCAAACGCGAACTGCCACACGTGCCGCCGTCCGAGGCGCCCGGCATGATGTCGGCCCTGGTCAGCTTCTGGATGAACCCGGATTCGATCTATCTGAGCCCGGCGCCGCTCTATCACACCGCGCCGTCGGTGTGGTCGATGAGCGCGCAGGCGGGCGGGGTCACCACCGTGGTGCTGGAGAAATTCGATCCCGACGGCTGCCTCGACGCCATTCAGCGGCACCGTGTCACGCACGGGCAGTTCGTCCCGGCGATGTTCACCCGGATGCTGAAACTGCCCGAGGCGGTGCGTAATTCGTACGACCTGTCCAGCCTGCAGCGGGTGATGCACGCGGCGGCGCCGTGCCCGGTGGAGATCAAGAAGCAGATGATGGACTGGTGGGGGCCGATCATCGACGAGTACTACGCCTCCTCCGAGGCGATCGGGTCGACGCTGATCAGCGCCGAGGAATGGCTGGCGCATCCGGGCTCGGTCGGCAAGCCGATGGCGTGCGAGATCCACATTCTGGACGAGAACGGCAACGAGCTGCCGCCGGGCCATCCGGGCGAGATCTACTTCGCGGGCGGCTACAGCTTCGAATATCTCAACGACGACGCGAAAACCGCTGCGTCCCGGGACAAGCGCGGGTGGACGACGGTCGGCGACATCGGTTACGTCGACGACGAGGGCTATCTCTACCTCACCGATCGGCGCCACCACATGATCATCTCGGGCGGGGTGAACATCTACCCGCAGGAAACCGAGAATCTTTTAGTCACCCACCCGAAGGTGTTGGACGCGGCGGTGTTCGGCGTTCCCGACGACGAGATGGGGCAACGGGTGTTGGCGGCCGTGCAGACCGTCGACCCGGCGGACGCCACGGAGGAATTCGCCGACGAACTGCTGGCATGGTTGCGAGATCGCCTGGCGCACTACAAGTGTCCGCGCTCGATCGCGTTCGAGGCGCAGCTGCCGCGCACCGACACCGGCAAGCTCTACAAGAACGGGCTGATCGAGAAATACTCGGTGTGACCCATGCTCCGGGTGCTGGACCTGTCGAGCCCCCCGGATGCCGGCCCCGAACCCGGCACCGCGGCCCCGCCGGGGGTGATCCTGGCGCATGGCGCGGTCGCCGACCTCGCCCGCCGCGAATCATGGCTTCAGGCTGCGACTTTCACGCTGACCGAAGACCGCTGCGACGATCGCCGGGTAGTCACCGTCGACTCGGTGCCTGCCGCGCTGGGCGAGCTGACCGCGCGCTGCCAGCACTGGCCGCAGGCCAGCAATGTCTGTGACGACGTGTTGCGCGGGGTCGACCCGGGTGGGCCCGCGCTGTCGGCGGTGGTTACCGAGTCGCTTGCCTATTCGACCCTGCAGGCGGGTCCCGAGTTCGCGCGCTGGCTGCACGCACGCGGTCCGGCCGAGCTGCCCGACATCGCCGAGCCGGTGCGGACCCGCCGCGACGGCGACACGCTGCGCATCGCGTTCAACCGCCCGCAACGCCACAACGCCTTTTCCACCGACGCCCGGGCCGCGCTGCTGGAGGCGCTGACCGTCGCGCAACTCGATCCGTCGGTGACCGGGATCGTGTTGAGCGGCAACGGACCGTCGTTCTGCAGCGGTGGTGACCTCGCCGAATTCGGTACCTTCGCCGACCCGGCGAGCGCGCACCTGGCCCGCACCCGGCACAGCCCTGCCCTGGCACTCGATGCGCTGACCGCCCGGCTCGGCCGCGCCTGCAGGGCGGAGGTGCACGGCCGCGTGCTGGGCAGCGGGCTGGAGATGGCGGCGTTCTGTGGATGGGTGACCGCGCACGAGGATTCGGTGTTCGGGCTACCCGAACTTCAGCTGGGGCTGATCCCCGGCGCCGGCGGGACGCTCAGCGTCACCCGCCGGATCGGCCGGTGGCGCACCGCCTATCTCGTGCTGTCCGGCCGCACCATCGACGCCGGCACCGCGCTGGCCTGGGGTTTGGTCGACGCTATTGACGCCTAAAGCGTTGTCAGAAGCCCGAATACGTGGTGGTCGTGGTCGACGGCAGGTTCGAGACGGCGATCACGCCGATGGCGACGTACAGGATCACCATGATCACGGCGAACACCGCACCGACCACGGCGCCGATGATGGCCCACTTCTTGGCGTTGTTGGCCGCCTCCTGCGCCTCGGCGTACCGGCCCTGGGCCCATAGCCCGGACACCTTGGTGGAGTACACGATCGACACGATTCCGATCGGCAGGCAGCACAGCACGGTGCACAGGATGGCCCAGACGAGGTAGTTCTCCGGCTCAGGCTGGCCCTGCCAGCCCGGCTGCGGTGGCTGCCAACCCGGTTGCTGGGCCGGCCAACCCGGCTGCTGGCCCTGCCAAGGCGGCGGCTGTCCCTGCCATTCCGGCTGCTGGCCCTGCCATTCCGGGGAGCCTTCGCCGTAGGGCCCTGGGGGATAACTCATGGCAGCCGACTTTCTTTCGTTGCAGTAACTTTTAATTCCGTGCAGCTTTGCTGAGAAGTCAGGCAAGAATACAGCACGCCCCGACGTCAAGCCCGCACATTCGGGCGCGGGGCTCAGATGCCGCCCCGCGCCACCAACTGCCCGGCGATCACGTTGCGCTGAATCTCGTTGGTGCCCTCGCCGACGATCATCAGGGGCGCGTCGCGGAAGTAGCGTTCCACGTCGTATTCGCACGAGTAACCGTAGCCACCGTGAATCCGGACGGCGTTCAGGGCGATCTCCATTGCCACTTCGGAGGCGAACAGCTTGGCCATCCCGGCTTCCATGTCGCAGCGCTCGCCGCTGTCGTAGCGCTCGGCGGCGTAGCGGGTGAGCTGACGGGCGGCCGTCAGTTTCGTCGCCATGTCGGCCAGGTAATTGCCCACCGACTGATGCTTCCAGATGGGCCGGCCGAAGCTCTCCCGTTGCTGCGCATAGGCCAGCGCGTCCTCGAGCGCCGCGGTGCCGACACCCAGCGCCCGGGCGGCCACCTGGATGCGGCCCGTCTCGAGTCCCTTCATCATCTGCGAAAAGCCTTCGCCCATCTGGCCGCCCAGCACCGCCGACTCGGGTGCCACGAAGTTGTCGAAGGAGAGCTCGCACGACTCGACGCCCTTGTAGCCCAGCTTGGGCAGGTCCCGCGACACAGTGAGGCCGGGCCCGTGCTGGACGAGCACGATCGAGATGCCGCGGTGGCGGGGCGTGGCATTCGGATCGGTCTTGCACAGCAGCGCGATCAGTCCGGACCGCCGCGCATTGCTGATCCAGGTCTTGGAGCCGTTGATCCGCAGGCCGCCAGGGGCGCCGTCCGCGCCGTCGAAAGGCAGGGCGGTCGTCGTCATGTTCTGCAAGTCCGACCCGCCGCCCGGTTCCGTCAACGCCATCGTGGCCCGCAGCTCGCCGGACGCCATCGCCGGCAGGTAGGCCCGCTTTTGTTCCTCGGTCCCGAACAGGACCAGCAGCTTGGCCACCACGGTGTGCCCGCCCATCGCCCCGGCCAGGCTCATCCAGCCGCGGGCCAGCTCTTCGGTGACCCTTACGTAACAGGGCATGGACACCGGCGATCCGCCGTATTCCTCCGGAATAGCCAGGCCGTAAATGCCGATCCGCTTCATCTGCTCGATCCACGCCTCGGGATAGGTGTTGGCGTGCTCGACCTCGCGGACGGTCGGCTTGACGTCGCGGTCGATGAACGCCCGCACCGTGGCCACCAGCATGTCCTCTTCGTCATTCACCTGCTGTCGCCCTCCAGCGTTGATGGTGACGACCCGCTTCGCCCGGCTTCGCCGCGCTCGCGATCGCCACGAGGTTGTTCGGTGGCGACCCGCTTCGCCCGGCTTCGCCGCGCTCGCGATCGCCACGAGGTTGACCCTCGATTCCACACCCTGCCAGCATGTGGCGTTGTGACTAGTGACGGGTATGCCCGGACCCGCCCCGGCGGGCCGTACTTCGACGACCTCTCGGTCGGCCAGGTCTTCGACTGGGCGCCCGCGGTCACGCTGTCCTCGGGGCTGGCCGCGGCCCACCAGGCGATCGTGGGTGACCGGCTGCGCTTGGCGTGCGATGCCGTGCTGTGCACCGCCGTGACCGGCGTGCCGGGACCGCTGGCGCACCCGGCGCTGGTGTGTGACGTCGCGATCGGCCAGTCGACACTGGCCACCCAGCGCGTCAAGGCCAACCTGTTCTACCGCGGCCTTACGTTTCACCGGTTCCCCGTCATCGGCGACACCATCTACACCCGCACCGAAGTGGTTGGGCTACGGGCCAATTCGCCGAAGCCTGGCCGGGCGCCGACGGGGCTGGCGGCGCTTCGGATGATCACGATCGACCAGGCCGATCGACTGGTCCTCGACTTCTACCGGTGCGCGATGCTGCCGGCCGGCCCGGACTCGAATCCCCCTGCTGCGCCCGGCGACGACCTGTCCGGAATCGGCGCCGGCGCGCCCGGCCCGGCCACCGACCCCGTCGCACACTGGGACGGCGAGGTGTTCCGAACCAAGGTGCCCGGTCCGCACTTTCACTCAAGCCTGGCCGGCGCGGTGCTGTGCAGCGCGGCTGACGTGGTGAGCAGCGCGCCCGAGCTGGCCCGGCTCACTTTGAACATCGCTGCCACCCACCATGATTCGCGGGTTAGTGGGCGCCGACTGGTCTACGGCGGCCATACCATCGGGCTGGCGCTCGCGCAGGCGAGCAGGCTACTGCCCAACCTCGCGACGGTGCTGGGCTGGCAGTCCTGCGATCACACCGGGCCCGTCCACGAGGGCGACACCCTCTACAGCGAGTTGCACGTCGAGTCCGCCGAGCCGACCGACCACGGGGGCGTCCTGGGGCTGCGGTCACTGGTTTACGCCATCAGCGACGTCGCGGGTGAACCCGACCGCGCTGTGCTGGACTGGCGATTCAGCGCGCTGCAGTTCTAGGCGCGCACCACGAGCACAATGGGGAACGTGAGCTCGGCTACGTCGATGTGGGGGAGCAGCGGGCTGGCCTATCTGACCGGCCTGCCGGATGGGCCGCCCGACTTCTCCCGCGCGAACGTGCTGACCCACGCCCGGCGGGTGGCCGCGGCCGTGGCCGAGCGCTGGGGCATCACCGTCGATGTCGCGGGCCTGCTGGCCGGGCGGGCCGCCTTGCTGGGCCTGACCCGCGGCGGCCGGGTGTCCGCCGGTGGCGCCACCCGGTTGTTGGGCGCCGCCGACGGCTGGTGTGCGATCACGCTGTCGCGCCCGGACGACGTCGCCGCCGTTCCCGCGCTGGTGCAGACCGATGAGGCTGCCTGCGACCCCTGGCCGACGTTGCGGCGCTGGGCGGCAACGCAACCCCTTTGCGCGATCGTGGAGCGCGCAACGCTGCTCGACATCCCCGCGGCGGGTCTGGGCGAAGCCGCGGCCGCCCCGCCGCGAACACGGCCACGGGGCGGCCGCGGACCGGCGCGCGACATCACGGGGCTGCTGGTCGCCGACCTGTCCTCGATGTGGGCGGGCCCGCTGTGCGGACAGCTGCTGGCCAGTGCCGGGGCGACCGTCGTGAAGGTCGAGCGCCCGGACCGCCCGGACGGTACCCGCGGCGGCAACCGGGCGTTCTTCGACTGGGTGAACGGTCAAAAGCTTTCGTACTGTGTCGATTTCGACGGGCAGGCCGACGAGTTGCGCGAGTTGCTCACCGCCGCCGACGTGGTCATCGAGGGCTCGCGCCCCGCGGCGCTGGCGCGGCGCCGGCTCGGGCCGGACGATGTTCAGCCGGGTCGAGGCCGAATCTGGTTGCGCATCAACGGATATGACGACGCCAGGCCGGCGTTCGGCGATGACGCGGCGGTGGGTGGCGGCCTCGTCGGCGTCGCCGCCGACGGACCGGTGTTCTGCGGTGACGCCATCGCCGATCCGCTGACGGGGCTGGAGGCCATGCGGGCGGTCGCCGAATCACTGGGCCGCGGTGGCGGCGAGCTCATCGAGGTCTCCATGGCCGCCGTCGCCGCCGGTTACGCGGCGCTGCCGACCCAAGCGTCGCTCTCGGACCTGCTCGCCCCGCCCCCGCCGGTTCCGCCGCCGGGCCGCCCGGCGGCGCGGCTGGGCGCCGACAACGCGGCGGTGCGCACAATGGTGGCCGAACGAGGCTGCCCGCCATGCTGATTCGGCGCGCCACGCTGCTGGACGGGACGACCACCGACGTCCGGGTCGGCGAGCAGATCGACGAAATCGGCGATGGCCTGGTCGCCGAGCGCGGCGAGGGCGTGCTCTACGCCGGTGGCGGGGTCGTGCTGCCCGGCCTCCACGACCACCACGTGCACCTGCGATCGGCGGCCTCCGCGCTGGATTCGTTCTTCGTCGGGCCGCCCGGGGTCAGCACCAAAGCCGAACTGACACAGCTGCTGTCGAATGCGACGCCGGGCCCCGACGGGTGGATTCGCGCCGTCGGTTACCACGAGTCGGTGGCCGGCGACCTGAACCGGACCGCCCTCGACGCGATGGTTCGCAGCGTCCCGGTGCGCATCCAGCACCGCAGTGGGGCGCTATGGATCCTCAACTCCGAGGCGCTGGGCCGGGTCGGGCTGGCCGAACATCCCGACGGGCGCCTGCGCAGCGCGGACCACGGCTGGTCGGACCTGCTGACGCGGCGCGAAAGCGACCTCGCGGAACTGAGCCGGCGAATCACCGCGACCGGCGTCACCGGCGTCACCGACGCCACCCCGGACCTCGACGCCGAGGACATGGTGTCGCTGATGGTGGCCCACCGGCGCGGGGAGTTCCGGCCACGGCCGAGTTTCCTGTGTCCGGGCAAGAAGATCCTGCACGACGACCGCCTCGACCTGGACGGGCTGACGGACTGGATCGCCGGTCAGCACGACGCGGGCCGGCCGGTCGCCGTGCACTGCGTGACCGCGGCCCAACTAGTGGTCACCATCGCGGCCCTGCGGGCGGCCGGCAGCCATCCGAGGGATCGCATCGAGCACGCGGCCGTCGTGCCCGACGACAACCTGGCCGACCTCGCCGACCTGGGGGTCACGGTGGTGACGCAGCCCAACTTCGTCGCCGAGCGCGGCGATCACTACCTCGCCGACGTCCCCGCCGCCGAGCATCCTCAGCTGTGGCGGGTCGCCTCTCTCGTGGAGGCGACGGTGCCGGTGGCGCTGTCCACCGACATGCCCTTCGGTCACGGCGACCCCTGGACGGCGATGCGCGCCGCGGTCTACCGCACCACCCTCAGCGGCACCGTCCTCAACGCCAACGAATGTGTCTCTGCCCGAGAGGCTTTGACGATGTTCCTGGGGGAGCCGGAGCGACCGGGACGGGCGCGAACCGTCGCGGTCGGACAGCCGGCCGACCTCTGTGTGCTGAGCGAGCCGCCGGCGACGGCGTTGGCCGAGCTGGACGCCGGCATGGTGGCGGCCACCATCATCGGCGGCGAACTCGTTTACTTCGCGATGTGACCGGCGATCACGGCGCGGCGGCGAGCGCGGAACGCAGAATGCCGCACTGGCTGTCGAAAAACCGCTGCGACACTTGCGCTTTGGGCACGGCCAGGTCGAAGCCGTGGAAGGCGCCCGGAACGGTCTCGACGTGGCACGGCACCCCGGCGGCCGTCAGGCGCTCGGCGTAGGCCAGGTCCTCGTCGTGGAACAAGTCGTGCGTGCCCACCCCGATCCAGGCCGGCGGCAGCCCGCCCAGGTCATCGCGGCGCCCCGGCACGGCCACCTGAGGGTCGGCGTCGCCGAGGTACGCCGCCCAACCGAACTCGTTGCTGCGGTTGTCCCAGAGCCGATAGTGGGACTTGCGGGCGGTGGCCGAGCTGCGGTCGTCGAGCATGGGATAGCTCAGCAGCTGAAATGCCGGGCTCACCTCGGCGCGGTCGCGGGCCAGCAGGGCCAGGGCTGCGGCCAGGCCGCCACCGGCGCTCGCGCCGCCGATGGCCACCCGGTAGCGGTCCACGGAAGGCAAGCCGGCCAGCCACGTCAACGCCGAATAGCAGTCTTCCAACGGGGCGGGATACGGATGTTCGGGCGCCAGGCGGTATTCCACCGACGCGACGGTGGCGCCGAGTCGCCGGCTGAACGCTCTGCAGAGCCGGTCGTCCTGCTCGGCGGTGCCGATCACGTAACCGCCGCCGTGGATCCACAGCAGCGCCGGGGTCGGCTCGACCACGCCGACCGGCCGGAACAGCCGGACGCCGGCCCCAGAACCGAGCGTGATCACCTCGACGTCGCGGGCGGGCTTACCAAGTCGCCCGCGCAAGGCCGTCGCCGCCCGCATGAGCCGCAGGGTCCGGGGGCCGACGAGTCGGCGCGGGGTGAAACGGGCGATCCGCTGCAGGTCAGGGTGAACGTCGGTGTTCGGCACCGCATCAGTATCACCGACGCGGAACGCTCGAGTGGCCTGGTATCAGTGGGATGCGGTGATCCAGATTTCGGGAGGCAACGTGCCAGGAAATGCTTCGCGGTTCGTCGACACCGTGCTCGGCAAGGCCTGTGTGCAGGTCAGCCGCGGGGGGCCGGCCTTCAGCGAAGCGATCGCGGATGAACCATTCCGCGCCCGGGTGCGTTCCCCAGGGCGGTGGATTAGCCGAAGAAATATCGGGGTATCGGTGGAATGCTGGCGAGGGCGGTACGCGCCAGCGTTTCGTCGTCGCAACGTCCCTCACCGGGACCGAGCGTGGACCGCCCGGCCGGGCAGGACGCGAGGGACGTGAATGCTGGGGCATCTCTACGATCGGGCGCTCGGCGGCGAGCGATGTTGGATTCGCCATGACGACGGCGAGCTGCGACCGCTGCCGGCCCACCGCTGGCTGGGCGTGCGATGTCCCGATGACGTGTGTCCCGGTGATGGTTCTGGTGACGCCTTCGACGAAGTCTTCGACGAAGCCGTCACGCAGATGTGCACCGGGCCGACCATCGAATTGGGATGCGGGCCCGGCCGGTTGGTGGCCCGGCTGATTCAGCGGGGGATACCGGCCCTGGGCATCGATCGCTCGGTGGCCGCGATCCGGTTGGCGGGCCGCGGCGGCGCGCCCGTCCTGCTGGGCGACGTGTTCGACCCGCTGCCCGCGATGGGTCTGTGGCAGACGGTATTGCTGGTCGACGGCAACGTCGGCCTCGGCGGCGACCCGCGCCGCATCCTGGGCCGGGCCGCCGAGCTGCTGGCCCGCGGTGGGCACTGCGTGGCCGAGTTCGACGCCGAGAACATCGGCATCCGTTCGCGCTGGGTCCGGCTGGAGTCCGCACGCGAGATCGGGCCCTGGTTTCGGTGGGCGTCGGTCGGCGCGGACAGCGCCGCCGCGCTCGCCGCGCAGGTCGGTCTGACGCTGACCGGTGTCCGCCTGATCGGCGGGCGGGTCATCGCCTGCCTGGCGGCGATGTGAGCGTGTCGCAACAGGCCTCGGACCACCCCGATAGCAAACGCCACGGCGGCCGATAGCAGCCCGTATTTGCGCAGGGCAATCGCACGCCAGGTGTCTTTCAGATCTCGGATGTCGCGTCGACGCAAACGTCAGTTTCGGACCCGGGGCCGGGGGTACGCTGCCCTAACACGACGGCAAGGAGGCCGAGTATGACATCGTGCGCGAAAAAGTTGCTGCGGGCGCGTCCGGGCGACTACGCGCTGGCCTTGAGCGCCGCGGGTGCTTCGCTGCCGGTGGTCGGCAAGCACCTCGAACCGCTCGGTGGCCTCGCCGCGATGGGCATCTGGGGCGCACGGCACGCCCCGGACTTCTTCTCCGGCATGACCAAGCCTCGGCAGCCGTCGGACAGCGAGGAGATTCGCCGCCGGGATCGGGAGAGCACTCGGGACGTGTCCCTGGCGGCCCTCCGGGGGATCGTGTCGGCCGCCGACCTCGAGCTGGAATGGCCCGCGGCGCTACGAACCCCGCCGATTTGGGACGCGATGCGTCAGCGCCGCTACCTCCACCGTCGCGCGGTCCACTACGGGGACCACCCCGCGCAAGTGCTCGACGTCTGGCGCCGCAAGGACCTGCCCGCCCAGCCCGCGCCGGTGCTGATCTTCGTCCCGGGCGGCGCCTGGGTGCACGGCAGGTGCATGGGACAGGGCTCCGCGCTGATGTCCCGGCTGGCCGAGCAGGGTTGGGTCTGCCTGGCGATCGACTACCGCGTCGCCCCGCATCACCGGTGGCCGCGGCACATCATCGACGTCAAGACGGCCATCGCGTGGGCGCGCGCCAACGTCGACAAGTTCGGCGGCGACCGCGATTTCGTCGCGGTGGCGGGTTGTTCGGCCGGCGGGCACCTGTCCGCACTGGCCGGCCTCACCCCCGATGACCCGGGTTACCACGCAAAGCTGCCCGAAGGCGCCAACACCTCGGTGGACGCCGTGGTCGGCATCTACGGTCGCTATGACTGGGAGGACCGCTCGACTCCCGAGCGGGACCGGTTCGTCGACTTCCTGGAGCGGGTCGTGGTCAAACGCAGGATCGACCGTCACCCCGAGGTGTTCCGCGACGCGTCGCCGATGGCGAGGGTGCACCGAAATGCCCCGCCGTTCTTGGTGATTCACGGCAGCAAGGACAGCGTCATCCCCGTCGAACAGGCGCGCAGCTTCGTCGAACGGATGCGGGCGGTCTCGCATTCGATGGTCGGCTACCTGGAGTTGCCCGGGGCGGGCCACGGGTACGACCTCATCGACGGGGAGCGGGCGGGAGCGGCGGCGCACGCGACTTCGCTGTTCCTCAACCAGGTTTATCGCACCAAGACAAACGCGGCCAAAGAGGTTATCTGAACTGCCGCTGCTGAGTATGGTCCCTTTATGGGTAAGGGGCAGCGGTGAAACGGCTGAGCGGGTGGGACGCGGTTCTGCTTTACAGCGAAACGCCGAACGTGCACATGCACACCATCAAAGCCGCTGTGATCGAACTCGATTCAGATCGGCTTGACTTCGGCGTCGAGGCGTTTCGCGAAGTCATCCGCGGCCGGCTGGGCAAGCTCGAGCCATTCTGCTACCAGTTGGTCGAGATTCCCTTCCAGCTTCACCACCCGATGTGGCGGGAGCACTGCGAGGTCGACCTCGACTACCACATTCGCCCGATGCGGTTGCCCGCGCCCGGCGGCCGGCGCGAGCTGGACGACGCCATCGGGCGCATCGCCAGCACTGCGTTGGACCGCAGCCGCCCCCTCTGGGAGATGTACTTCATCGAAGGGCTGGCGAACAACCGGATCGCCGTGGTCGGCAAGATCCACCACGCGCTCGCCGACGGCGTCGCCTCGGCCAACCTGATGGCCCGCGGCATGGACCTGCAGCCCGGGCCGGAGGGCGGCCCGTACATGTCCGACCCGGCGCCCACCGCCCGGCAGCTGATGGGTTCGGCGTTCGCGGATCACCTGCGGCACGTCGGGCGAATCCCCGCGACGGTCCGCTACACCGCGCAGGGGCTGGGCCGGGTCCGGCGCAGCTCACGCAAGTTGTCACCGGAGTTGAGCCGGCCGTTCGAACCGCCACCGACTTTCATGAACCACAAGATCACCGCGGAGCGCCGGTTCGCCACCGCCACCCTGGCGCTGGCCGACGTCAAGGAGACCGGCAAGCGGCTCGGGGCGACGATCAATGACATGGTCCTGGCCATGGCCACCGGTGCCCTGCGCACCTTGTTGCTGCGCTACGACGGCACGGCCGTGCCCCTGCTGGCGTCGGTGCCGATGAGTTTCGACTTCTCGCCCGAGCGGATCTCCGGCAATCGCTTCACCGGCGTGCTGGTGGGCCTGCCGACCGACTCCGACGATCCGCTGGAGCGGGTGCGGTGCACCCACGAGAACGCCATCGCCGCCAAGGAAAGCAACCAGCTGATGGGTCCCGAGCTGGTCAGCCGCTGGGCGGCCTACATGCCGCCCGCGCCGACCCAGGCTTTCTTCCGGTGGGCGTCCGGCCGCGACGGGCACAACAAGATCCTCAACCTGAACATCTCCAACGTGCCCGGCCCACGCGAACGCGGGCGGGTCGGCGGGGCGCTGGTCACCGAGATCTATTCGGTGGGCCCGCTGACCGCCGGTAGCGGCCTCAACATCACCGTGTGGAGCTACGTCGACCAGCTCAACATCTCGGTGCTGTCCGACGGTGCGACGCTCAAGGACCCGCACGAGGTGACCGAGGCCATGGTCGCGGACTTCATCGAAATACGAAGGGCCGCAGGGCTTTCCGAGGAACTCACCGTCGTCGAAGCCGCGATGGCGCCCGCCTGAGGACTGTCCCGGAAACGGGACTCTCGGCTGGTGCCAATGCCGTTTCCGCCGACCGTTACCATCGGTCGGATAAGCAGCCATCCCTACCCTTAAGGAGCTGTGCGGCACGTGAGCACCGTGAGCGAAGAACCCAGCGAACCCGAGGTCCTGGTCGAACAGCGGGATCGGATCCTGATCATCACGATCAACCGGCCGAAGGCCAAGAACGCTGTCAACGCCGCGGTGGCCAACGGCCTGGCCGAGGCCGTCGACCGGCTCGACGGCGACCCGGGTCTTTCGGTGGGCATCCTTACCGGCGCCGGCGGATCGTTCTGCGCGGGCATGGACCTCAAGGCCTTCGCGCGCGGCGAACTCCCCATCGTTCAGGGGCGCGGCATGGGCTTCACCGAACGCCCACCCATCAAACCGCTGATCGCGGCGGTCGAGGGCTACGCCCTGGCCGGCGGCACCGAGTTGGCGCTGGCCACCGACCTGATCGTCGCGTCCAGGGATTCGGCCTTCGGCATCCCCGAGGTCAAGCGCGGGCTGGTCGCAGGTGGCGGCGGTCTGCTGCGCCTGCCGCAGCGCATCCCGTCCGCCATCGCCATGGAGCTTGCGCTCACCGGCGACAACCTGCCGGCCGAGCGCGCCCACAAGCTGGGGCTGGTCAACGTGCTGGCCGAGCCGGGCAAGGCGCTCGACGAGGCCATCGCGCTGGCCGAGAAGATCGCCGCCAACGGGCCGCTCGCGGTGGCCGCCACCAAGCGGATCATCGTCGAGTCGCGCGGCTGGAGCCCCGAGAACATGTTCGCCGAGCAGAACACGATCCTGGGTCCGGTGTTCGCGTCCAACGACGCCAAAGAGGGCGCCATCGCGTTCGCCGAGAAGCGCCCACCGCGCTGGACGGGCAGCTGACGTCGGCCGGACGGGTTACACTGTGACTAAGTTTTGTAAAGGCGTGGGGATCCAGGAAGACCGAGGATGAGCATTTCTTTGCTTCTGGAGATGGCCGCGTCGAGCAATCCCGATCGGACCGCGGTGGTCTCCGGCGACACTCGGCTGACGACGCAGCAGCTCAGCGATCTCGCCGACGGCGGCGCCGGGGTGATCGCTGGGTCGAATGCCCGGCACGTCGCCTACGTGGGCACCGGCGGCGCGATGCTGCCGGTGCTGATCTTCGCCGCCGCGCGCGCCGGGTTGCCGTTCACGCCGATCAATTACCGGCTCTCCGCCGACGGCATCCAGGCGCTCATCGAGCGCCTGCCCGAGCCCGTGGTGATCGTCGACAGCCGCTACCGGGACATGGTCGGCGACGCCGCGGCGCGGCTGATGACCACCGACGAATTCCTGGCGGCCGCCCGCGACAACGAGCCGGCCGCGGAGTTCCCCGACCCGGACTCGGTCGCGATCGTGCTGTTCACCTCGGGCACCACGTCGCAGCCCAAGGCCGTCGAACTGTCGCACAACAACCTGACCAGCTACGTGACCGGCACGGTTGAATTCGAGTCGGCCGCCGAGAGCGACGCCGCACTGATCTGCGTGCCGCCGTATCACATCGCGGGGGTGGGCGCCGCGCTGTCGAACCTGTATGCCGGGCGCAAGATGGTCTATCTGCCGAATTTCGATGCGCAGGAATGGGTTCGGCTGATCAACGCCGAGAACGTGACCACCGCGACCGTGGTGCCCACCATGCTGGATCGCATCGTTGCCGCGCTGGAGGCCGAGGGCCACGAGCTGCCGTCGCTGCGCAACCTGGCCTACGGCGGGTCCAAGGTGGGGCTGCCGCTCGTCCGCCGGGCCCTCGAACTTCTGCCGGGCGTCGGCTTCGTCAACGCCTACGGCCTGACCGAGACGAGCTCGACCATCGCCGTACTCACCCCGGACGACCACCGGGCCGCGCAGGCCGCGGAGGCACCGGAGGTCGCCAGGCGGCTGGCGTCGGTCGGTCAGCCGGTGCCCGGCATCGAGATCGAGATTCGCGACGAGGACGGCAACGTGCTGGGGCCGGGCGAGACCGGCGAGCTGTTCGTCCGCGGCGAGCAGGTCTCCGGACGCTACACCGGGATCGGTTCGGTGCTCGACGAAAACGGCTGGTTCCCAACCAAAGACATCGCCATGCTCGACGAGGACGGCTACCTGTTCATCGGCGGCCGCAGCGACGACACCATCATCCGCGGTGGTGAGAACATCGCGCCCGCCGAGCTCGAAGAGGTGTTGGTGGAGCACCCGCACGTGCGGGACGTCGTCGTGGTCGGTGTCGAGGATCCGCAGTGGGGCCAGGCGATCGTCGCGGTGGTGGTGCCCCGCCCCGGTGCGGAACCGGATCCCGAGGAATTGCGCGAGCATGTCCGGAAAAGCTTGCGCGGGTCGCGAACCCCGGACCGGGTAGTGTTTCGCGACGAGCTGCCCACGACCCCCACCGGCAAGGTACTTCGCCGGGAGATCATCGAGATGCTAGAAGGGCTGAAGGCATGATCAAGAACGGAACCCGCTTGGCCAGCCAGGTGTGTGACACACAGGTGATCGTCGTCAGGAGTGCCGACAGCCTCGACGACTTGCGTTGTGGCGGTGCGCCTATGGTGCCGATTGGCGGCGAGCGTTCGGGCGAATTGGACCCGGCCTTTGCCGACGGCACCGTGATGGGCAAGCGCTACGTCGACGAGACCGGTGCCGAGGTGCTGGTGACCAAGCCGGGCGCCGGGAGCCTAAGCGTCGGAGCGACCGCGCTGCAGCTGAAAGAGGTCAAGCCGCTTCCGGCCAGCGACTGAGGAGTTACTCCCCGATATTATTGCGAAGCACGAATTCCCTTGCCTTGATCAGGAATTCGAGCTGGTCGCCAACCTGACGCAACGGGTCGATGCTGCCGGTCGACCGGGACAGCACGATGGCGCCCTCGAGCGCGGCGATCGACATCACCGCCAGCGAGGCGGCGCACGGCTCGTCGAAGCCGTCGTGGGTGAAGGCCCGGGTCAGCGACGCGCACCAGCGGCCCAGGATGGCGCCGGCCTCGGCGGAAAGCCGGGCATCGTCGTCGTCCGAGCCGATCGCCGCGGCCACCACCGGGCAGCCGGCGGTGAAGCCGCCCTCGGTCAACAGACGCTCCCAGAATTCGACGAACCTGCCCAGCAGCACCCGGGCGCCCTGCTCGGCGGCGTCGTCGATCATCGCGGTGATGGAATCACCGGAATACCGCAGCGCCTCGATCAGAATCTGATTGCGGCCGTCGGGGAAGTGGTAGTAGACCGATCCGCGCGGCGCGCCGCTGCGGGCGAGCACCGCATCGATGGTCACTCCCGCGGCGCCTCGTTCACGCATCACCTCGGCGGCGCTGGCCAGCATTTTTCTGCGCGTGCCGCCGCGCTTCGTCGGGGTGAGCTCCTGCACTGTTTCGCTCGTGGTCGCCACTCTCGTGCCTCCCGTGGCTAACGTCATGCAGCGTGTGAATGCCGCAGTACCGGCCAATGCATGCTGCGTGGGCTGAAGCGGAAATTCCGGCGCTTGAGGTCGGGCATCTCGCGGGTGAATTGATAGCCGCCGATGTTCAGCTCGATGATCCACATGATTCTCTCCCGGCCTGAGTGCAGCCCATGATTATGCTTAGAAGCATATAAGACAGCGGTTTAGTAAGCAAATCTATTCCCTATGTAAGCGCCGAACCACGGGAAATGTCGCCACGCGCCATCGTAAATCGTGTTTGACGTGGGCGTAACAATCAGGTTTCTATGCTATTTTGCATAATTCTGGGGCTGTGGCCCCGGCGCCGGCACCTTCACCGCCACCTTCACCCAGGGCCTGAAACGCCGAACGTGCACCCACCGCGAGGTCGTTTCTCATTCGTCGCGGTGCGTGCACGCTCGCTGCGTACCGGGCGGTCAGCCCTCGATCGTGTGGCCCATCGGCATGAGCACGCTCTTCTGCTGGGTGAAGTGCTCCACACCTTCGGGGCCGTTCTCGCGGCCGATGCCGGAGTTCTTGTAACCCCCGAACGGACAGCAGGGGTCGAACGCATACCAGTTGATCGCGTAGGTGCCGGTACGGATCTTCTCCGAAACCGCGATGCCACGCTCCACGTCGGTGGTCCACACGCTGCCGGCCAGGCCGTACACCGAGTCGTTGGCGATCTTGATCGCGTCCTCCTCGGTGTCGTAGGGAATGATGCTCAGCACGGGCCCGAAGATCTCCTCCTGGGCGATCGTCATCTTGTTGTCGACGTCGGCGAACACCGTGGGCTGCACGAAGAAGCCGCTGTCCAGGCCCTCGGGGCGGCCGCCGCCGCACACCAGCCGCGCGCCCTCCTCGATGCCCTTGGCGATGTAGCCCTCGACCCGCGCGCGCTGCTTCTCCGAGATCAGCGAACCGATCTGGGCGGCCGGGTCCGACGGCAGGCCCACCGGCAGCGCCTGCACGAAAGCGCTTACCGCATCCACGATTTCGTCGTAGCGCGAGCGCGGGGCCAGGATCCGGGTCTGGGCCACGCAGGCCTGCCCGGTGTTCATGATCCCGGAGAACACCAGCATGGGGACCGCGGCCGCCAGGTCGACGTCCTCGAGGACGATGGCCGCAGACTTGCCGCCGAGCTCCAGCGTGCACGGCTTGAGCATGTCCGCGGCGCGCCGGCCGATCTCCTTGCCGACGGCCGAGCTGCCGGTGAATGAGAAGAGGTCGACTCCCGGGTTGGAGGTCAGCGCCTGGCCGGTCTCGATCCCGCCGGGCACCACCGACAGCACCCCCTCGGGCAGCCCCGCCTCGGCGAAGGCCTCCGCCAAAGCGTTTGCGCTCAGCGGCGTTTCGGCGGCCGGCTTGAGCACCACGGTGCAGCCGGCCAGCAGCGCCGGGCCCAGCTTGTTGACCGCCAGGAACAGCGGCACGTTCCACGCGACGATCGCGCCCACCACGCCGATGGGCTCGCGGTAGACGATGCTCTGCCCGTAGCCGCCGGTGCGGACCTCTTTCCACTTGACCTGGTCGGCGGCGGGGCCGGCGAAGAAGTTCAGCGCCCCGATGGAGCTCATCCAGTGCATCGTTTCGACACCCATCGGCGGCTGGCCGGTCTCGGCCGCCAGCAGCTGGGTGAACAGGTCCTTGCGCTCCTCCATCAACTTGAGCGCGTTGGCGATCACGGCCGCGCGCTCCTTGGGCGGCGTCGTGGGCCAGGGTCCGTTGTCGAAGGCGGCGCGGGCAGCGGCCACCGCGGCGTCGACGTCGGCGGGCGCCGCCATCGGCACCTTGCCGACATACTCGCCGGTGGCCGGGCAGCGCACCTCGATCACCTCGTCGGTCGACGGCTCAGTCCACTTACCGCCGATGAAAAGCTTGTCGTATTCCGTCGTTTGGCTCTCGGGCATCTGCGCCGCTCCTCCTCATTGCTTCGCGCCGCATCGTCGCCGGCGCGCATGGCGCCACCCTACCCAAGCGGACGCAAAACGAGAACATGTTTCATTATCGGGGCCGCAGCACCAGCACCAGATTGCTGACCGCGAACTCCCGGAGCAGCGGCACCGAGGTCATCCACCACGCCCATCGGGGGTGGTAGCGGGGGAATGCGGCCACCGCGGCCCCGGTGCTGGCCGCCCACTGCAGGCCGTCGGCCGCCGACACCGCGAACAACGACGACCCGTAGTTGTTTTTCGCCGGATGCCCGTGTTTGCGGGCGTAGCGGGCGGCGGCCCGGGCGCCCCCGAGGTAATGGGTCAGGCCCATCTCGTGCCCCCCGAACGGGCCCAGCCAGACGGTGTAGGAGAGCACGGCCAGCCCTCCCGGCTTGGTCACCCGCAGCATCTCGGCGCCCAGCTGCCACGGCCGCGGCACGTGTTCGGCGACGTTGGACGACAGGCAGATGTCCACCGAGTCGTCGGCGAACGGGAGCGCCATGCCCGAGGCGCGGACGAAGTTCCCGTCCCCGCCTGCGGGCAGGGGTCCCGCCGCGTGCATCTCGCTTGGGTCGGGTTCGACGCCGACGTAGCGGATCCCGGCGTCGGCGAACGCGGCCGAGAAATAGCCGGGACCGCCACCGACGTCGAGCAGGGTGCGGCCGGCGGGGGTCTCGCCGGTCGCGGCCAGCCACAGGTCGCCCACCATCGCCGCGGTATCGGCCGCCAGCGCGCCATAGAACCGGGCCGGCTCCGACTGTTCGAAGCGGAATTCGGACAGCAGCCGCAGCGCGCGGGCCAGGGTCGCCCGCCGCGCGAAGACGTCGGTCACGGCCACCGGCCAACCCTACGCAGCATGGGTGCATCGAGCGGTCCAGGTCAGTGCGGCGAGTGACCGAATAGCCGCCGCCCGCGACGCGCATCGTTGCCGGGCTGGGTCACCGGGATAGGCTGACCGGTGATGTCTGGTCTGCGCTCCGTGCTCCTGCTGTGCTGGCGCGATACCGGACACCCGCAGGGCGGCGGCAGCGAGGCCTACTTGCAGCGCATCGGCGCGCAGCTGGCCGCGTCCGGCATCGATGTCACCCTGCGCACCGCCCGCTACCCCGGGGCCCCTCGCCGCGAAGTGGTCGACGGCGTGCGCATCGACCGCGCCGGCGGCCGGTATTCCGTCTACGTCTGGGCACTACTCGCGATGGCTGCCGCGCGGCTGGGCCTCGGACCCCTGCGGCGGGTACGCCCCGACGTGGTCGTCGACACCCAGAACGGCCTGCCGTTCCTCGCCCGCCTGGTGTACGGCCGGCGGGTCGTCGTGCTGGTGCACCACTGCCACCGCGAGCAGTGGCCGGTGGCCGGCCCAGCGCTCGGCCGGCTCGGCTGGTTCGTCGAGTCGACGCTGTCGCCATGGCTGAACCGGCGCAACCAGTACGTGACGGTGTCGCTGCCGTCGGCGCGCGACCTGGTGGCGCTCGGCGTCGACCACGCGCAGATCGCGGTGGTGCGCAACGGCCTCGACGAAGCCCCCGCGCGCACGCTGTCCGGCCCGCGCGCCGCCACGCCCCGGGTGGTGGTGCTGTCGCGGCTGGTTCCGCACAAGCAGATCGAAGACGCTCTCGAGGCCGTCGCGCAGCTCCGGCCGCGGATACCGGGGCTGCACCTCGACATCGTCGGCGACGGCTGGTGGCGACAGCGGCTCGTCGACCACGTCCATCGGCTCGGCATCTCCGACGCGGTGACGTTTCACGGCCACGTCGACGATGTGACCAAACACCATGTGCTGCAAAGCTCGTGGGTGCAGCTGCTGCCGTCGCGCAAGGAGGGCTGGGGCCTGGCGGTCGTCGAGGCGGCCCAGCATCGGGTGCCGACCATCGGCTACCGGTCCTCGGGCGGCCTGTCGGATTCGATCGTTGACGAGGTGACCGGGATCTTGGTGGACTCCCACGCCGAACTGGTGGATCGTCTCGAACAGGTGCTCTCCGACCCCGTTCTGCGCGACCAACTCGGCGCCAAGGCGCACACCCGAAGCGGTGAATTCTCTTGGCGGCAAAGCGCCGACGCCATGCGCGCGGTCCTGGAGGCCGTGCGGGCCGGCCACCCGGTCAGCGGCGTGGTGTAGCCCCGGCGCCGCGAGACTCAATCCATGGCGGCGTTTGTCGGCGGGTCGCCGCCGTTGTTCAGCGGAGCGGCCACCGCGCGGCGGCGCCAGGCGCCGACAGCCGCGCCGGCGCCGCCCACCATCAGCGCCGCCAGCCACGCCAGATGGGCGATCAGCGTCGCCGTGCGGGCGGTGGCGGACACCCCGGCGGTGTGGCCGCCGATGCGATAGAGCGCAAGGTTGTCGTCGCGGTAGACCGGCGTCAGCGCATCGAGGGTGCGGGCGGATGCCCCCATGTCGCCGGCGGTGTCCGATTCCACGACCAGCCAACCCACCCCGGCCGGGGCCAGGGCGGACGGATCGGGCCCGTCCAGCAGCAACTGCTGCACCGCGCGGGCCCGGGCGCCCTCGCCCGGGATGACGGTCCCCGAGATGACCAGGTCGCCCGTGCTCAGGACGTCGGCGCGCACCCAGCGGGGCAACGGATCCAGCACCGGCGCCCGACCCGACCAGGAGTACAGCCGCATGGTGCCGGCCGGCATCACCGCCACCGTCGCGGGCTGGCCGTTGATCGCGGCGGCCACCGCAGTCCACCCGCGCGGGTACTGCACCGGCGACACCTGGCCCCATACCCCCCAGGCGAGGTCGGGCAGCGCGAAGATCAGCGCGAGACAGCAGACCGGGGCCGTCAGGGCCGGCCACACCCACCGGCTCAGCGCCAACACCGCGCCCGCACCCGACAGCGCGTAGCCCGGCACGGCCAGCGCCACCCACTTCTGCCCGTCGCGCAGGACGCCGAATCCGGGCGCGGCGTCAACCACTGCGCCCAGCAAATGCAGTCCCGGGCCGGTCGCCAGCCCGGCCGGAACCAGCACGGCCACCGCCGCCAACACGAGCAGCGGTCGCACCGCGGGGCGGCGAACCACCGTCGGCATTCCGACCGCCTCCACGCCCAGCAACACCATGGCCGACGCCACGGCGAACAGGGTGGTCCGCGAGATCGGCACCGCCTCGCCGTTCCAGATCCCGCCCAGGCTGGCCAGGCTGGCGAGTGTGCCCAGACCCGGCTCGGCGCGCGGCGCGAACGCGGCCACCCCCAACGTGTTCGCCGCCGTGTGGGAGGTCAGCGACGAGCCCAGTACCGACGCGGTCAGCCAGGGCAGCGCCGCCACCAGCGCGGCGCCCAGCGTCGCCGCGGCGCACACCCGGCGGGACCGGCCCGCGCCGGGTACGGCTACGCACACCAGCCCGACCGTCGCGGCGAGCAGCAGACCGGTCGGCGTCAGCCCGGCCAGCGCGATCCAAAAGGCCAACCCGAACAACGAACCGGAGGCTGTCCGCAGCTTTAGCATCGCCGCCGCAACCCAGGGCAAACAGCCGTAGCCGACCAGGAGGCTCCAGTGGCCCTGAAGTAGCCGCTCGGCGACATACGGGTTCCAGATCGCCAGCGTGGTGGCGACGAGCTGGCCGGCCACGCCCGCGTCGGGCAGCGCCGTCGCGACCAGTTGGGCCGCGCCCCATCCCGCGAGCCAGAGCCCCAGAACGAGGAGCGCCTTCACCACGACGCCGCCGTCCAGCACGTGCGAGGCCAGCGCCACCGCGAAGTCTTGCGGTGTCGCCCGCGGCGCCGACGTCAAGCCCAGCGCGGTGTCGGACACATACGAGCGCGGCGTGGACACCGCGTCGCGCAGCAGCAGGTAACCGGGCTTGAGCAGCGGCCCGACCACCAGCAGCGCCAAGACCAACGCGTATCCGGGTCGGGTCCAGCGCACCTGGCGGGCTACTCCCGTTCGGGCGGACTGGCGGGCTCGGGCGGCCCCGAGTCGGGCGGCTCATCGGAGCCGAGGGTGGGCGCGTCCGCGCCGGGATCGTCGCGCGAGCCGGGGCGCTGCGTGGGCAGCTTCTCGGTCTCGGCCTCGGCGCCGGGCACCGGCTCCTCGAGCCCGGTGCGGCCGAAGAAGTCCTGGTCACCCCGGTCCAGGCCGGGATCGGTCAACGCGCTCTCGGTCCGCAGGCTGAACGAGGCGAGCAGGCCGCCACCGACCAGCGCGATCAAACCGACCGCGGTGAAGGTGATCGGCAGCACCCGCGACCACAGCGACAGCCGGTCGCGCTCGTCGCGGGCGGCGTTGACCTGCGATTCGACGGTGTCCTGGTTGGAGGTGACCTTGTAGTCGGCCAGCGTCAGCTCCGGCTTGAGCGGGTCGCGGGCGAAGTAGTGGTTGGCGTGCTCGGTCTCCTTGACGATGGTGCCCGACACGGGGTCCACCCAGAAGGTCCGCTGCGCCGCGTAGTAGCGCGTCATGGTGATCTGCTCGTTCGGATCACCGCCCTGCACGCCCCACATCGACGCGGAGGTGGTCTGCTTGGCGTCCTCGTTGCCGGCCAACAGCGATGGGTACGCCACGGGCGCCACCAGCTTGCCGTCGCCGTTGTAGCCGATGTTCTGAGTGAACTTGTAGGTGGTCAGGCCGTTGACGTCTTCTTGGGTGTCGTAGTTGACGTCGAACGGCTTCTGCGCGATCGGATCGAAGTAGGGGTACGTCTTCTTCTCGGTGTGGAAGGGGAACCGGTAGGACAACCCGTCGTGCCGCAGGGGCATCGCGGTGGGTGGGTTCTCGTCGTTGACGGCGCGCGGCTTCTGGACCGAGCCGCCTGTGTGGGCGTCGTCGGAGACGGCCATCGCGGTCATGCGGTTGAGGGTGACGGTGTCGACGATCGCCAGCAGCAGCCCGCTGTCCTTCTGCTTGTCGGTGCGCCGCACCGAGGTTCCGACCTGCAGCGTGACCACGTCGGCGTTGGCGGGCGACTCGACGCTGACCTGCTGCTGGGAAACCAGGGGGACGTTCTGGTTGACGACGACGTGATCGGTCGACAGGGATGCGGAGTCCAGCGCGGTTCCGGTGCCGTCGCTGATCAGCGTGGTGTCGATGTTGAGCGGGACCTTAGTGATCCTGCTGGTGGTGTACGTCGATAACAGCAGCGCGGCGATCAGCAGGGCGGCCCCGAGACCGATGATCCCGCATGCGGCGAACCGCAACATGACTGCTCGGTTCACGTTGCTGTGCCCTCCTAGTGCTCTCTTGCGCCGTCAGCCGCGACCCACCCCGACCTGAGCAAGCACCGAGGCAAACCCGTTTGACCCTAACAGCAGAACGTAAGGCCCCGGCTTACGAACCTGTCGCTATCGCGCGGGTGCTTCGGGTGTACCCATTCGTTCTCCCAACCCATCAGATGCAGACTGTGGGGGTGACCGATGGCCGGCAGGTGGGCGGGACGCGCAGCTTCCTGCCCGCCGTGGAGGGGATGCGCGCCTGCGCGGCCATGGGCGTGGTCGTCACGCACGTCGCGTTCCAGACCGGGCACTCCAGCGGTGTCACCGGGCGGCTGTTCGGCCGCTTCGATCTGGCCGTCGCGGTGTTCTTCGCATTGTCGGGCTTCCTGTTGTGGCGCGGCCACGCCGCGGCGGCACGCGGCCTGAGACCGAGCCCCCGCACCGGCCACTATCTGCGCTCTCGCGTGGTTCGCATCATGCCCGCCTATTTGGCGGCGGTCGTCGTGATTTTGTCGCTGCTGCCCGACGCGGACCACGCCAGCCCGACCGTGTGGCTGGCCAACCTGACCCTCACCCAGATCTATGTGCCGCTCACCCTGACCGGCGGGCTGACCCAGATGTGGAGCCTTTCGGTCGAGGTCAGCTTCTATCTGGCGTTGCCGATTCTGGCGTTGCTGGCCCGGCGGCTGCCGGTCGGCGCGCGGGTGCCGGCGATCGCTGCGCTGGCGGCGCTGAGCTGGGCCTGGGGTTGGGTGCCTTTCCATTCCGGGGCCGGCACCAACCCGCTCAACTGGCCGCCGGCGTTCTTCTCCTGGTTCGCCGCGGGCATGCTGCTGGCCGAATGGGTCCACAGCCCGGTCGGCCTGCCGCACCGGTGGGCACGCCGGCGGGTGCCGATGGCCGTCGTCGCCGTGCTGGCCTACCTGCTTGCGGCCTCCCCGCTGGCCGGCCCGGAGGGCCTTATTCCGGGCACCGCCACCCAGTTCGCGGTCAAGACGGCGGCGGGCGCAGTCGTGGCGTTCGCGCTCGTCGCCCCGCTGGTGCTGGACCGGGTCGACACCGGTCACCGACTGCTCGGCAGCACAGTCATGGTGACGCTGGGACGGTGGTCCTACGGCCTGTTCGTGTGGCACCTGGCCGCGCTGGCCATGGTGTTCCCGGTGCTGGGGACGTTCGCGTTCACCGGCCGGATGCCCTCGGTGCTGGTGCTGACGCTGATCTTCGGGTGGGCGATCGCGGCGGTCAGCTACGGGCTGGTCGAGTCGCCCTGCCGGGAAGCGTTGCGGCGCTGGGAGAAACGTGAGAGGCCGGCCGAAACCGACGAAGTCGCCGACGCCGAGGCGGACGCTATCGCGCCCTAGCCGGTGCGGTCCATCCACTCCTCGAGCGTGTCCGCCGACGGCAGGCAGATGGCCCGCTCGATCTTTTGGAACAGATCGGCCCCGTACTCGACGGTCGATCGGATGAGATTGCCCAACCCCTCGACGTGGATGCCGTCGGTCAGCAGGTACGCGTTCTCCCCGACCACGCTCACCTGGCTCGGCTGGGCGGTCTCGCGCACAAACGCCTTGGGCCAATGGGTTTCGCGATTCCAGTCGTTGACCAGTTCCATCAGCCGCGGTCGCTCGGTCGCGGCATAGTGCCCGGCGGGGCTGATCGAGATCTCGAAGATGTCCCGCCGCAGACCGTTGATCCGCAGGTTCACGTGCAACCTGCCGCGCTCGTAGCTGGGCAGCATCATGAACTCCTCGCCGTCACCGCTGCGGAAGAAGCGCAACTCACGCGATCGCAGGTAACGGTCGATCAGCTCCGTGCTCAGCGGTTCGATCTGCATCGCCCGATGATGGGGCCGCGTGCTTGGAGGATTCTTGGTGTGCGTCAGGCCGGCTCGCCGGCCTGCAGGTCTGCGTGGACGGACTCGAGGGTATGGGGCACCTTGTAGCCCGCCACGGGTCATGCAGAACGCCTGCACGCCAACCGGATCCAGGACCGAGCCGTCGGCCGTGTGCCCCAGCGTGTTCGCGATCTCGGCGAGGTAGACGTAGCAGCTGCTGACCCGACGGTCCTCAAAAAGCAGAATTGGCGGGCGGGGGGTATACGGCTTCGGGAGGTAGAAGTTCCAGGGGGTACTCGTTTCGCGAGAGGACGAGCATGTCTGCAGGCTTGGAGATATCTACATAGTGGTGGCCTTCGGGAATTCCAGAACCGATCATCGAGTCCAGCAATACCGTGATTTCTTCCGCCTTGGTGGCATCGAGCCGCCAGACCACGAGACCTTCATGGAACTCAACCTCAGCTGCGCCGGGTTCGATGAAAAACTGGTGAATCGTCGCACCGTGGTCCAGTTGAGCCGAACCATGCTGCGCCGCCTGGGTCACAGCGGCCCGCACTTCACTTACCCCGGCGTCGTCCATGGCCAACAACACCGCGTCATCGCCGAAGTGCAACTTCTCGGCCAGTTCGGCATAGATCAGGCTCATAAGCACCATGCTTTCTCACCGTCAAACAAGATCGTAATGGCCAGATTGTGTTAGTGGCTGCCGGCCGGGCCTTCCTCCCATTCTTCGATGTTGGTTTCACCAAGCCAGTGCGGATGGGCGTGGGGAGGCGGGACTACTTGAGGTCCGAAGGAGGGTCCGCCGCCAATCATCGGTCCCTCACCGAGCTTTGGCGCTGGTGGTTTAGGCGCAGGGGGTGCGGGTTGCGGGGCTGGGGCGGCGGGCGGGGTGCCGACCGTGCCCGAGCGCGGCGGAGCTACCCCTTCCTTATGGGTGGGGAGGTCGTTGATTCCGACGTTTCTCCACTGATCAAATTTCTGTGCGTGCGGGTTGTAATCCCAATGCGGGTAGTGACGTGAATCCTGGCCGGGGTCGTATCGCCACTCGCCACCGTCCTTGTCCCACAAGCTCTGGCCACCTTTCGACGCGACACTCGGCTTACTAGCTGGTCCTGTGGTTAGTGGTCCTTCGACACGTGGGCGAAGACCTTCAGGCGGCAATCCTGGGCCTGCAGGCGGTCCTTGAGGGTATGGCGGTGGCGGTGGCTCCCATGGCGGCCGGGCTGGGTCATCTTTAAAGGTGTGGTTGTCAACGCTGTAAACGTGGCTGCCCTTCGGTGGACTGCCAAGGGCTGGGTGTCGCGGGAAACTGGCGCCGATGCCAGCTAGGGCGGTGGAAATCTTGCCAGCGACCTGTTGGTCCAGTGCGACGAGCTGGGCAGCGCGCTGACGGATATCGCTGGCGAGTGTTTGCGCTTCGCCTTGGCGAACTGCTCGCTGTAGGTCGATCCGCCGCTCATGCGATCGGTAACCGAAAGGTCCTCGCATACCTCGTATCCCGCAGTCTGGGCAACTTGTACGGCATAGCGGAGGCGGGAGCGGGCCGCGTGCAAATCCGAGGACGCGTTGCGCGCGACACGGGCCGCCGCCTGTAGCTGGTCGGCTGCTGCGCTGGTGGTTCGCATGTCAGCGTGCGTCGCGACGCGCACCGCATCGGCGGCTTCACCTCGCCAATCGACCGAGACGGCTTCCCGCCACACCTGGTGGGACAGTGCATAGCTGCGCTCGGCAACGGTCTCCCATTGGGCTGCCGCATCGGTGAGATGGTCAGTGGGCCAGGCTAACAGCGCTGACAGGCCAGGAACCACTGCGACCGCGGCCATCGCTACACGCTGGTCACCGCTTGCACCACAGAGGCCAGACGATTAGCCGCTTGAGCCTCGTTGGCAAGGTAGCGGGTGTCTGCTTCAGCGACGTGCGTAGCGCAAGAACTTACCCGCGTGGCCAATGCCGTGGCGAAGACAGTGACTTCGGCGTGGGCGGCATTGACTGCGGTCGTGCTGGGCTGCCACGAAAAGCCGAGATTGGCCGGCGACGCCGTCGCGTTTAGTGCCTCAGCAGAGGCGGCCCAGCGGGTGGCCATCGCCTGCAAACTCGCTGTATGCATCCGTAATATCTCATGCACGAACAAAAGTTTAGGCAAGTGACGTCGGTGTGGGCCAGTCACCGTGACCGCTCATGCATTGCCGCCTCATCTCGCAGCGTGCGCGGGACCTTTCATGTCGTTAAGCCGCCAAGCTGGCTACAGAGCGACTGGTTGTGCCGTGTATCCGTTTCGGCATGGCGCAGTAGGGCGAGAGATGCCGAACCCCCGAATATGCACACTGATGACCATCTAGCACGTAGCTCGTAAACACCGAACGCAGAACAGCCCAATCAACTGGCCGATGTAAGGCGGACTACAGACGTCAGCTCGCTTCCGGCGCCTGCAGTCGGGCGATGATCTCGGCGCGGACCGCCGACCGCCGGGCCTTGCCCGCGTCGTCGCGCAACGGGGCGTCGACGAACTCGATGAAGTCGGGGGTGGGCGGCACCTTGTACCCGGCGATGCGTTCGCGCAGGAATTGCTGTACGCCCGCGGCGTCCAGGGTGGAACCCTCTGCCGCGTGCACCAGCGCGTACGGCACCTGACCCAGGTCGCCCGAGTTCGGGTCGGGCACACCGACGACGAGGCAGGACAGCACGTCCGGGTGCGCCGACAAGGCGTTCTCGATCTCGGCGGGGTAGACGTTGCGGCCACCGACGGTGAACATGTCCACCCGGCGGTCCGACAGGTAGAGAAAGCCGTCGGCGTCGAAATGGCCAAGATCGCCAAGCGAATCCCAGCCATCGCGGGACTTGGCCGTGGCGCCGACGTAGCGGTAGGTGGGCGCGCTGCCGGGGCCGGGCCGCATGTAGATCTCGCCGACCACGCCGGGCGAACAAGGGTTGCCGTCGTCGTCGAGCACCTGCATCTCCCCGGCGACCACGACGCCGACCGAGCCGCGGTGGGTGAGCCACTGGTCGCCGGAGATGAAGGTGAGCGCCTGTAATTCGGTGCCGCCGTAGAGTTCCCAGACGACCTCGGGGCCCAGCAGGTCGATCCAGGCCTGCTTGATCGCCGGCGGGCACGGCGCCCCCATGTGCCAGAACCGGCGCAGCGACGACAGGTCGTAGGACCCGGGGTCGGCGTGGTAGGCGGGCAGCGTCCGCTGCATGATGGTCGGCACCGTGGTCAGGAACGTGACGCGGTGGTCGGTGATCAGCCGCAGGAATTGGTGCGGGTCGAACCGGCTCATCACGACGAGGTGATGGCGCATCAGCAGCGCGATGGTCGCGGTGGTGAACCCGGTGTTGTGGGACAGCGGGATCGGGACCAGCGTGGTGTCGCCGGGCTGCGCACCCAGCGGATAGCCGATGGCCGCCGGTATCCGGGTGTCGCCCGCGGATTCGATGAGCTTGGGCCGGCCGGTGCTGCCGCCGGACCCCATCGCTTTCCACACCGGCGATACCGCTTCCGGCAGCGGCGCGTCGGAGCATTCCGGGCCGGGCGTGAAACCGGCTGGGACGCTGGGCATTTGGGGGTGATCACGGCCCACCAGCAGGGCCGGTGGTCGCAGGTCCAGCAGCCCCCGCAGCTCCGCGTCCGGCAACCGCGCCGACAGCGGCTGGGGCACCGCGCCCAGCTTCCAGCACGCCACCGCGGCCTGGATCCACTCCACGGAGTTGGGCAGCACCATGGTCACGTAGTCGCCGACGCCGACGCCGCGGTCGGCGTAGGCGCGGGCCAACCGGTTCGTCGAACGGTCGAGTTCGGCGCGGGTGAGCGTTAGGCCGTCGCAGGTGACGGCGGGCTCGTCGGGGGCGAGTTCGGCCAGCGCCGCGATCTGGGTGCCGATCGGCGGGACCGGCTCACTCATATGCGCCCTGCCGCTCGAAGATGCGGCGGGGGTTATCGACCAACATGGTTTTCAGTTGCTCGTCGGTGACGCCGCGTTCTTTGAGCGCTGGGATGACGTCGTTGTGGATGTGCAGGTAATGCCAGTTCGGCGCCATCTGCGGCACGAGCTCTTCGGGCAGCGCGTCGAAATAGCAGTTGGCGTCGTGCGAGAGCACCATCTTGTCGGCGTGCCCCCGCTCGCACATCTGTGCCACGATCTTCACCCGCTCCTCGAACGGCGAGATCACGTCTAAACCGAACCGGTCCATCCCGAGATACGAGCCCGCGGCGATGAGCTCCTCGAGGTACCCGATGTCGGTGCTGTCACCGGAATGGCCGATGACCACTCGGGTCAGGTCGACGCCCTCTTCTTCGAAGATGCGCTGCTGTTCGAGTCCGCGCCGCAGCCCGGCGTGGGTGTGCGTGGATATCGGCACCCCGGTGCGCTTGTGCGCCTGGGCGACGGCGCGCAGCACCCGCTCGACGCCGGGCGTGATACCCGGCTCGTCGGTGGCGCACTTGAGGATCCCGGCCTTGACGCCGGTGTCGGCGATGCCCTGCTCGATGTCGCGGACGAACATCTCCGTCATGATCTCCGGGCCGTCCAACATGCCGCCCGGGCCCTCGTAGTGGAACCGGAACGGCACGTCGTTGTAGGTGTAAAGCCCGGTCGCCACAACGATATTCAGCTCGGTGGCCGCCGCGACGCGCGCGATGCGCGGAATGTAGCGGCCCAGCCCGATCACGGTCAGGTCGACGATGGTGTCCACCCCGCGGGCCTTCAACTCGTTGAGCCGACTGACGGCGTCGGCCACCCGTTTGTCCTCGTCGCCCCAGGCTTCGGGATAGTTCAACGCAATCTCGGTGGTCATGATGAACACGTGCTCGTGCATGAGCGTCACGCCGAGGTCGGTCGTATCGATGGCGCCGCGGGCGGTATTGAGTTCTGACACGTGACTGATGCTATGACTCCGCTGCGTGGTTTGACACCGGCCTCATCGGATCCGTGAACTATCGGCGGCTCAGGGCTGAAGGTCGGTGGCCGCGCGGTACGAGCCGTCCATGTGGAACGGCGTCGATTCATGTAGGTGCGCGATGCGCCACGACCCGTCGACGCGGCGCAGCCCGAAGGTCGAGCGATACCAGACCGAGATCGGGTCGTGCCGGCCTACAGGTGTCACCGTCATATTTGTGAGGGTGTGGGCGAATGCGAGATCGCCATCTTGGCTCACCACGGGGTCGCGGAAAGTGATCTGCACGGGGCCGTCAAATCCCGCGAACCAGGCGCGGATACCTTCCACGGTGCCATACGGCGTATCGGGCCCCTGCTGCAGCGGCGGCGCAAGCGAATACGACACCACGTCGTCGGAACGAAGCGCAAACAGGCCGTCGGCGTCGTGGGCGGCATGCGCGGCCACGAACTTTTCAAGTACCGCGTGGACGTCGGTTCCTGCGTGGCTGATCTCCATAGTTGTCCCCTTCTCTGGGGCTCCGCGGCGCGAAGCCTTCAGTGGGGTGTCGAAACCGGCTGGCCAGTTTCGACACAGGAGCGCAGTGTTTATCCAAATCCATGGAGGCCGCAGTGAAGTACATGATCTTGATTCAGAGCAACCCGCAGTTCCTCGAGCGATGGCAGGCCTTACCCGAGGAGCAGCGAGCGCGGTTCGGCCACGACCACGTCGAACTCGGCGCCGAGCTCGCCGACACCGGCGAGCTCGTGGCTACCGAGGGCCTGGCGGACCCCGCCCTGGCCAAGCGGGTCACGGTCGCGGGCGGCCGGACGATGATCAGCGACGGGCCGTTCGCCGAGGCGAAAGAACATCTCGCCGGTTTCTTTCTAGTCGACTGCGAAAGCGAGGAGCGTGCCCTCGCGATCGCGGCCCGCGTCCCGGATGCCGTCTGGGGCTTGGTCGAGGTCCGGCCGGTGCTCGACCTGAGCGGCTGGGACATGTGAATTCCACCGGGCCGGCCGAGGATGCCGTCACCGTCCTGCTGCGCGAGGTCGCCCCGTGCGTCCTCGGGGTCCTCGTGCGCCGGTACGGCGACTTCGACGACTGCGAGGACGCCGTCCAGGAGGCGCTGCTCGCCGCCGCGGTGACCTGGCCGGCCGATGGGGTACCGGAAAACCCGACCGGCTGGCTGATTACGACGTCGTCGCGGCGGCTGATCGAGACTTGGCGGAAGGAGTCGGCGCGTCGGCACCGCGAAGACACGTATGCGCTTGAGCCCACGCCGCCCTCGGGCGCCGTTGCCGAGGCCGACGAATCGTTGGCGCTGCTGTTCTTGTGTTGTCACCCGGTGCTCGCCGTGCCGTCGCAGGTGGCGCTGACGTTGCGGGCGCTCGGCGGCCTGACCACCGCGGAGATCGCCCGCGCGCTGCTGCTGCCGGAGGCGACCGTCGGGCAGCGCATCAGTCGGGCCAAGGCGCGCATCCGCGATTCGGGCGCCCAATTCCGCACCCCGAACCAGCGCGAGCGCGACGAGCGGCTGCCCGCGGTGCTCCGCACGTTGTACCTCATCTTCAACGAGGGCTACACCGCGACATCTGGAGAGAACCTCAACCGCGTGGAGCTGACCTCCGAAGCGATTCGGCTGACCCGTCAGCTGCGCGCGAGCCTGCCGGACGAGGGCGAGGTCGCCGGGTTGCTCGCGCTCATGCTCCTCACGGATGCCCGACGCGCCGCGCGCACCGGACCAGATGGATCGCTGGTCCCGCTGGCCGAACAGGACCGCCGGCTGTGGGACCGGACCGTTATTGCCGAGGGCGTCGCGATCATCGAGGCGACGCTGCCGGTCGCCGCGCCGGGTCCCTACCAGCTGCAGGCGGCGATCGCCGCGGTACATGACGAGGCCGCCAGCGCCGACGCGACCGACTGGCCGCAGATCCTCGCGTTGTATGACGTGCTCTTAGCCCTGGCGCCAGGGCCGATGGTCGCGCTCAATCGAACTGTCGCCGTCGCGATGGTGCAGGGTCCCGCGGCCGCCCTGCTCGAACTCGACGCCGCGGCGGCGGATCCCGCTCTGCACGGACACCACCGCGTCGACGCGGTGCGGGCCCATCTGCTCGACGAACTCGGTGACCGGGAAGCGGCCCGAGAGCACTACCTTCGCGCGGCCCAGCGCACCCGCAGCCTGCCCGAGCGGCGATATCTGCTCTCCCGCGTGACGCAATGAGCCACTTTTTCCGGTCCGCCCCGACGGCCCCCGCGGTGCAGTACCGTCACCCTCGTCGTAACCGGAACCCGCGGGAGCCCCGTCATGCTGCTCAATCCCAACCATCTGCAACGTCGATATCCAGACCGTCGCTCGGGGGAGATCATGGCCGCGACGGTGGACTTCTTCGAGTCGCGGGGGAAGGCGCGGCTGAAGTCCGACGACCACGAACGGGTGTGGTACTCCGAGTTTTTGGACCATATCGGTCGGGAGCGCATTTTCGCCTCGCTGCTGACGCCATCCGAGTACGGCGCCTCGGACCCAGCCGCTGCCTGCCGCTGGGACACCTACCGGATCAGCGAGTTCGCCGAGATCGTGGGCTTCTACGGGCTGAGCTACTGGTACCCCTTCCAGGTCACGGCGCTGGGTCTGGGCCCGATCTGGATGAGCGACAACACCGACGCCAAGCGCAAGGCCGCCGCGCAGCTCGAGGCCGGCGAGGTGTTCGCCTTCGGCTTGTCGGAGCAGACCCACGGCGCCGACGTCTACCAGACCGACATGGTCCTGACGCCGGCCGAACACGGCTGGACCGCGAGCGGCGAGAAGTACTACATCGGTAACGCCAACGTGGCGCGGATGGTCTCGACCTTCGGCAAGATCGCAGGCTCTGACGAGTACGTGTTCTTCACCGCCGACTCCCAGCACGATCGGTATGACCTGATCAAGAACGTGGTGAACTCGCAGAACTTCGTCGCCAACTACGCGCTGCGCGACTACCCGGTCACCGAGGCCGACATCCTGCACCGTGGCCAAGGGGCGTTCCACGCGGCCCTCAACACCGTCAACGTGTGCAAGTACAACCTGGGCTGGGGCGCGGTCGGCATGTGCACCCACGCCATGTACGAGGCGGTCACCCATGCCTCCAACCGCGTTCTGTACGGCACCGTCGTCACCGACTTCAGCCACGTGCGGCGGCTGCTCACCGACGCCTACCTGCGGCTGGTGGCAATGCGGCTGGTGTGCACCCGGGCCTGCGACTACATGCGCAGCGCGTCGGCCGACGACCGGCGCTACCTGCTGTACAGCCCGCTCACCAAGGCGAAAGTCACCAGTGAGGGCGAGCGGGTCGTCATCGCCCTGTGGGACGTCATCGCCGCCAAAGGGGTGGAGAAGGACACCTTCTTCGAGGCGGTCACGCGCGAAATCGGTTTGCTGCCAAGGCTTGAGGGCACCGTGCACATCAACATCGGGCTGCTCGCCAAGTTCATGCCCAACTTCCTGTTCGCCCCCAACGGCGAGCTGCCGATCATCGGCCGCCGTGACGACGCGGCCGACGACGCGTTCCTGTTCGCGCAGGGGCCGACCGGGGGTCTGGGCAAGGTGCGCTTCCACGACTGGCGCGCGCCGTTCGACGCCTTCGCTCACCTGCCCAATGTCGCGTTGCTGCGCAAGCAGATCGACGTGCTCGCCGACATGCTGGCCAGCGCGACCCCCGATGCCGCGCAACAGAGGGACGTCGACTTCGCGTTCGCCGTGGGCCAGTTGTTCGCGACGGTGCCCTACGCGCAGCTCATCCTCGAGGAGGCCGCGCTGTCGGAGGTGGACGAGACGCTGATCGACGGGATCTTCGCCGTGCTGGTCCGCGACTTCAACGGCTACGCCGTGGAGTTGAGCGACAAGCCCGCGACGACCGACGACCAGGCCCGCTTCGCGACGCGAATGATCCGCCGCCCCGTCCACGACCCCGCCCGCTACGCCCAGATCTGGAAGGAGCACATCCTTCCGCTCAACGGCGCGTACCAAATGCGTCCCTGAGTGGGCTGGCGCCGGGCGAATGCCGGACTAGATTTGTGGCATGCCATCGCGCGCGACGTATACCGGCTACAGCATCGGTTGCGCGTTCACGTGGGCCGTCATTCTGAGTGTTGTTGCGGTGCTGTACCCCGACCGCCTGCGCACCTTCCTCTTGGTCGGTGGCGGCTGGCTGATCGGATGGATCTCGGCGACGATCGCCAGGTCGGTTTATCCGCCGCCGAAACGCCAACGGCCGTCTACCTAGCTTCGGCGCCGGGCTTCCCGGGGTCATGACGCGTGCTGTTCGCTTTCCGTCGCGCCGGTGTGACGCCCCGGCCGTTCGCCGAGCGTCACGCCAGCGCGGCATCCACTGCCGACCGTCGCGCCAGCGTGACGCTCGGCGGGAAAGCGGTCACGCGGACCCCTTGACTATGACGCAGCTCACCGTAATATGACCAGTGGTCATCGACGCTAGGAGGCCGCATTGCCAACGGTGACTTGGGCGCGGGTGGACCCCGCCCGTCGCGCCGCCATTATCGACGCCGCGGAACAGGAGTTCGGGGCGCACGGCTTCTCCCGGGGCAGCCTCAACGTCATCGCGCGGCGGGCCGGCGTCGCCAAGGGCAGCCTCTTCCAGTACTTCGCGGACAAGCGCGACCTGTTCGCCTTCATCGCCGACATCGCCAGCCAGCGGGTGCGGGCCTACATGGAAGACCGCATCCGCGAGCTGGACCCGAGTCGGCCGTTCTTCGACTTCCTGACCGATTGGCTCGACGCGTGGGTGGCCTATTTCGCCGACCACCCGCACGAACGCGCGCTGCACGCCGCCGCGACTCTTGAGGTCGACACCGAAGCCCGCGTCAGCGTGCAGAACGTCATCCACCGGCACTACCTGGAAGTGATGCGGCCGCTCGTCCGCGACGCGAAGGTGCGCGGCGACTTGCGTTCCGATTCGGACACCGACGCGCTGCTGTCGTTGCTGCTCTTGATTTTTCCGCACCTGGCGCTGGCGCCCTACATGCGGGGATTGGATCCGATCCTCGGGCTCGACGAACCCACCCCGGAGCAGCCGGCACTGGCCGTGCGCCGGCTCGTCGGCGTACTGGCTGCCGCCTTCGCGGCGTCCCCGCGCCCGCCCGTCCACTCAGCCCCACAACAATCCGAGGAGGTCTCATGACACGCACGCATACGAACTCGATGGTTCGAGGGGGACTCAACTGGGACAGCCTGCCGCTGCGGCTGTTCGCCGGCGGCAACGCGAAGTTCTGGGATCCGGCCGACATCGATTTCTCCCGCGACCGCGCCGACTGGGAACGGCTCTCGGACGACGAACGCCACTACGCCATCCGGCTGTGCGCGGAGTTCATCGCCGGCGAGGAAGCGGTCACCGAGGACATTCAGCCGTTCATGTCCGCGATGCGGGTCGAGGGCCGGCTGGGCGACGAGATGTACCTGACGCAGTTCGCATTCGAGGAAGCCAAGCACGTCCAGGTGTTCCGCATGTGGCTCGACGCCGTCGGCGTCACCGATGACCTGCACGAGTACCTCGACGACATCCCCACCTACCGGACGATCTTCTACGAGGAATTGCCGGACTGCCTCAACGCCTTGTCGGTTGACCCGTCTCCGGCCGCCCAGGTGCGGGCGTCGGTCACCTACAACCACATGGTCGAAGGCATGCTGGCGCTGACCGGCTACTTCGGCTGGCACAAGATCTGCGTGGAACGCGGCATCCTGCCCGGCATGCAGGAGCTGGTCCGGCGCATCGGTGACGACGAGCGGCGCCACATGGCGTGGGGCACCTTCACCTGCCGCCGCCACGTGGCCGCCGACGACGCCAACTGGGGCGTCTTCGAGACGCGCATGAACGAGCTCATGCCGCTGGGACTGCGCCTCATCGAGGAGGGCTTCTCCCTTTACGACCCGATGCCCTTCGGCCTCTCGGTGGACGAGTTCATGCAGTACGCGTCCGACAAGGGCATGCGGCGCTTCGGCACGATCTCCAGCGCCCGCGGCCGGCCGCTCGAGGAGATCGACCTCGACTACTCGCCGCTACACCTAGAGGACACCTTCGCCGACGAGGACGAGAAGGCCCTCGCCGCCGTGTCCGCCTGAGGCGGTTATTCGACCTTGCTGCCTCCGGCGGCGTCGACGTCACCGACCGTGGCGACCCGCTGCGCCCGGCTACGCCGCGCTTGCGATCGCCGACGTCACCGACCGTGGCGACCCGCTGCGCCCGGGTACGCCGCGCTTGCGATCGCCGACGTCACCGACCGTGGCGACCCGCTGCGCCCGGCTACGCCGCGCTTGCGATCGCCACTACCCGACCCACACGGTCTTGGCGTTGACGAAGGCGCGGATGCCCAGGCCGGCGAGTTCGCGGCCGTAACCGGAACGCTTGACGCCGCCGAACCCCAGCTCCGGGTAGGACACCGTCATGCCGTTGATGAAGACCTGGCCGGCTTCGATGTCGTCGATGAAACGTTGTTGCTCGGCCTCGTCATTGGTCCAGGCGTTGGACCCCAGCCCGAAGGTGGTGGCGTTGGCGATCTCGATCGCCTCGTCGATGTCCGCTGCCCGGTACATCGACGCCACCGGACCGAACACCTCTTCGGTGTAGAGCGCCATGTCCTTGGTGATGTCGGTGACCACCGTCGGCGGGTAGAACCACCCCGGCCCGTCGAGCGGCTTGCCGCCGAGCCGGATCGTGGCGCCCTCCGCGGCCGCGTCCTCGACCTGCTTGGCGATGTCGTCGCGGCCGGACTCGGTGGCCAGCGGGCCCACGTCGGTGTCCGGGTCGGTCGGGTCCCCGACCTTGAGCGCCTGCATCCGCTCGGTGAACTTGTCGACGAACGCGTCGTAGATGTCGGTGTGAATGATGAACCGCTTCGCGGCGATGCAGGACTGGCCGTTGTTCTGGACGCGCGCGGTGACCGCGGTCTTGGCGGCCTCGTCCAGGTTCGCCGACGGCATCACGATGAAGGGGTCGCTGCCGCCGAGCTCGAGCACGGTGGGTTTGATCTCGTCGCCGGCGATGGCTGCCACCGACTGCCCGGCCGGCTCGCTGCCGGTCAGGGTGGCGGCCGCTACCCGCGGGTCGCGCAGGATGCGTTCGACGGCACTGGAAGAGACGAGCAGCGTCTGGAAGCAGCCGTCGGGGAAGCCGCCGCGGGCGATGACGTCGGCGAGGTAGAGCGCGGACTGCGGCACGTTGGAGGCGTGCTTGAGGAGCCCGACATTCCCGGCCATCAGCGCCGGCGCGGCGAAGCGGACGGCCTGCCACAACGGGAAGTTCCACGGCATGATGGCCAGCACCACCCCGAGCGGTTGATAGCGGGTGTAGGCCCGCTTGGCGCCGACGGCTTGGGCGTCGGCCGGCTCGTCGGCCAGCAGCTTCTCGGCGTTCTCCGCGTAGTAGCGAAAGCCCTTGGCGCACTTGAGCGTTTCCGCCTTGGCCGAGGCCAGCGTCTTGCCCATCTCCTGGGTCATCATCGCGGCTACCTCGTCGGCCTCCTTCTCCAAAAGGTCGGCGGTGGCGTTTGCCCACCCCGCGCGCTGGGCAAAGGTGGTGTTATGGCGGTAGTCCTGGAATCGGGCGTAGGCGCGGGCGATGGCCGCGTCGACTTCTTCGTCGGTTGCCGGGGTGAAGGTCTTCACCGTCTCGCCGGTGGCCGGGTTGATCGTGGCGATGGGCACGCTGCAATCCTTCGCTTCGAGGTTGGTAAGAGGTCCAACACCCAGCCTGCCACTATCGTTCCCTCGAGGGAGGTGCCGGATGAGTAAAGCCGCCGAGCTGATGGTCAAGTGCCTGGAAAACGAGGGCGTTTCCGTGGTCTTCGGCCTGCCGGGGGAGGAGAACATCCGCTTCGTGCAGGCGCTGGCTTCGTCGAGCATCCGCTACGTGCTCACCCGGCACGAGCAGGGCGCGGCCTTCATGGCCGAGATGTACGGCCGGGTGACCGGCCGCGCCGCGGTGGTGTCGAGCACCCTGGGCCCCGGCGCGATCAACATGCAACTCGGCGTGGCCGACGCCACCACCAACAGCACCCCGCTGGTCGCCATCTCCGCTCAGGTCGGTCACGACCGGGAGTTCAAGGAGTCGCACCAGTACGTCGACCTGGTTCGGATGTTCGCGCCCATCACCCGCTGGGCCGCCGACATCCCGACCGCGCGCGCCATCCCCGAGATGTTCCGCAAGGCGTTCAAGGTCGCCGAGACCGAGCGCCCGGCCGCCGTCTACCTCGCCGTGCCCGAGCACATCGACGTCGACGAGACCGACTATGACCTGACGCCGTTGCCGCGCAACGTCGTTCGCGCCGATGCGCCCGCACCCGGTCAGGTCGAGCGCGCGGTCGACATCCTGCGCCAGGCCAAGCGGCCGGTGGTGCTGGCCGGGCACGGCGCCGCCCGCGGCAACGCCACCGCGGCCCTGGTGCGGTTCTCCGAGGAATTCGGCATCCCCGTCGCCAACACGTTCCATGGCAAGGGTGTGATGCCCGACGACCATCCCAACAGCATCGGGACGCTGGGGTTCATGCGGCACGACTACGTGAACTTCGGCTTCGACAACGCCGACGTGGTGATCACCGTCGGGTACGAGCTGCAGGAGTTCGACCCCGTCCGGATCAACCCGCAGGCCGACAAGAAGATCATCCACATCCACCGGTTCCCGGCCGAGGTCGACGCGCACTATTCGGTGGACGTCGGGATCATCGGCGACATCAGCGCTTCGTTGGATGCGCTTACCGAGGGACTGGACGGCCACGCCTACGAGGCCGACCCGGAGGTTCCCGGCCACGGCCTGCTGGCCGAGGAATTCGCTCGGGGGCAAGAGGATTCGCGTTATCCGCTGGCCCCGGCGCGGGTGGTGGCCGACACCCGCACGGCGCTGGGCCGCAGTGACGTGGTCCTGGTCGACACCGGCGCCACCAAGATGTGGATGGCCCGGCTTTACCCGACGTACGAGTGCAACACCTGCCTGGTGTCAAACGGGCTGTCCACCATGGGTTTTGCGCTGCCCGGCGCGCTGGGCGTCAAGCTGGCGCGTCCCGAGTCCAAGGTGCTGGCGGTCGTCGGCGACGGCGCGTTCCTGATGAACTCGCAGGAAATCGAGACCGCCGTCCGCGAGCGGATACCGCTGGTCGTGCTGATCTGGGACGACGGCGGGTACGGCCTGATCGAGTGGAAAATGGACCTCGAGCTCGGCGCGCACTACTACGTGAAGTTCGGTAATCCCGACGTGGTGACCTATGCGGAAAGCTTTGGCGCCAAGGGGTATCGGATCAACAGCGCGGACGAACTGTTGCCGACGCTGCGGGCCGCACTCGACGACGACGGGGTATCGGTGATCTCTTGCCCAGTCGACTACTCGGAGAATCTGCGGCTGACCGACCGGCTCGGCGAACTGGACGAGACGCTGTAATTCACGGACACATCCAGGCCAAGGGCGGGCAGACGCCGGTGTTCGGCGGCAGCCGCAGGCCGGGCGGCTGCCCCTGGACCATCAGCGCGGGCAGGCCCGAGTCCGGCGCGAAGTAATAGGTATGGCAGACGTTTCTGTCCCAGTCCGGCATCCGCCGCAGTTCGCCCAGGTTCGGGCACCACATCTGGCTGCAGATGTGCGAGGTGTAGCAGCCCGGGGGCCCCTCGGGCGGGGCGCACTCCGGCGGCTGGTTGCCGCCGTTGTTGGTGGAGCAGGCGGCGTGGGCGGTGCCCGCCCCAAGCATCAGATCCGCCGTCCACAGGAAGCCGGAGAGGGCCAGCACCGTGGCCAACCCTACGAGTGCTGTTCTCATGCTCGGCTCCTTCGTTGCCGGTTCGGCGGCCTGGTCCCAATCGCGACAGGCGATTACGCGTCAGGGCGCCTGCCTGAGTTGCAGCTGATTCGCCTGTTGATACCCCGGCGGGTGGCCGCAGCCGGCACGTTGTACATCAAGGTGCTGGTGCCTTCCAGGGTGTTCGGATCCCATGTGTCGTGGTACGGCTCATTGGGACCGGGGCTACCGTCGGCACAGCGTATGGCCCAGGTGCCTTCCATCGTCCATTGCCCGTTGATCAGCCGCGCCAGGGCCACGGCCTGTCCGCCGGGTGCGGTTGCTACCGAAGCGCATCCGTCGCCGCAGGGTGTGAAGTAATAGTCGCCGGACATCGCCGACCCCCGGGGGGTTGTGGAGGTCCAGGTGTAGTGGCCGCTCAGCGTCGTGTCGGCCCACGCTGCACTAGCCGTACCGACAGCTAACCCGGCGAACATGGCGGCTGTGGCGATCGCCCGTGTGATGGCCATGATCTCATCCTCCTGCTGAGCTAATACGCACGCAGCTCACAGTCACCGCTATACACCGAAGACGTTCCGTTTGCTGAGCATTTGGCAAACTTCCACGCCACCGCTTGCGGCCGGGTCATGGCGACACGGCCGCGGTCAGCCGTGCTGTGACGTCGCCGCCGGCAGCGCCATCGGCCTGACGTAGCCGCCGATCAATGTCCGATGCCACCAGGCCCGCTCGCGGCGCAGCTCCGCGGGCGTCGTGAAGCGGTACTCGTAGAGCTGCGCCCGCACGTAACGCGGCGGCGAATCCGGAAATGGATTGTGCCGCAACAGCCGCAGCGTGGGCCGATCGTTGCGCAGCAGTCGCTGCAGAAACGGTGTCAGCCATGGTTGCGCGTAGCCGGGCGAGATGGCGGCGAACCACATCAGCCAGTCCAGTCGGAGGTGGTAGGGCGCCCACTGCCGCGGAAGCCGGGCCACGGCGCCGGGCTTGCCCTTGAATTCGTATTCTTTCCACGCCGTCTGATCGCTGAGGCGGGTTTCCTCGGTGCCTTCGACCACCACCTCGCGGCGCACGCGGCCAATGCTGCCGAATGCGCCGTAGGTGTTGACCAAATGAAAAGAATTGAAGGACATGTTCATTCGCTGCCTCGACGACAGCATGTTGCGCACCGGCCAGTAGCTCATGAACAACACCGCCGCCGCGAACGCGACCACCAGCGCGGCGAACCATACCGGCGTCGGCGAGAACGCCGGACGATCATGCAAACCAATCGAACCGACCCACGAGTCGTCGATGGCGCTGCACGCCAAGAGAATCGTCACCCAGTTCAGCCAGGCGAAGTTACCCGACGCCACCAGCCACAGCTGGGTGACGACGATGATCGCGGCGGCGATGCCGGCCACCGGTTGTGGCGCGAACAATCCGAACGGCACCACCAGCTGGGAGAAATGGTTGCCCGCCACCTCGATTCGATGCAGCGGTTTGGGCAGGTGGTGGAAGAACCAGCTCAACGGCCCGGGCATGGGCTGCGTTTCGTGGTGGTAGTACAGACACGTCAGGTCGCGCCAGCACGGATCACCCCGCAGCTTGATCAGCCCGGCGCCGAATTCCACTCGGAACAACAGCAACCGGGCCATCCATAAGGTCAGCACCGGCGGCGCCACCTGGTCGTTGCCGAGGAAGATGAGCAGAAAGCCGGTTTCCAGCAACAGCGATTCCCACCCGAACGCATACCAGGTCTGCCCGACGTTGACGATCGACAGGTAGAGCACCCACAGCGCCAGCCACATGAGCATGGCCGCCCAGACCGGCACCGCATCGGCCGCGCCGGCGACGATCGCCGCCGACAGCGCCGCGCCGAACCAGGAGACCACCGAGAACAGGCGATCGGAATAGCGCAGATGAAACAGGCTGGGCGTCCGCCAGAACGACTGCCCGGCCAAATACCGCGGAATGGGCTGCAGTCCGTGCTCCCCGATGAGGGCGCGGAATTGCGCCGCCGCCGCGACGAACGCGAGCAGGTAGACCACCGCGGCGCCCCGCTCGAGCACCATTCTGCCGAGCCAATATTCGGGGGCGGAAAACCAGCCCATGGCCGTAACTCCTTGGACGGTGGCGGTCACACAGACCCACATATCCAGTCAAGCAGCCGGTAAACCGCCAGCCAATACCCTCGACCGCTATTCGTCGGGGGACCGGCCCGCCCTAGCATCCATCGTCACGACCGAGGCGGCGACCACCGCGAGCGAAATCAGCGCCAGCAGCTGAACATTCGCGGAATGGCCCGCGTAGCCGTCGACCGACCGCCAGGGATGCCGTGACAACATTGCGCCGGCCAGAATGAGCCCACCCGCGCTCAGGACCATCGTGGCGTGGTCCGAGCGCCGGCGGCGCAGCGCGTACCGCAGGCCCAGGGCGCCGCCGACCACCACGACCCCGGCCGCACCGGCGATCACCGCCCCGCAGGCCAGCACCGCGGCCGCCGCCCAGAGTCCCGGCTGCCACGGCTGCGCGGGCGCGTCGTCGGCGCGCCCACGTCGGGTGCGCCACAGCGCGAGCATGGCCAGCAGCGGCAGCAAGGCCAGCCCCAGCCCCAGACCCATCCGGTACGGCGCGTTGGACGGGAAGGTCAGCGTGATGGTGCCGGGGTCTCCCGGCGGCACCACCCAGCCCTGCTGCCACCCGTTGACGGCGACCGGGGTCAGCCGGGCCCCGGTGCTGGTACGCGCCACCCAACCGGGGTTGATGCTTTCCGGGATGACCAACACCCGCGACGTGGTCGACGGCGGAGCCTGCACCTCGCGGCGGTCGGGACCCCACGCCCGCCACACCGGAACCCCGGCGGGGCCGGGCGTGGCGGCGGCCGCGGCAGGCGGGGACAGGTCGACACCGTCGACGACGAACTGGGCCCCCGGGCTGATCAGCAGCTCCTGCTGGCCCGCCGGCAGCGCGATCGGGTCGCGGTCGCACGCCCGCGCCGCTACCGGCTCGTCGTCGAGGAGAGCGCCGACGGTGGTGCGGATCGACGTGTGCACAAACCGGCCCGCGACCGCGATCACCGGGCCGTGGTCGCAGTCGACGGCGATCTCGCGCGTGCGATCACGGGCGGCGTCGGCGGGGGCGATCGGGTTTCCGTCGGCACCGAGCGCCGTCAGCTCGGCCAGCCCCGGGGGCTTGAGCTGGTCGAAACCCAGCGCGTTGCGGTCGATGACGTCTTCCCAGTCCAGCAGGCTGACGGTGACGCTGTCGGTCACCCGAGGATTTAGCGGGAGGGTCTGCGGTTCACCGGGTTTCAACGCGCGCACCTGCGGACCGTCGCCGAGGTTGACCGCCACCATCGTCGGATGGGCGGGCAATGCCGACCGGCTCGGCGCCAGCCGCAGCGCGGTGACCTCGGTGGGCCGCGGCAGGGTGAGCGTCAGCGTGGGCGGGGTCTTGTGTTGCACCACCCGCTGCGGTGCCGTCCATGCCGTGGACGGGTCGCCGTCGGTCGCCGCATACGCCGAGCCGAGGACGTCCACCAGATCGGAGTCGCCCCGCGCCCGGGCGGTGTTCGGCTCGGCGATCAGGTCGGCCAGCTTGGGCCCCTGCCGCGGCCGCACCCACACCAGCGGGGTCACCGACATCGGCGCCGGGACGGTCAGCGTCCGGCTGAGATTGACCGGCTCTTCGGGCGTCAGGGCCATGGACGGCGCGCAGCGCACCCCGTCCGGCGTCGACGCGCAGCCCGGCCTGCCGAGCAGCTCGGAACCCAGGTCCCAGCCCGCGACCGCCGCGCCGGGTGGTGGCCCCGGCACCCGCACGGTGTGCCGCAGGTCGAGCTGGTGGGCGAATCCGGACGCGTCGTACTGGGTGATCGACAAATCGGTGATGCCGAACTGCACGCCGGGGGACCCGTCGTCGGTGCCCGCGGCGGTGATCCGCACCCACGGCGTCTCGCCGTAGGGCAACGCGGCGGCGAGCGGCTTGCCGGGCTCGTCGAACCGCAGGGTGGTGCTGCCGGTGGCCGTCTCGATCAGGATGCGGCGCACCTGCGCGCCGACGGCCGTCGCGCTGGGCGTCAGGGTGATCGCCGCATTGGTCACCGGGTGGTCGAAATCGACCTGCAGCCACTGGCCGACGGCCGATTGCAGCGAGTTGGACACCCACGCCGTCGCCGGGTCGCCGTCGATGGCGGCGACGGGGGAGGTCGCCGGTGCGACATCGGGCATCGCGGTGGAGTCCGACGACGAGCTCGACACGGTGATCCGCCCGCCGCTCCAGGCGCCGACGGCCGGGTCGGCGCCGGGGACGGGGTAGTCGGGCACCCGGTTGTAGGTGTGCCGTGCGTCGCCCGCGGCCCGGATGGCCGACGAATGTTGGTCCACCCGGCCGTAGTCGGTCTCGCGGGCCACTGGGGTGTCGGTGACGGTCACCGTCGGCACCGGCAATCCGGCGCCGCGCGCGTCGGCGGTCAGCAGCGCGGGGCCCAGCGGCGGCTGGCCCTGCAGCCGGCGCCGCTCGTCGAGGCGCAGCAGCGCCTCCGGTCCGCCGTCCACCCGGGGCAACCGGTCGGCGTCGGCGAAGTACGGGGCCCCCGGATCGCCGGCGACCTCCACCCGGTAGATCTGTACGGCCGGGTAGCGCGGACGCAGTCCGCTGTCGGCGACGAAGCCCGCCAGGGTGCCGGGACCCACCGGCTCGCCGAATTGCGCCACCTTCCGCAGCCCCGGGGACCCGTCGACAGCGCGGTGCACCAGGATGGGCCGCGCCGAGCGCGACGTATCCGGGTCCAGGTCGTTGCGCACCACCAGGTACGAAATACCTTGGCGGGCAAGGGTATCGGCCAGGCCGGCCGAGGGGCGCCCGGCGGCGAACAGGCGTTGCACCGAGTCCAGCGCCCGGATGGTTTGCGGCGGAGTCAACGGGATCGAGTCGCGTACGCCCCACGGGCTGTTGCCCAGCACCTGCAACGGCTCGTCATGGCTGGTGCCCCACACCTGCGTGGCGAATGGCGCCCCCGGGGCCACCAGCACCCGGCCGGGAACCGGCGTGCCCGTGTTGTGCTCGCCAAGCCAGTCGGCGGTCTCCTGCCAGTAGCGGGGAATCGCGCTGAAGGTGCCGGGTGGGGTCAGCCGGCCGGTCCACGCCAGCGAGGTGCTCACCATCAGCGCGGTCAGCACGACGATCGCGACCGCCACCCGCCGGTCGCGCTCGGGGTGGGCGAACGCGCGCAGCCACGCCGAGACGGGCTCGCGACCGGGCAGCGGGATCCGGCCCAGCACCTGGGCGATGCCGAGCACGATCGGGATCCGGATCACCGACCCCAGCTTGTGCACGTTGCGCAGCGGCGCGCCGCCGGCGTCCAGGAACGTCTGCACGGCGTGCGCCACCGGCGAGCCCAGCCCGCCGCTGTAACCGGCGGCCATCAACACCACGCCGGCCAGCAGCATCGTCACCAACCGTCCGCGTGCCGGCATGCGGGGGCTGGCCAGTCCGGCCAGCCCCGCCGCCGCGACCAGGCAGGTGGCCAGGACGGCCGCCGAGCCGGTCACCAGCGGGGCGCCGGCGGTGGCGGTCGGCGCCACGTACGGGGTCCAGCTGTCGGTGCCGCGCAGCATCTCGGTCAGCGACGACCATTGCGTTGTCACGCCGGAGGATTCGATGAAGTCCAGGAAGGGCGGGCTGATGGCCCGCAGCATCACCAGCGCCACCACCCACCACAGCATCGCCAGGAACAGCGCCACCAGCCACCACCCGGTGTAGCGCCACCACACCCGGTTCGGCCGGTGGCACGCCCACCAGATCACCGCGGGCAGGCAGCTGGCCAGCGTGGCGATCGCGTTGACCGCCCCCATCAACGCGACGGCGAGACCGGCCTGCGCGGCGAGCGCTCGCACCGACCGGTTGGCGGAAGCGCGCAGGGCCAGGATTGTGGGCAGCAACACCCACGGCGCCAGCATCATCGGCAGGGTTTCCGACGAGATGGACCCCAGGGTGGTCAGCACCCGCGGCGACAGCGCGAACGCGGCGGCGCCGATCACCCGTGACGCGGGGCTGCCGATGCCCAGCGCCTCGGCGACCCGCAACAGCCCCCAGAAGCCGATCGTGAGCAGCAGCGCCCACCACAGCCGTTGCGTGATCCACCCCGGCACGGAGAGCAGATGGCCGATCGCAAAGAAGGTGCCGTGCGGGAACAGGTAGCCGTAGGCCTGGTTCTGCGACTGTCCGAACGGCAGATCGCTGCTCCACAGGTTGGTGGCCCGGGCCAGAAAACGCAGCGGGTTGGCCGTGAGGTCGAGTTTGGTGTCGGGGGAGACCCGGCCGGGGGATTGGCCGAACGTCAGCGCGCAGGCGAGCGCACCGACCAACCACAGCCATCGGCGCGACACGGGCGCGACCGGCAAGCACGGGACCGGCGCACCGGCCGCCGCTATCGCCGCTGAGTCCGCAGGCGGCGATGCACTGCGCCCGGCTTCGCCGCTAGCTACGGTTGCCGTACTCGACCCGGTTGAGCACTGACGACTGCGGATCGCCCCCGGGGAGTGGCGGTTTCGTGTCCTGCTGCACCATCAAAGTCACCCCGAAGATCGCTGCCGCGCCGAGCAACAGACCAACCACCACGCTCGCGGCGGCGGGCGCAATGATCCGGTTCATCGACGGCTCCTAACGGCATCGGGAAAACGTGGTCGGCCTAGCGCCAACCTAGCAGAACGGGGTCGACGGCCCGGAGCGCTCGTCAGGGCAGGCAGTGACCGTGAAAGCACCGATCGCCGTATTGGACCTGATGGGGCGCCAGCGGGTTCGGCGAAAGCGGACGACCGCGCGCCGGTGCCGCGCCATGATCGGCGACGGCCAGTGTGACGCCGACCGTCGTCGCGACACCCACCGACAGACCCACCGCGATGCTGGCCGCCGCGGCCAGGGCAAAACCGGTCAACGCTGGCATCTTGCCCCCTAGCCCCGCTGGCACCAGCCCAGGAGTGCCCCCGCAGCCGAAGAAGAAAACCCCCGACGAAAACCTCGTCGCTCCCCAGATCCGGAGGCCCGGATAGCGCCATGAAAACATGGCCCGATGTCATTTTCGCGCACCTTGGCCGTGCTCGTCTCCGTGTCGGCGTTGCTGGCGGGCTGTGCTCACCACGCCGCCCGGCCACCGGGCCCGTCGACCCCGGCCGGCAAGCCGGCGGCCGCCCCAGCGCCGCCGGCCTGCGGCGACGTCACCACGCTGCCGGTCCGCGACAAGCTGGCCCAGCTGCTAATGGTCGGCGTGAAAAACGCCGACGACGCCCGCTCGGTAGTGGACGGCTACCACGTGGGCGGCATCTTCATCGGCAGCTGGACGGACCTGTCGATCTTCAAAGGCCCGCTGGCCGAGATCGCGGCGAAGGCCGGACCGCTGCCCTTGGCGGTCAGCGTCGACGAGGAGGGCGGCCGGGTGTCGCGGTTGCGGTCGCTGATCGGGGAGGCACCGTCGCCCCGGCAACTGGCCCAGACCCAGACCGTCGCCCAGGTCCACGATCTGGCGGCCGAGCGCGGCAAGAAGATGCGCGAGCTGGGCATCACCATCGACTTCGCGCCCGTCGTCGACGTCACCGATGCCACGAGCGGCGTGATCGGTGACCGCTCGTTCGGGGGCGATCCCAACACGGTCATCGCCTACGCCGGGGCGTACGCACAAGGCCTGCGCGACGCCGGACTGCTGCCGGTGCTCAAGCACTTCCCCGGACACGGGCACGGCTCGGGCGACTCGCACACCGGCGGTGTGGTGACACCGCCGCTCAGTGACCTGCAGAACCTCGACCTGGTGCCGTACCGGACGCTGATCACGGTGGCCCCGGTCGCGGTGATGCTGGGCCACCTGCAGGTCCCCGGGCTGACCGGCGACGACCCGGCCAGCCTGAGCCACGCGGCGGTGCAGCTGCTGCGCGACGGCGTCGGCTACGGCGCTCCACCGTTCAACGGGCCCGTGTTCACCGACGACCTGTCCAGCATGGGCGCCATCTCCGACCGATACGGGGTCGCCGAGGCGGTGCTGCGCACCCTGCAGGCCGGCACCGACGTTGCGCTCTGGGTCACCACCGACGAGGTGCCCGCGGTCCTGGACCGGCTGCAGAAGGCGGTGGCCGCCGGCGAGTTGCCTTCGCAGCGGGTCGATGACGCGCTGACGCGGGTGGCGACGATGAAGGGTCGCAGTCCCGCCTGCGGCCACTAAAGCGTGTGCCGACCCGGCACGGTGCTTACTCTGGAGTCAGATAGACGGGCTAGAGAGGCAAGCGATGGCGGGTGGCACCAAGCGGTTACCGCGCGCTGTCCGCGAGCAACAAATGCTCGACGCCGCGGTGCAGATGTTCTCGGTCAACGGCTACCACGAGACCTCGATGGACGCCATCGCCGCCGAGGCGCAGATCTCCAAGCCGATGCTGTACCTGTACTACGGCTCCAAGGAGGACCTGTTCGGCGCCTGCCTGAACCGGGAGATGGGCCGGTTCATCGACGCGGTTCGCGCGGACATCGACTTCACGCAGAGCCCGAAAGACTTGCTGCGCAACACCATCGTGGCGTTCATGCGCTACATCGACGCCAACCGGGCGTCGTGGATCGTGATGTACACCCAGGCCACCAGCTCGCAGGCGTTCGCGCACATGGTGCGCGAAGGGCGTGAACAGATCATCGAGCTGGTCGCCGGGCTGGTGCGGGCCGGGAGCCGCAGCAGGCGCACCGACCGCGAGCACGAGATGATGGCCGTGGCGCTGGTGGGCGCGGGCGAGGCGATGGCCAACCAGCTCAGCACCGGCGACATCGACGCCGACGAGGCGGCCGAGCTGATGATCAACCTGTTCTGGCACGGGCTGCGGGGCGGTCCGGAGGAGCGGGAGGCCGCCGCCGCGGCGCTGCCCAAGAAGGGCGGCCGCAGCGCGGCCCGGCGCTAGCCCCTACATTCGTCATGTGGCTCGACCGCCCGCCCGCACTGTCGACTTCTTCTGCGCCGTAGTCATCGTCGGGTTGCTGGCCGGGGTCGCGGGGCTGGCGACGACGTTCGTGCTGCGCTTCGTTCAGCACGTCACGTACAACTACACCTTTGGCGCGCTGCTGGTCGGTGTTGCCGGCAGCAGCCCGGTGCGTCGTGTGGTGGGGCCGATGATCGGCGCGGCGTTGGCGGCGGTCGGGTGGTGGATCCTGCGGAGCAGGACGCACGTGCCGGCCCTGGCGGAGACCATCGCGCACCGCGAGCGGATACCGCGGCTCTCCTGGAGCGTCGACGCGATGCTGCAGGTGCTGCTCGTCGGGTCCGGGGCATCCCTCGGCCGGGAGGGTGCGCCGCGTCAATTCGCCGCGGCGCTGGGCGATTTCGGGACGGCTTGGCTCAAGCGGCTATCGCCCCGCGATCGCGAGGTGTTGCTGGCGTGCGCGGCCGGCGCCGGGCTGGGCGCCGTGTACGCGGTCCCGCTTGCCGGTGCGCTGTTCTCGGTGCGGATCCTGCTCAACACCTGGCATCCGCGGGCGGTCGGCGCGGCGTTCATTTCCTCGAGCCTGGCTGTCGCGGTCGGTTCGGCGATCACGCGCGACGAACCCAACCTGCAGTGGCCGATCGGGGAGTCGACGTACCTACTGACCGCGCACGGGCTCCTGCTGGCGCCGCTGACCCTCGCGGTGGGACTGGCGTTCAACCGGCTGATGGCGGCGGCGCGGCCGGCAAGGCAGATGCGGGCCTGGGTGCTGGTCCCCGCGCTCGCCGGGGCCGGGCTCGTGATGGGCATCTGTTCGCATTGGTGGCCCGAGTTGCCCGGCAACGGCCGCAGCATCCTGACCGTCAGCCTGGCCAGCGGCATGACGCTGTTGTCGGCGCTCGCGATTCTGGCCCTGAAACCCTTGCTGACCGCGTTGTTTTTGCGCGCCGGCGGGGCCGGCGGGATGCTGACACCCTCGCTGGCCACCGGCGCGGCCGCCGGTGCGGCGCTGGTGCTGACGATCAACTGGGCGGCCGGGACGCACCTGCACGTGCCGGCGGTGTCACTGGCGGGCGCCGCCGGCGTGCTCGCGGTGACGCAGGGCTCGCCGATCTGGGCGGCCATCTTCGTCTGGGAGCTCGCCCGGCCGCCGTTGTGGTTGTTTCTGCTCTTTTTGCTGACCGCGACCGGTGCCCACGGACTGAAAGTCCTTGCCAAGGGCCGCGGCCCGACGCACTCGGGCTAGCGGGTAGCCACCGAAAGCACTAAAGCGGCCGGACCGTGCCGGTCAGATACGGGTAGCCCTTGGCGATGTTGCGCAGTGAGATGTCCCAGCCGTCATGGCCCTCGTCGATGTAGAGCCCGGCGGTGCCGGGCAGCACCAGCGGTTTGCCGAACCGCACCGAATACTTCACCGCGTCCGGCAACCGGGCCTCGATGTTGGCCAATACCGCTGCCGCGCTGAACATTCCATGCGCGATGACGGTGGGAAAGCCGAACAACTTAGCCGCGATCGGGTTGGTGTGAATCGGGTTGTGATCACCACCGACGACGGCGTAGCGCCGGATCAGGCCGGGGCTGATGCGCACGACGGTGCTGGGCGGGGGCAGCTTGGGCTGCTTCTGCGGCGGCGGCTTGGGCTCGTCGGACAGGCTGGTGCGCTGCTGGTGCAGGAAGGTCGTCACCTGATGCCACGCGGTGTCGTTGCCGACGCTCACATCGGTCACCAGGTCGACCAGCAGACCTTTGCGGTGCTCACGCAGGTTCTCGGCATGCACGTGCACGCCGACGGTCTCGGTGACGGCGATCGGCCGGTACTGCGTGATGTGGTTCTCGACGTGCACCGAACCCATTGCGGCAAAGGGGAAGTCGAATCCGGTCACCAGCGACATCATTGCGGGGAAGGTCAACGCGAACGGGTAGGTGAGCGGCACATTGTTGCCGTAGCGCAGGCCGGTGACCGCCGCGTACTCGGACACATTCGCGCGGTCGATGGGCAGTTCCTCGATGTCGACCGTGCGGGTGGGCAGCTGGTTGCCGCGGGACACCACCGGCAGGGCCCCGGCCGCCGCGCGCAGCATGTTCCTCAGGCCGCTTGGCTGATTCATCGCGTTCTCCTCAGCTATGCGCCCAGCATGGCCTGGCCGCAGACGCGAATGACGTTGCCCGTCAACGCGTTTGACGCCGGGCTGGCGAAGTAGGCAATGGTCTCCGCGACATCGACGGGTTGGCCGCCCTGCAGCAGCGAGTTCATCCGGCGGCCCACCTCGCGGGTTGCCAGGGGGATGGCCGCCGTCATCTGGGTCTCGATGAAACCCGGCGCGACGGCGTTGATCGTGATGCCCTTGGCGTACAGCTCCGGGGCCAGCGCCTGGGTGAGGCCGATCATCCCGGCCTTGGTGGTGGCGTAGTTGGTCTGCCCACGGTTGCCCGCGATGCCGGCCATCGAGGACAATCCGACGATCCGGCCCCCCTCGCCGATGCTGCCGTTGCCTACCAGTCCTTCGGTAAGCCGCAGCGGGGCAAGGAGATTGACGGCCAGGACGGCGTCCCAGCGGGCGTCGTCCATGTTGGCCAACAACTTGTCGCGGGTGATGCCGGCGTTGTTGACCAGCACGTCGGCGCGGCCCCCGTGGTGCTCTCGCAGGTGCTCGGTGATCTTGTCGACGGCGTCCTCGGCAGTCACGTCGAGCCACAACGCGGTGCCCCCGACCCGGCTGGCCGTCTCGGCCAGTGCCTCGGCGGCCGACTCGACGTCGATCGCGACGACGCGGGCGCCGTCGCGGGCGAACACCTCCGCGATGGTCGCGCCGATCCCGCGGGCCGCACCGGTCACGATGGCGACCTTGCCGTCCAGCGGCCGCTCCCAGTCCGCCGGCGGCGTGGAGTCGGCCTCGCCGACGTAGAACACCTGGCCGTCCACATAGGCCGACTTGGCCGACAGGATAAACCGCATCGTCGACTCGCACCCCGTCGCAGCGGGTTTGGCGTCGGGTGAGACATACACCAGCGCCACCGTGGTGCCGTTGCGCAGCTCCTTGCCCAGCGAGCGGGTGAACCCCTCCAACGCGCGCTGCGCGATCCGCTCGTGCGGGCTGGTGGCGGCGTCGGGCGTGGTGCCGACCACCGCGACGCGCGCGGAATGGCCCAGGTTCCGTAGCAGCGGCGTGAAGAACTCATACAACCCCCGGAGACCCTCCGGCGTGGTGATGCCGGTGGCGTCGAACACCAGGCCGCCGAACTGGTCGGCCCAGCGTCCACCGAGGTTGTTGCCCACGAGGTCGTAGTCCTTGTCCAGCGCGGCGCGCAACGGCTCGACGATTCGCCCCTCGCCGCCGATCAGCAGGGAGCCCGCCAGGGGCGGGTCACCGGGCCGGTAGCGGCGCAGCGTCTCGGGCTGCGGGACACCGAGCTGCTTGGCGAGAAACGATCCAGGACCGGAATTGACAACCTGAGAAAACAGATCGGACGAGACCTTGGGAGCCACCGGAGCAACCTTCCATGCGCTTGCGAAGTGGGGGTGTGCCTACTGCCCCACCGTATCGGGGACGAACTTACTTCAGAGTAAGAACAGTGGGTAGTATGGCCCCAGACGGGCATCCCAAAACCGATAGCCGGCAGATACACGGAGAAGACAGTGGCCCCTGCAAGTTCCGAGGCAAGCAACCAGCGCAATTTGCAACGGCGACGCGTCGCCGTGCTGGGCGGCAACCGCATCCCGTTCGCCCGGTCGGACGGCGCCTATGCCGAGGCGTCCAACCAGGACATGCTCACCGCCGCATTGGGCGGGCTGGTGGACCGCTTCGGGCTGGCCGGCGAACGGCTGGGCGCGGTGGTCGGCGGGGCCGTGCTCAAGCACAGCCGTGACTTCAACCTGACCCGCGAATGCGTGCTGGGCTCGGCGCTGTCGTCGTACACGCCGGCGTTCGACCTGCAGCAGGCGTGCGGTACCGGCCTGCAGGCGGCCATCGCCGCGGCCGACGGCATCGCGGCCGGGCGCTACGACGTGGCCGCCGCCGGCGGCGTGGACACCACCTCCGACGCGCCGATCGCGCTGGGCGACAACCTGCGCCGCACCCTGCTCAAGTTGCGCCGTTCCAAGTCCAATGTCCAGCGGCTGAGGCTGGTGGGCACGCTGCCCGCGACCCTGGGCATCCAGATCCCGGTCAACAGCGAGCCGCGCACCGGGCTGTCCATGGGCGAACACCAGGCGATCACCGCCAAGGAGATGGGCATCAAGCGGGTCGACCAGGACGAGCTGGCCGCCGCGAGCCACCGCAACATGGCCGCCGCCTACGATCGGGGCTTCTTCGACGACCTGGTCACCCCGTTCCTCGGGCTCTACCGCGACGACAACCTGCGGCCGGACTCGTCGGCCGAGAAGCTGGCGAAGCTCAAGCCGGTGTTCGGCGTGAAGTCCGGCGACGCGACGATGACGGCCGGCAACTCGACCCCGCTGACCGACGGCGCCTCGGTCGCGCTGCTGGCCAGCGAGGAGTGGGCGGCCGCCCACTCGCTGGCGCCGCTGGCCTTCCTGGTGGACGCGGAGACCGCGGCCGTGGACTACGTCAACGGGCGCGACGGCCTGCTGATGGCGCCCACCTATGCGGTGCCGCGGCTGCTGGCCCGGAACGGCCTGAGCCTGCAGGACTTCGACTTCTACGAGATCCACGAGGCCTTCGCCTCGGTGGTGCTGGCGCACCTGCAGGCGTGGGAGTCGGAGGACTACTGCAAGGAGCGGCTGGGCCTGGACGCTGCGCTCGGGTCGATCGACCGCTCCAAGCTGAACGTCAACGGCTCCTCATTGGCCGCCGGCCACCCCTTCGCCGCCACCGGTGGGCGGATCCTCGCCCAGGCGGCCAAGCAGCTCGCCCAGAAGAGGGCGGAGCAGAAGGGTGGTGCGGGCAAGCCGCTGCGGGCCCTGGTCTCCATCTGCGCCGCGGGTGGCCAGGGCGTGGCCGCGATTTTGGAGGCCTGAGCCGTTCCCGGGGTAGGCCGGTTCATGAGATCGGTCACAGCGGGTTAGTAATTCCGGCGGAGGGGTATCCGAGTGCCCGGATGACCCCGTGTTGTGGTCTGACCCCCCGACCCCGACGGCAATACGGGGCATCCCTGAAACGACCGCCGGTCAGCGCGGACGGGCGTACGAAAAGGGCCGCCGCTGGAGTGAGGGGATCCAGCGGCGGCCTTTTTGTGCCGTTTGTGCGTGAAATACAAAAACCCCGCTCCCATCTGGAAGCGGGGTTTTTGCTCTTGCCTGTCAGAAGGCGGCTTCGTCGAGCTCCATGATCTCGTTGTCCAGCGTCTCGATCACCTCGCGGGTGCTGGCCAACAGCGGCAGGAAGTTCTTCGCGAAGAACGAGGCCACCGCGACCTTGCCCTCGTAGAAGGACCGCTCGTCGCCGCTGGCGCCGGCGTCCAGCGCCTGCACGGCCACCGCGGCCTGCTGTTGCAGCAACCAGCCGATGACCAGGTCGCCGACGCTCATCAGGAAGCGCACCGATCCCAGGCCCACCTTGTAGAGGCTGGTCACGTCCTCCTGCGCCGCCATCAGGTAGCCGGTCAGGGTGGCCGCCATCGCCTGGACGTCGGCCAGGGCCTTCGCCAGCAGCTCGCGCTCGGACTTCAGCCGCCCGTTGCCGGACTCGCTGTCCACGAACTTCTGGATCTCGCCCGACACATGAGCCAGCGCCACACCCTTGTCGCGGATGATCTTCCGGAAGAAGAAGTCCTGCGCCTGGATGGCCGTGGTGCCCTCGTAGAGGGAGTCGATCTTGGCGTCGCGGATGTACTGCTCGATCGGGTAGTCCTGCAGGAAGCCGGACCCACCGAAGGTCTGCAGGCTCTCGGTGAGCTTGGCGTAGGCCTGCTCGGATCCGACGCCCTTGACCACGGGCAACATCAGGTCGTTGACCTTGACGGCCAGCTCGGCGTCCACACCGTGCACCGCCTCGGCAACCGCCGCGTCCTGGTAGGTCGCGGTGTAGAGGTAGAGCGCGCGCAGACCCTCGGCGTAGGCCTTCTGGGTCATCAGCGACCGGCGCACGTCGGGGTGGTGTGTAATCGTCACCCGCGGAGCGGTCTTGTCGGTCATCTGCGTCATGTCGGCGCCCTGCACGCGGGACTTGGCGTACTCCAGCGCGTTCAGGTAGCCGGTCGACAGGGTCGCGATGGCCTTGGTGCCGACCATCATGCGGGCCTGCTCGATGACCTCGAACATCTGCGCGATGCCGTTGTGCACCTCGCCGACCAGCCAGCCCTTGGCGGGCACGTCGTGCTGGCCGAAGGACAGCTCACAAGTGGCCGAAACCTTCAGGCCCATCTTGTGCTCGACGTTGGTCACGAAGACGCCGTTACGCTCGCCCAGCTCGCCCGTCTCGAAGTCGAACAGGAACTTGGGCACAAAGAACAGCGACAGACCCTTGGTACCCGGACCCGCGCCCTCGGGGCGGGCCAGCACCAGGTGGAAGATGTTCTCGAACAGGTCGCCGGAGTCGGCCGAGGTGATGAATCGCTTCACACCCTCGATGTGCCAGGAACCGTCGTCCTGCTTGATCGCCTTGGTCCGCCCGGCGCCGACGTCCGAACCGGCGTCCGGCTCGGTGAGCACCATGGTGGAGCCCCAGCCGCGCTCGGCGCAGATCACGGCCCACTTCCTCTGCTCCTCGGTGCCGAGGTGGTAGAGGATGTTCGCGAAGCCGGCGCCGCCGCCGTACATCCACACGGCGGGGTTTGCTCCCAGCAGGTGCTCGTGCAGCGCCCACACCAGGGCACGAGGCATCGGCATGCCGCCGAGGACCTCGTCGATGCCGACCTTGTCCCAACCGGCCTCGGTGACCGCGCGGACCGACTTCTTGAACGACTCCGGCAGCGTCACCGAGTGGGTCTTCGGGTCGAAGACCGGCGGATTGCGGTCACCCTCGACGAACGACTCGGCGATGGGCCCCTCGGCCAGCCGGCTGATCTCTGACAACATTTCGCGCGCGGTGTCGACGTCCAGATCGCTGTAGTCGCCGGCGCCCAAAGCCTTCTCAACGCCCAAAACCTCGAACAGGTTGAACACCTGGTCACGGACGTTGCTCTTGTAGTGGCTCACTACGGTTTCCTCCTCGTTGAGAATGCCACTTGTGGTTGGGTACTACTTCTAAGTTACCCACCAGTAACACCGCTAAAATATCGCTCCGAGTGAGTTCAACGCAAGTCAATGTGAGCAAGATTCCATCGTCTAATTAACCAACCGGTTGGGGAGCCGATAGGGTGCCTCTGACCTGCGACGATAACGAAACGGATCTCAAACTATGGGATGCATCACCACCCTGCCCGTAGTGGATCTGCGCACGTCGACGGCCCAATTGCGGCGAGGTTTGCGCGAGGCCGCGCATGAGGTGGGCTTCTTCTACCTGACCGGCCATGGCGTGCCCGGCGAGCTCGCCGGCAGGTTGCTGCCGGCGGCGCGCCGGCTGTTCGCGCTGCCCCAGGCCGAGAAGGACGCGGTCGCGATGGTCCACAGCCCGCATTTCCGCGGCTACACCCGGATGGGCGGCGAGCTGACCCGCGGCCAGGTGGACTGGCGGGAGCAGATCGACATCGGACCGGAACGCGCGCCGATCGGGGCGCCCGGCAGGCCCGACTACCTGTGGCTGCAGGGGCCCAACCAGTGGCCGGCCGCGCTGCCCGAACTGCCCGGGATCGTCGACGAATGGGACGCCGCGCTGTCCGCGGTAGCCCGCACCCTGCTCCGGCACTGGGCGGCATCGCTGGGGAGCCCACCGGACGTCTTCGACCCGGCCTTCGCCGAGACGCCCGCCACGCTGATCAAGATCGTGCGCTACCCGCGCAGCGCGGCCACGGCGCAGGGCGTCGGCCCGCACAAAGACTCCGGCGTGCTCACGCTGCTGTTGGCCGAGCCGGGGAGCCGGGGTCTGCAGGTGCGCCGGCCCGGTACTGAGGAATGGATCGACGTGCCGCCCGCCGACGGCGCCTTCGTCGTCAACATCGGCGAGCTGCTGGAGGTGGCGACGGGCGGTTACCTGCGCGCCACCGAGCACCGGGTGAACCTGGAGGAGCAGCCGACGGACCGGATCTCGGTGCCCTACTTCTTCAACCCGCGGCTGGACGCGCGGATCCCGGTGTTGACGCTGCCGCCCGAACTGCGGGCGCGCGCCGGCCGGGTGACCGACCCGTCGGATCCGATCTTCTCCGTCTACGGCCGCAACGCCTGGAAGAGCAGGTTGCGCGCACACCCCGATGTGGCTTCAGCGCACGGACATTCAGCAGGTAGGGTCGGGAACGAGAATCCCGTTCTCGGCTCAAGGGGCGAATGAATTCCGGTGAACTCGAACAAGAACCTGACACCGTCCACACTTCGTGAGGCCTTCGGCCACTTCCCCTCGGGGGTGGTCGCCATCGCCGCCGAAGTCCAGGGAACCCGGGAGGGCCTGGCCGCCAGCACCTTCGTCCCCGTCTCCCTGGATCCGCCGCTTGTGTCGTTCTGCGTGCAGAACACCTCGACGACGTGGCCCAAGCTCAAAGACCTGCCGATGCTGGGCATCAGCGTCCTCGGTGAGGCCCACGACGAGGCCGCCCGCACCCTGGCCGCCAAGACCGGGGACCGGTTCGCCGGTCTGGAGACGGAGTCCAGGGAGAGCGGCGCGGTGTTCATCAAGGGCACCGGTCTCTGGCTGGAAAGCGCGATCGAACAGCTCATCCCGGCCGGGGATCACACGATCGTGGTGCTGCGGGTCAACGAAGTGACGGTGGACGCCGACATCGCACCGATCGTGTTTCACCGCAGCGCATTTCGGCGCCTCGGCGTCTGAACGCGGCTACGGTCGCTTGCTGAGTTCCGCCCGGAAGCCCGCTATCCGCTGCTCGATCTCCTCGGCGTCGTCGGGGCGGCCTTCCTTACGCGCAAGATCGGCGCGTGCGGACAGCTCCCGGATGGCGGTTCGGATTTCGTTGATGCTGGTGGTTTCTCGCATATCTCCCACGCTGCCCTTCGGAGTTTGGGTTCTATGCGGGTACCCGGCGCGCCGGGCGGGCTAACGCCCGGGTCAGCGCCGGAACAACTTGTTGCCCAGCCACACCACCGGGTCGTACTTGCGGTCGGCGACCCGCTCTTTCATCGGGATCAGCGCGTTGTCGGTGATCTTGATGTTTTCCGGGCAGACCTCGGTGCAGCACTTGGTGATGTTGCAGTAGCCCAGCCCGTGCTGCTCCTGGGCCTGGTTGCGCCGGTCCAGCGTGTCCAGCGGGTGCATCTCGAGCTCGGCGATCCGCATCAGGAAGCGGGGGCCGGCGAACGCCTTCTTGTTCTCCTCGTGGTCGCGGACCACGTGGCACACGTTCTGGCACAGGAAGCACTCGATGCACTTACGGAACTCCTGCGAGCGCTGCACGTCGGCCTGCGCCATCCGGTACTCGCCCGGCTGCAGATCCTTCGGCGGCGCGAAGGCGGGGATCTCGCGCGCCTTCTCGTAGTTGAAGGAAACGTCGGTGACCAGGTCCCGGATCACCGGGAACGTCCGCAGCGGCGTCACGGTCACCACCTCGTCCTCGGCGAAGGTCGACATCCGGGTCATGCACAGCAGCCGCGGGACTCCGTTGATCTCGGCCGAGCAGGAGCCACACTTGCCCGCCTTGCAGTTCCACCGCACGGCGAGGTCGGGCGTCTGGGTCTGCTGCAGGCGATGGATGATGTCGAGCACCACCTCGCCCTCGTTGACCTCCACCGTGAAGTCCTGCAGCGCGCCGCTGGCATCGTCACCGCGCCACACGCGCAAGGTCGCGTTGTAGGTCATTAGCCTCTCCGTCCTGGATGCTCGGCCAGCTCGTCGTCGGTGTAGTACTTCTCCAGCTCGGAGATCTCGAAGAGCTCCAGCAGATCGGACCGCATCGGCACCTGCTCCTTGCGGGTGACGCTGATGTCGGGGATCACCTCGTCGCCGCCGGCGGCCTCGCAGACCAGCAGTACCTTGCGCCACCCCGAGTCCATTGCCGGGTGGTCGTCGCGGGTGTGGCCGCCGCGGCTTTCGGTGCGCTCCAGCGCGGCCTTGGCGACGCACTCGCTGACCAGCAGCATGTTGCGCAGGTCGATGGCCAGGTTCCAGCCCGGGTTGTACTGGCGACCGCCCTCCACGTGCATGTTCTTGAATCGCTCGCGAAGCTTGTCGAGCCGCGCGAGGGCCTCGGAGACCTCGTCCGCCTTGCGGATGATGCCCACCAGGTCGTTCATCGACTGCTGCAGCTCCAGCTGCAGCGTGTAGGGGTTCTCCGCCGGGGCGCCGTTGGTCGGTCCCTCGAAGGGGGACAGCGCCCGCTTCGACGCGGTCTCGACGGCCTCCGCCGAGATCGTCGGGCGGCTGCTCAGCGCCCGCACGTAGTCGGCCGCGCCCAGGCCGGCCCGCCGGCCGAAGACCAGCAGGTCCGACAGCGAGTTACCGCCGAGCCGGTTGGAACCGTGCATGCCGCCGGAGCACTCGCCCGCGGCGAACAGGCCGGGGACCGTGGCCGCTCCGGTGTCGGCGTCCACCTCGACGCCGCCCATCACGTAGTGACAGGTGGGTCCGACTTCCATTGGCTCCTTGGTGATGTCGACGCCGGCCAGCTCCTTGAACTGGTGGTACATCGACGGTAGCCGCCGCTTGATCTCCTCGGGCGTCAACCGGGACGCGATGTCGAGGAACACGCCGCCGTGCGGGCTGCCCCGGCCGGCCTTGACCTCGGAGTTGATCGCGCGCGCGACCTCATCGCGGGGCAACAGGTCGGGGGTGCGGCGGGCCGAGTCGTTGTCCTTGAGCCACTGGTCGGCTTCTTGTTCGGTTTCGGCGTACTGGCCTTTGAACACCGGCGGGATGTAGTCGAACATGAACCGCTTGCCCTCGGAGTCCTTCAGCACACCGCCGTCCCCGCGGACACCCTCGGTGACGAGAATCCCCTTCACGCTGGGCGGCCACACCATGCCGGTCGGGTGGAACTGGACGAACTCCATGTTGATCAGCGACGCGCCCGCCCGCAGGGCCAGCGCGTGCCCGTCGCCGGTGTACTCCCAGGAGTTCGAGGTGACCTTGAACGACTTGCCGATGCCGCCGGTGGCGAGCACCACCGCGGGCGCCTCGAACAGGACGAACTGACCCGTCTCGCGCCAGTAGCCGAACGCCCCGGCGATCGCGTCGCCGTCCTTCAGTAGCTCGGTGATGGTGCACTCGGCGAACACCTTGATGCGCGCCTCGTAGTCGCCGAGTTCGGCGTAATCCTCCTGCTGCAGCGAAACGATCTTCTGCTGCATCGTGCGGATCAGTTCCAGGCCGGTGCGGTCGCCGACGTGCGCCAGTCGCGGGTAGGTGTGCCCGCCGAAGTTGCGCTGGCTGATCTTGCCGTCTTTGAGGCGATCGAACAGCGCGCCATAGGTTTCCAGCTCCCAGACGCGGTCCGGCGCCTCCTTGGCATGCAGCTCGGCCATCCGCCAGTTGTTGAGGAACTTCCCACCCCGCATCGTGTCGCCGAAGTGGGTCTTCCAGTTGTCTTTCGGGTTGGTGTTGCCCATCGACGCCGCGCAGCCACCCTCGGCCATGACCGTGTGGGCCTTGCCGAACAGGGACTTACACACCACCGCGACCTTGAGGCCGCGTTCCCGCGCCTCGATGACCGCTCGCAGTCCCGCGCCGCCGGCGCCGATGACGACTACGTCGTAGGCATGCCGTTCGACCTCAACCATGAAAACCCTCGCTATTTCAGATTCTTCTTGAAAAGGCTTCTCAGCCAACAAATCTCAGGTCAGGGATGGCGCCGCCGGCCACCAGCGCGATGTAGAAGTCGGTGAGCATCAGGGTGCCCAGGGTGATCCAGGCGTACATCTTGTGGCGGGTGTTGATGTTGCTGACCTGGGTCCAGATCCAGTACCGCACAGGGTGCTTGGAGAAGTGCTTGAGCCGCCCGCCGGTCACGTGCCGGCAGGAGTGGCAGGACAGCGTGTAGATCCACAACATGACGACGTTGCCGACCATGATCAGGTTGCCCAGCCCGAAACCGAAGCCGCCCGGGCCGGAGTCGGAGTGGAACGCGATGATCGCGTCGTAGGTGTTGATCACCGAGATGATGCCGGCAATGTAGAAGAAGTACCGGTGGCTGTTCTGGATGATGAGCGGGAACCTGGTCTCGCCGGTGTAGTGGACGCGGGGCTCGGCCACCGCGCAGGCGCTGGGCGACTGCCACACCGTGCGGTAGTAAGCGCCGCGGTAGTAATAACAGGTCAACCGGAACAGCAGCAGGAACGGCAGCGTCAGCGCCGCGTACGGCAGCCACCAGACGTCCGGCAGGATCTGCGGCCAGAAGTCGCCGGCCGCCCCGCAGGCCTTGCTCACGCACGGGGAGTAGAACGGCGTCAGGTAGTGATACTTCGGGACGAAGAAGTAATCGCGTTGGAAGGCCCGCAGGGTCGCGTAGATGACGAACGCGGCGAAGCCCAAGTCGATCCGCAGCGGCGACATCCACCACCGGTCGGTACGTAGGGTCCGTTGCGGGATGCGGGCGCGCGTGGGTGAAAAGACACCTGACGCAGGACGGTTCGCCGTGGGTGCGCTCATCTAGTGTTCCTCTTCGAACGGGCTGTTGGTCGAAGGGTACACAGAGAGCACCCCCTCATTTCCGGGGGGCTTGGGTTGTCAGGACCTGCTGTGACCCCCGACACCCTCGTCGTCGACATCGCGCCAGAATTCGCTGTCGTACTGGGTGTCGGGAATGACGATCTTCTCGCTTGACTGCTGCACGGTGGCGCGCGCCAGGTCCAACTCGGACACGTCGGTGTCAAGCAGTTCGACGTCGGACAGGATCCGGTCGGCGTCGATGACGATGCGCCGCATCGCGGGGCTGTCACCGTAGCGACTCTTCAGGGAGCCCACGCACCGCCGCAGGCCGCCGATGAGGTCGTGCAGTTCGGCGAGTTCAGTAGTGGTGCTCAACGGATCTCCTTGCGCGGGCGGTGTCACGGATCACAGTACGCCCCCGATACTATCGACGGCACAGCCTGACGTCAGGCGACTCACTTCCTTCCCCAACCCGGAGCAAAGACGCCCATGCCAGGTCAGACCGCCGCCGACCGTGCCGCCGCGCTGCTCGACCTGCACCGACCGGGTGACCCGGTGGTGCTGCCCACCGTGTGGGACGCCTGGTCGGCCAGCCACGCCACCGACGCCGGGTTCGCCGCGCTCACCGTGGGCAGTCATCCGCTGGCGGATTCGGTCGGCAAACCCGACGGGGAGGGCATGTCGTTCGACGATGTGCTGGCCCGGATCGCCCAGATCACGGCCGCGGTCGACGTCCCGGTCTCGGTGGACGTCGAATCCGGTTACGGGTTGGGGGCCGAGCGCCTGATCGAGGGCCTGCTGAGCGTCGGGGCCGTCGGGCTGAACATCGAAGACACCGTGCACTCCGAGGGCAAGCGGCTGAGGTCCGCCGGTGAGCACGCCGAGTTGGTGGGCGCGCTGCGGGCGGCCGCCGATGCGGCCGGGGTGCACGTCGTGATCAACGCCCGCACCGATCTCTTCCTGCGCAAGGACGGGGACGATGCGGACCGCGTCGAGCGGGCGGTGGCGCGACTGACCGAAGCCGCGGACGCGGGCGCCGATGTGCTCTACCCGGTGGGTCGGCACGACCCGGAGACGTTGCGCCGCTTGGCCGCAGAGCTGCCGTTGCCGGTCAACGCGATCGCGCTGCCCGATCAGGACGACCCGGCGTCCTTCGGGCCGCTGGGTGTCGCACGCATCAGCTTCGGCCCCTTCTTTCAGGCCGCGCTGGCGACCCGGGCCAGGGAACTGCTGGCGCGCTGGCGCTGATCCGGGACGAAAACAGTTGCACGACAGAGGGATCCGGCGGGATCGAATGACCCCGCCGGATCGTGGTTCACCTCTTACTTGGTGATCTCGATGCGCCGCGCCTGGCTGCCTGCATAGGCGCCGGTGACCCGCACGGTCAGCACGCCGGCGTCGTACGAGGCCGTGATGGCGTCGCCGGTGACGTGGGCCGGCAGCTGGAACGACCGGCGGAAGGATCCATAGCGGACCTCGCGCAGGGTGCGCCCCTCTTTCTCTTCGGCGTGCTCGTCGCGGCGTTCGCCGTGGATCACGAGTCGGCCGCGGTCGACCTCTACGTTGACGTCCTTCTCGACGTCAACGCCGGGGAGCTCGATGCGTACGATCGCGTCCTCGCCGTCCTTGGCGATCTCGGCGGCGGGGTTGAAACCGCTGGTCACCGGCTTGTACCAGTCTGACGCGGCGGCGGGGCCGAAGAAGTCACGCAACCACCGGTCGGTGTCCCAGGCCGGTCGCGACCACAGTGCGAGGTTACTCATGGGGATCTCCTTGTACTTCCTTGAGCTTTGTTGTGGGTTTGCTGTGTCCGGCGCCTCTCCGGCCGGCTACAAGGAGAAACATGAGTCGACCACGCTTAAGTTCCACCTAGGCGTTCGCCCTGGGCGAACGAATATTCACAGGGCTCCCTGTGAGTTGTGAGATCCTCGTCATAGGACCGTCACATTGGGCGAAATCGCGGTAATTTCCGGCCGCTAACCTCAAAGCCATGGCTGCAGACGGGATTTCGCGCGCTCAGTGTGCGGGCGGTCACATCGTCGTAGTCGGGCACGGCATGGTGGGGCACCGGCTCGTCGAGGCGCTCCGGGCGCGTGATGCCGAGGGGCTGTGGCGCATCACGGTTTTGGCCGAGGAGGCGGACGCGGCTTACGACCGCGTCGGCCTCACCTCGTACACCGAGAGCTGGGATCGCAAGCTGCTGGCGCTGCCGGGCAACGACTACGCGGGTGACGAACGGGTTCGATTGGTGCTGAACGCTCGCGTCACCGAGATCGACCGGGAAGCGAAGTCGGTGCTCACGGCCGACGGGCAACGGCACGGCTACGACACGCTGGTGCTGGCCACCGGGTCCTACGCATTCGTTCCGCCGGTGCCCGGCCACGACCTGGCGGCGTGCCACGTGTATCGCACGCTCGATGACCTCGACGCCATCCGGGCAGACGCCCAGTGCACGGTGGAAGCCGGTCGCACCCCGGCGGGCGTGGTGATCGGCGGCGGCCTGTTGGGTCTGGAAGCCGCTAACGCGCTGCGCCAGTTTGGGTTACAGACGCACGTCGTCGAGATGATGCCGCGCCTGATGGCCCAGCAGATCGACGAGGGTGGCGGCGCCCTGCTGGCCAAGATGGTCGGCGACCTGGGCATCGCGGTGCACGTGGGCACGGGTACCGAGTCGATCGAAGCGATCGATCATGGCGACGGTGTGTCGTCGGTGCGGGTGCGCCTGACCGATGGCGAGGTCATCGACGCCGGGCTGGTCATTTTCGCGGCCGGCATCCGGCCGCGCGACGAGCTGGCCAGGGCCGCGGGTCTGGAGCTCGCCGAACGCGGCGGCGTGCTCACCGACTTGGCATGCCGCACGAGCGATCCGGACATCTACGCGGTCGGCGAGGTCGCCGCGATCGGTGGCCGGTGCTACGGCCTGGTGGGACCGGGCTACACCTCCGCAGAGGTGGTGGCCGACCGCCTGCTGAACGGGGCCGCGGAGTTCGGCGAAGCGGACCTGTCGACCAAGCTCAAGCTGCTCGGTGTCGACGTGGCCAGCTTCGGTGATGCGATGGGCGTGACCGAGAACTGCCTCGAAGTCGCCATCAACGACGCGGTCAAGAAGACCTACGCCAAGCTGGTGCTGTCCGACGACGCGAAGACCCTGCTCGGCGGAGTCCTGGTGGGCGATGCCTCGTCGTACGGGGTGCTGCGGCCCATGGTCGGCAGCGAGCTGCCCGGTGATCCGCTCGCGCTGATCGCCCCGGCTTCCGGCGAGGCTCCGGCGTTGGGAGTCGGCGCGCTGCCGGATTCCGCGCAGATCTGCTCGTGCAACAACGTCACCAAGGGCGATTTGAAGTGCGCCATCGCCGACGGCTGCGCCGACGTGCCCTCGCTCAAGTCGTGCACCGCGGCCGGCACGTCGTGCGGCTCGTGCGTGCCCCTGCTCAAGCAGCTGCTGGAAGCCGAGGGCGTCGAACAGTCCAAGGCGCTGTGCGAGCACTTTAGCCAGTCGCGGGCGGAGCTCTTCGAGATCATCTCGGCCACCGAGATCCGGACCTTCTCGGGCCTGCTGGAGCGCTTCGGCCGCGGAAAGGGTTGCGACATCTGCAAACCCGTGGTTGCGTCCATCCTGGCCTCCACCGGCTCGGACCACATCCTCGAAGGCGAACAAGCCTCGCTGCAGGATTCCAACGACCACTTCCTGGCCAACATCCAGAAGAACGGCAGCTACTCGGTGGTGCCGCGGGTGCCGGGCGGCGACATCAAGCCCGAGCACCTGATCCTGATCGGGCAGATCGCGCAGGACTTCGGCCTCTACACCAAGATCACCGGCGGCCAGCGGATCGACATGTTCGGCGCCCGGGTGGACCAGCTGCCGGAGATCTGGCGACGGCTGGTCGACGGCGGCATGGAATCCGGCCACGCCTACGGCAAGGCACTGCGCACCGTGAAGAGCTGCGTCGGCACCGACTGGTGCCGTTACGGCCAGCAGGATTCGGTGCAGCTGGCGATCGACCTGGAGCTGCGCTACCGGGGCCTGCGGGCGCCACACAAGATCAAGATGGGTGTTTCGGGTTGCGCGCGGGAGTGCGCCGAAGCGCGCTCCAAGGACGTCGGGGTCATCGCCACCGAAAAGGGCTGGAACCTCTACGTCGGCGGCAACGGCGGCATGACGCCCAAGCACGCCCAGCTGTTGGCCAGCGACCTGGACACCGAGACGCTGGTCCGTTACGTCGACCGGTTCGTCATGTACTACATCCGGACCGCCGACCGGCTGCAGCGCACCGCCCCCTGGGTGGATTCGCTCGAGGGCGGCCTCGATCACGTGCGCGAGGTCGTCTGCGAGGACTCGCTGGGCCTGGCCGACGAATTCGAGGCCGCAATGGAGCGGCACGTGCAGAACTACAAGTGTGAATGGAAGGGCGTGCTCGACGACCCGGACAAGATGTCGCGGTTCGTCTCGTTCGTCAACGCCCCGGACGCCGTCGACTCGACGGTGGAGTTCACCGAGCACGCCGGGCGCAAAATCCCGGTGTCCATTGGCATGCCGAAGATCCGTACGGGAGCTGGAGAGGAATCATGACACTTCTCAACGACATTCAGGTGTGGACGACGGCCTGCGAGTACGACCGGCTCATCCCGGGTCGGGGAGTCGGCGTGCTGCTCGACGACGGTTCCCAGGCGGCGTTGTTCCGGTTGGACGACGGCTCGGTGTACGCGGTGGGTAACGTCGACCCGTTCTCCGGCGCGGCCGTGCTCTCGCGCGGGATCGTGGGCGACCGCGGGGGCCGGGTCACGGTTCAGTCGCCAATCCTCAAGCAGGCCTTCTCGCTGGAAGACGGTGAGTGCCTGGACGATCCGAACTTCTCGGTGCCGGTGTACCCGGCGCGCGTCACCGCCGACGGCTTCGTCCAGGTCGGTCGGATCGCCGCCTAGCGGGTGATATCACCGACGAGGTAACGCTGCATCGTCGGGCCGATGGCGTCGACGATCGCGTCGACCGACATCGAATGCAGCGGCTCGGAGCGAATGCCGTAGCGCATGATGCCCAGGCCGACCAGTTGTGAGGCGCACAGCGAGGCCCGGGTGGCTGCCTTGTCGGCCCCCAGGACCTTCAGCAGCGGGCCGAAAACCGGTCCGATGAACATGCTTTGCACGGTTTCGGCGGTCTTGGCCATCCCGGTGGAAGCTATCGCGCTGGCGGCGAAGGGGCCACCGCCGGCGGCGTCCCACGTGGTGATCAACATGCGTAGCGTCTGACGGCCGACCTGGTTCACCCCGCCGGTGACGATCCGGTCGATGAATTCCGGTGTGCCGAACGGCAACCGCAGCATCTTGGCGACCGGATCCAGAAGCCCGCGCGACGGTTCTTCGTGACGGGGCATGCTGTCAGGATCGCCCGTATCGGAGCAAAGAGCAAGCGTCGAGCGGTCGGCGCGCCTAACCGGCCAGGGCTGTCAAGCCACCGAACTCGGCCGCATGATCCGGTCGTGGACCAGCCGCTGCGCGGTCGGTCGCCGCGAAGCGTGCCGGGTGGTGGGGGCGAGGACCGGCGGCATGGCCCGGCGGAATCGATTGGCGATCAAGCGGGCCAGGCCGGGATGGGTGCCCAGCGGCCGACTGACCAGGTCGGCGCCGCAGGCGTGCAGCCGTTCCTGGAACAGGCCGTCGGCCAGCAGGTAGGAGGCGACGACGACCCGCGCGTTGGGTGCAAGGCGCCTGGCCTCGTCGACCGCTTCCGGCAATTGCGGATCCCCGGTGGCCGCGAAGCCCAGGCTGACGCGCGACCCGGTCAGCGCCGACACCAGCGTCGCGGTGGTGTGCAGGTCGGCGCGGGCCCTGGCATCCGATGTTCCCGCCGTCGCGAGAATCACGGAATCGCCAGGGCGCCAACCGCATTTCACCAACTGATCGCCGACGATCCGGGCGACCTGGCCACTCGGGCCCAGCGCCGGCGTGACGATCGCGTTCGGGTGGCCGCTCAGCTCGACGTGGGCCGGCAGGTCGGCGCGGACGTGATAGCCGCGCGACAAGAACGCCGGCAGCACGATGGCCGGCCTGCCGGTGGCCCTCACCCGCGACAGCACCTCGCTGGGGGTGGGGCCCAGCACGTCGACGAACGCGACCTCCACCGGCCGGCCCGTCAACGAACTGGCTTGCGCGGCAAGCTCTTCGACCATCGCCACACCCTCCGGCCGGCGAGTGCCGTGCGCGACCATGATCAGCGCCATGGGGAACTCGCCCGCTGCTCGGTCGCGAGCCGGTACCCACGCTTGACCACCGTCGCGATGATGTTCTTGTCGCCCAAAGCTGTTCGCAGCCGCAGCACGGCCGTGTCGACGGCGTGCGGGTCATTGCTGTTGCCGGGCAGTGCGCGTAGCAGGTCCCCGCGGGCGACGACGTCGCCGGGGCGTTTCGCCAGCGCGCGCAGTATCCCCATGCCGGACGGCGACAGCACCTTGATCGAGCCGTCCACCAGCACGCAAGTGCCGCGGATATCGACCGTGTGGCCGGCGGCGGTCACCGCGCACGAACCCAGCAGCGGTAGCTCCTCGGCGACGTGACGGGCCAAGGCGCCCAACCGCATTCGTTCCGGGGAAGACGTCGGCACGCCTTTGCGGATCAACGGCTTGGAGGTCACCGGGCCGACGCACATCGCGTGCACGTCGCTGCGCAGGGCGCCCAGCACCTGGTCTTCGACGTCCAGCTCGCGGCTGCGCTCCAGCACCGCCGCGGCCGCGGGCGCCGACGTAAAGGTGACCGCATCGAACTGCCGTCCCGCGATCCCGGTCACCAGCTGATCGAACGTGCCGCCCAACGGCGTTGGCTTCCACCGGTACACCCGGACGGGCACCACCTCGGCGCCCCCCATGCGCAACCCGCCGAGGAATTCCGGGAAGGGATCCCACGCGTCGGCGGCGCCATGCAGCTGGACCGCCACCCGCAGTCCGGCCACACCCGAGTTGAGCAGGTATTCCAGCACCTCCTGCGAGGACTCGGAGTCCGGCGACCACTCCTCGTGCAGACCGGCGGCGCGCAGCGCGCCGGTCGCCTTGGGTCCGCGCGAGACGATCCGCGCCGACGATAGGGCGGTGATGAGCGGGCTGACCAGCCCCCATCCCTCGGCCGCGGCCAGCCAGCCGCGGAACCCGATGCCGGTGTGCGCGACCAGGATGTCGGGTGGCTCGGCGATCAACGCCTCGGTGTTACGGTGCAGTTCGTCATCGTCGGGCAGCGCGATCATGTTGATCGCGGGTGCGCTGCACACCTCGGCGCCTTGTCGGCTGAGCAGCGCGCACAGCTCCTCGGAGCGCCGGGCGGAGGTCACCGCGATGCGGTAACCCGTCAGCGGCGGGGAGTCGGGCCGGGCCATATCACCTGTGTATGCCTGTCAGATTTCGGTTGCGTTACCTGGCAATTGCTTACGCATTGCCCACAGTGAGGCCACCCTCACACGCGGGCCAGCGCGCCTGCCGTCTCACCGTTCGCCGCCTCGGCGGGCAGCACCGGCCGCCGCACGTACACCATCCACGTGATGATCGCTGCCACGACGTAGGAGGCGAGGAACGCCAGGTATGCCGACGTCTCCGTGCCGGTAGCCAGGTAGGACTGGCGCAGCGCGAGGTTGATGCCCACGCCGCCGAGGGCGCCCACCGCGGAGCAGACGCCGATCAGCGATCCGGACTTGGCGCGCGCCCAGTGGCGCCGCTCGTCCTCGCCCGTCTCCAGGGCGCGGCTACGCGCCTCATATACCGAGGGGATGAGCTTGAACACCGAACCGTTGCCCATCCCGGACAGAATGAACAACACCATGAAGCCGACGACGTAGCCGATCATGCTGGTCGAGTGCGCCCCGGAATTGCGATCATCGAAAGTGCTTATGAAAACCAGCAATCCGGCGCCCAGGGTCATCCCGACGAGCACGCCGAGCGTCACCCGGCTGCCACCCCTGCGGTCGGCCAGCCGGCCACCGTAGATGCGCGCCAGCGAGCCCAGCAGCGGTCCGATGAAGGCCACCTGCGCGGCGTGCAGCGCCGCGTGCTTGGCGCTTTCGCCGTTGGCCAGGAAGTTGACCTGCATCACCTGACCGAAGGCGAAGGAGAAGCCGATCCAGGAGCCGAACGTGCAGATGTAGAGGAGGGAGATCACGTAGGTGTCGCGCTCGACCAGGATCGACCGCATCGTGTTCAGCTGCGTGCCGTGGCCGACGTTGTCCATGAACAGCACGGCCCCAATGCCCACGATCGCCAGCATCACCAGGTACACCGCGCACACCCAATACGGTGCCTCGTGCCCGGCCGTGGCGAGCACCAACAGCCCGACCAGCTGGATCACCGCCACCCCGAGGTTGCCGACACCGGCATTGACGGCCAGCGCCGAGCCTTTGAGCCGCTGCGGGTAAAAGGCGTTCACGTTGGCCAGCGAAGCCGCGTAGTTGCCGCCACCCAGCCCGGTCAGCGCGGCGCATACCACGAACGGCCACAGCGGCAGTCCGGGGTTGGCGAGCAACACGATGGTGCCGGCCGTCGGGATCAGCAGCACGAAGGCCGAGAAGGCGGTCCAGTTGCGACCACCGAACGTCGCGATGCCCAGGGTGTAGGGAATGCGGGCCAGCCCGCCGACCAGGGTGGCGACGGCGCCCAGCAGCAGCTTGTCGCCGGCGGAGAAGCCGTAGATGTGCGAAGGCATGAACAGTGCCATGACGGGCCACAGCGTCCAGATCGAGAAGGCGACGTGGTCGCCTGCGATGGTGCATAACAGATTGCGGCGCGCGATCTTCTTGTTGCCGGCCTCCCAGGCCGCCGTGTCTTCTGGATTCCAGTCCGCGATGTGGTGATTGCGGGCCATCCGATTGTCACCTTTCGTCGACTGCGATGTTTTCGGGGAACGGCACGGGGCGGTGCTCATTTCCGGTCGGCTGTCGGTGAATCCGATTGTGCGCCTTGGGATGGCGGGAGTACGCCACTCCGCACGGAGGCGTGCATAAGACTCCCTCTCGTCAGGACCCATTCAGCCGCACAACGGGAAGAGAAGTGGGCACCCCGAATGAAGAGGGATGCCCCGCCGTGCATTTCGATGCTCACATTCGAGACGGAGTCGGGTCAACTCAATACGGCCCGAATCGCCTGTAAGTTGATTACCAGTTATCTGGTAAAACCCTGTAGGTGGCGAATACCGAAATGGCCACCCATTTCAAGTGATTCGGCTCGGCCGGGCGACTTTATGTGAGCTGGAATACATTCCGGCTAGGAAAACGGCAAGACCGCGACGCCGGACTGCGATTGGACGCCCGCCAGCACCCTCGGGCGCGACCAGTGCAGGCGCACCGACTGTCCGGGGCGCACCTGGGCGATTTTGTCGATGTCCTCGTCGACCACCACGCCCACCACCGGGTAGCCGCCGGTGACCGGGTGGTCGGGCCCGAGGATCACCGGTAAACCGTTGGGCGGCACCTGAATCGCGCCGCGGGTGGTCCCCTCGCTGGGCAGCTGGCGGTCCGGGTAGCAGTGCTGCAGGGGGCGGCCGACCAATCGCATTCCCACCCGATCGCTGCGATCGGATGCCACCCAATCGTTGTGCACCAGGGCATCGGGGTCGACGAACCAATCGTCGCGCGGCCCGGGCACCACCGCCAGCTCGACCATGTTGCCGGTGATCGCCGCCACCGGCGCCTGATCGAGTTCGGGGTAGTCCAGGGTGTGCTCACCGACCGGGAGCTGATCTCCCGCTCGCAGCGGCGACGGGCCGATGGCCGACATCACGTCGTAGCTGCGCGAGCCGAGCACGGGCTCCACGGCGATGCCGCCCCGCACCGCCAGGTACGTGCGCAGCCCGGCGCTCGGCGTGCCCAGGGCGATCGTTTGGCCGTCGCGGACGTGCTGGATGCTGTTGGTGCCGAACTTAATCCCGTTGACGGTCGGGTTGGCGTCTGCCCCTGTCACGGCGATGTCGATGTCGCCGCCCCGGACCCTGGCGGCGAAACCGCCGAGCGTCACTTCGACCGTGGCGCGGTCATCGGGGTTGGCCACCAGGCGGTTGGCCAACTGGTGTGCGCGGCGGTCGGCGGCCCCCGACCGGCTCACGCCGAGGTGGGCGAGTCCCGGCCGGCCCAGGTCCTGGACGACGGCGAGCGGTCCGGTGCGAAGGATCTCCAGGGTGCTCACGGCGATCTCCTTACCTCAGACGGCCCGGAACTGAACCCACATGCCCTGTGTCAGCAGCGCCGGCTCGGGCCGTTCGAGGTCCCACAGGACCGCGTCGGTGCGGCCGATCAGCTGCCAGCCACCGGGCGACTGGCGCGGGTATATCGCGCTGAACTCACCGGCCAGGCCGACCGAGCCGGCGGGCACCGAGGTGCGTGGCTCGGTGCGGCGCGGCACCCGAAGGCGCGCGTCGCCGTCGACCAGGTACGCGAAACCCGGGGCGAACCCGCTGAATCCGACCCGCCACAGCGAACCGGTGTGCGCGTCGATCACCTGCGCGATGCTCAGCCCGGTATGGCCGGCGACCTCCGCCAGGTCCGGGCCGTCGTATACGACGTCGATGACCACGTCGGCACGGCGTTCGGGCGCGGCGAGCTCCTCGGCGGCGACCCGCATCTTGCGCAGTCGCTGACGGATCACCCCTTGGCTGCGGGGGCCGTCCAGCTTCACCAGAACCGTGCGGGCGGCCGGCACGATGTCGACCACACCGGGCAGCGCCGCGGCGCGCAGATGCGCCGCCCACGCCAATACCTCGGCGGTGCTGCCGCATTGCAGCAGAAGCGCGTTGTCGCCGAAGTCCAGAACCGTGTTGCCGACCAGTTCCGTCGGCAGGTCCTTGGACACGTTGTCAATAAGGTCCGTCACGCTCATTACTCGACGGTAACCTCCCCATCGCCGAGCGGGCGAGGGGCGAGCCACGGATTTTCGAACACTGCCAGAGCTGCCTTAGCAAACGCTCAAACGCCGCTGGCGCGGCCGGGATCTAACCGAGGATTTTGCCGATTTGCGGGGGGAGCTGATCGGCGACCAAGGGGTAGCTCAGTGGCGAGGAAAAGGCGATCGCGCCGGCCTGCTCCTTGGTGGTGAAGATGTGCCGGTTCTGCGCGGTGGCCTGGGAGGCCGCTACGTCGGGGTCGGCGAGCAATGCCTTTTGGTCGTCGGGGTTCTCGGTTGTCCAGATGATTACATCGGCGGAATCGAGCACCGCCCTGATGTGATCGCGGGGGATGACGGCGCGGTGATCGGTGCCGAAAGGCTTGATGCTGTCGGCGATCACCAACCCCATCTGGTTCAGGAAGTCGGTGCGCCAGCCGGCCATGGTCGCGACGATGGTCCCCTGCCAGAGCGTGCCCTGCATCAGCAACGCCTTCTTGCCCGTCCAGGCCGGGTGTTCCTTGCCGACGGCGGTGAATTTCTGGTCGACGGCGTCGACCAGCGATTTCATCTGGTCGGCCTGGAACACCGCCTGTCCGATGGCGGTGGCCTGCTCCTTCCACGGTTCGAAGAAGGCGTCGCCGTCCGACTGCGGCACGGTCGGGGCGATCGCGGAAAGCTTCTGATAGGTGTCGGCGTCCACGCCCGCGTTGGTGGCCACGATCAAATCCGGTTTGAGGCCCGCGATCTGGTCGACCGGGATCCCGTTGTCGAGGTTCAGCACCACCGGCTGTGCCCCGCCGAGCCTGGGCTGGGCCCACGGCCACACCGCGAACGGCTGATCACCGAACCAGTAGGTCACCGCGATCGGCACCACGCCGACCGCGAGCAGGTCGTCCTGCTCGGTGTAGCCGGCACTGACCACGCGCTTGGGCGGCTCCTTGATGACGGTCTGACCGAACAGGTGGTTGATGGTCACCGATTTGCCGCCGGGGGCACCCGACGACGGTTTGCCCGACGAGCATGCCGCCGGAGCACCGGCGACCGCGGCGACCGTCGCAGCCCCCGCGAGCTGCAAGAATCCCCGTCGATTCCAACCCTGGCGCATCGCGTGAGATTATCGCGTTCCCTGCCCGCCAGGGCATCGCCGCGCGGTTGCGCGCTCAGTCCAGCGGCATGCCGGCGTCCAGGAAGTCCAGCGCCCGATAGACGGTGTCGGCCGTTTGCGGCGCGCTGTCGAACGCCGCCATCATGGCCCCGACCATCGCGCCGACGTACACGCGGACTTCGAAATCGGTTGCGCCACGGCCGATCCGGCGACCGATGGCCTCCGCCATGACGTTCACGGTGCGGTAGTACTCGTCGTAGAGGGCGGCCTTGAGCTCGGGTATCGAGAAGATCAGCCGCTGCCGGGTGTTCTCGAACTCCAACTGCTCGGGTGACAGGCCGGCCATCGTCGTGGCGTAGGCGCGGCGGATGGCTTGGCTCGGCGACAGCTCGGGCGGCTGGGCGTCGAACGCGGCCATTATCAGCGGATCGAGGTCGTCGGCCAGCAGCAGCGACTCCTTGGACGGGAAATAGCGGAAGAAGGTGCTGGGTGACACATCGGCGGCGTCGGCGATCTGTTCGACGGTGGTGGCGCCGTAGCCGTTGGCGTCGAACAGCCGGAACGCCTCGCGGCGCAGGGCATGGCGGGTCTTGATCTTCTTACGTTCCCGCAGCCCCAGGGGCTGGTCAGTCGCCGGCATGTGGCGATTCTCCCGCATTCTGGGTGCGAAAAGTTCTGACAGAGGCTCGAAGGCCACTGCGAGATCCACGTATCTCCGGCGTAACTGTGGCCACGCGGCCCGGTAACAGTCCTTTCCTAACGTCGGGGCGTGACTACGACGACTTCTGAAGAGCCGATCGCTCCGGTCCTTGCGCCCGCGCCTGAGCGCCCGCCGCACCGGGGCGGGCACTGGATCGACGACTGGCGGCCCGAAGACCCCGCATTCTGGGAGACCACCGGCAAACCGATCGCCCGCCGCAACCTGATCTTCTCGATCTTCGCCGAGCACGTCGGCTTCAGCGTCTGGATGTTGTGGAGCATCGTGGTGGTCCAGATGACCGCCGGCCCCCACGGGCATCCGTCCGCGTCCGGCTGGGCGCTGACCGCCAGCCAGGCGCTGTGCCTGGTCGCCGTCCCGAGCGGCGTCGGCGCCTTCCTACGCCTGCCCTACACCTTCGCGGTCCCCCTGTTCGGCGGCCGCAACTGGACGACCATCTCGGCGGCATTGTTGCTGATCCCGTGCGTGCTGCTGGCCTGGGCGGTCAGCCATCCCGGCCTCTCGTTCACCGTCCTGGTGGCGATCGCCGCGACCGCCGGCTTCGGTGGCGGCAACTTCGCCTCGTCGATGGCCAACATCTCGTTCTTCTACCCGGAGAAGGACAAGGGCTGGGCGCTGGGCCTCAACGCGGCCGGCGGCAACGTCGGCGTCGCGGTGGTGCAGAAGATCATCCCGCCTATCGTCGTCGCCGGCGGCGGGGTGGCGCTGGCGCGCGCCGGTCTGTTCTACGTGCCGCTGGCCGTGGTGGCCGCGGTGTGCGCATTCGTCTTCATGAACAACCTGTCCGAGGCGAAGGCCGACGTGCGGCCGGTCTGGCAGTCGCTGCGGCATCCCGACACCTGGGTCATGTCGCTGCTCTACATCGGCACATTCGGATCATTCATCGGCTACTCGGCGGCCTTTCCGACCCTGCTCAAGACGGTGTTCGGCCGCGGCGACATCGCGTTGACCTGGGCGTTCCTCGGCGCGGCGATCGGCTCGGTCATCCGGCCCCTAGGCGGCAAGCTGGCCGACCGGATCGGCGGCGCGCGGATCACCGCGGTCAGCTTCGTCATGCTCGCCGCGGGCGCCGCGGCGGCGCTGTGGTCGGTCAACGCCAAGAATCTGCCGCTGTTCTTCGCCAGCTTCATGTTCTTGTTCGTCGCGACCGGCATCGGCAACGGCTCGACCTATCGGATGATCTCGAGGATCTTCGTGATCAAGGGGCAGCTCGCCGGCGGCGATCCCGACACCATGGCGCACATGCGTCGCCAGGCCGCTGGCGCGCTGGGCGTGATCTCGTCGATCGGCGCCTTCGGCGGGTTCGTCGTGCCGCTGGCGTACGCCTGGTCGAAATCGCAATTCGGCAGCATCGAGCCCGCACTGCGGTTCTACGTGGGCTTCTTCCTGGCCTTACTGGTGGTCACCTGGTACTGCTACCTGCGCAAGGGCAACGCCTACCACACGCAGGCGGGGGCCGGGGTGTAGCCGCCCGCCCTCAGCTCGACGGCTTCTGCTTGCCCCCGTAACCTTCCCAGGGGCTGTAGTCGGCGATCAGCTCCTCCTGCGGAGGTCGCTGGTCGGCCGGCACATGCTGCAGGTTGACCCGAATGCGATACCAGATCGAACTCGGCCCGCGCATGCCGTCGACCAATACGTCGACCGGTTGCAGCAGGCGAGACACGTCCGGGTGGCGGTCGCGCCAGGTGTCCAGCGCGGCCAGCGCCTCGTCCTTGGTCTTGGTGCGGGCGATCTCGATAAGCGGCATCACCGACCGGCGTCGGCCGTCGGCCGTGCCGGATCCCTTCGGCGCGCGCTCCGGGGGTCCCATCTCCTCGGCCAGCACCAGCAGCCGGTCGAGCTCACCGACCGCGTCGTCCATCCCCTCCCACGGGTCACCCATCGCGGCGAACCGGCCGGGCACGGTGTCGATGGTGAACTCCTCGGGAAGGCGTTCGGTGACTTCGTCCCACAACAGCGGCGTCGACACCCGGGCGTCCGGCGTCGCCCGCACCGAGTACGCGGACGCGACCGTGCGGTCCTTGGCGTTCTGGTTGAAGTCGACGAACACCCCCTCGCGTTCTTCCTTCCACCATCGGCTGGTCGCCGCGTCGGGCACCCGCCGCTCGACCTCGCGGGCCACGGTCTGGGCGGCCAGCCGCACCTGCCGGAACTCCCAGCGCGGGGCGATCCGCGCGTAGATGTGAAAACCGCGGCTCCCGGAGGTCTTCGGCCACGCGGTCAGGCCGTAGTCCTCCAGCACCTCGCGGGCCACCAGCGCGACGTCGACGATCCGCCGCCAGGAGACCCCGGGCATCGGATCCAGGTCGACCCGCAGTTCGTCGGGATGGTCGAGGTCGCCGGCCAGCACCGGGTGCGGGTTGAGGTCGACACAGCCCAGGTTGATCGCCCACGCCAGTCCGGCGGCGTCATGGATGACTGCCTCGGCGGCCGACGTGCCGCGCGCGTAGTGCAGTTCGGCGACGTCGACCCAGTCGGGCCGGTTCTTCGGCGCGCGCTTCTGGAACACCGCCTCCTCGGAGATGCCCTTGACGAAGCGCTTCAGGATCATCGGCCGGCCGGCCGCGCCGCGCAGCGCGCCCTCGGCCACGGACAGGTAGTAACGGACCAGGTCGAGTTTGGTGTGCGGCCCCATGCCGCCGTGGGCTTCGAACACCACTTTGTCCGGGTGGGTGATGGTGACTTGGCGCCCATCCACATCCAGCGAAACCGGACCCATGTTCATCATCGTAAGTCGGTGGGTACTTACCCCTCGGAATGCGACGGACGTCACATAGGGTGGATCCATGCCTAATCTGATTGGCCTGCCTGGGCAGGCGGTTGCCAAGGTTCAGCAGTATCTGGAACGCGGCTCGGCTGAATTGCACTACGTGCGCAAGATCTTCGAGGCGGGCGCCTTCCGGCTGGAGCCGCCGCAGAACTATGCCGCGATGGCCAACGACATCTACAAGTGGGGCGAGTTCGGCATGCTGCCGTCGCTCAACGCCCGACGCCATCCCGACCGCGCCGCGTGCATCGACGAAGACGGCGAGTTCACCTTCAAAGAGCTGGACGACGCCGCCCACGCGGTGGCCAACGGGCTGCTCGAGATGGGCGTCAAGGGCGGCGACGGGGTGGCGATCCTGGCGCGCAACACCCGCTGGTTCCTCATCGCCTACTTCGGCGCCGCCCGGGTCGGCGCCCGCATCATCCTGCTCAACAGCGAGTTCTCCGGCCCGCAGATCAAAGAGGTGGCCGAACGCGAGGGCGCCAAGCTGATCATTTACGACGACGAGTACACCAAGGCCGTCAGCAAGGCCGAGCCGGAACTGGGCTTCCTGCGCGCGCTGGGCACCAACCCCGACGCGGACGAGCCGTCGGGCAGCAAGGACGAGACGCTGGCCGACCTGATCGAGCGCAGCAACAACTCACCCGCCCCGAAGGCGACAAAGCACTCGTCGATCATAATCCTGACCAGCGGCACCACCGGCACGCCGAAGGGGGCGAACCGCAGCACCCCTCCGACGCTGGCACCCATCGGGGGCATCCTGTCCCACGTCCCGTTCAAGGCCAACGAGGTGACCTCGCTGCCCGCCCCGATGTTCCACGCGCTGGGCTTTCTGCACGGCACCATCGCGATGTTCCTGGGCTCGACCCTGGTGCTGCGCCGCAAGTTCAAGCCGCCGCACGTGCTCGAAGACATCGAGAAGTACAAGGTGACCGCCATGGTGGTGGTGCCGGTGATGCTGTCGCGGATTCTCGACGCGGTCGAGAAGATGGACTCCAAGCCCGACCTGTCCAGCCTGAAGATCGTGTTCATCTCCGGGTCGCAGCTGGGCGCCGAGCTGGCCAGCCGCGCGCTCAAGGATCTCGGCCCGGTCATCTACAACATGTACGGCTCGACCGAGATCGCGTTCGCCACCATCGCCGGACCGCAGGACCTGGAGCGCAACGCGGCGACCGTCGGCCCGGTGGTCAAGGGCGTGAAGGTCAAGATCCTCGACGACAACGGCAAGGAGAAGCCTCAGGGCGAGGTCGGCCGGATCTTCGTCGGTAACGCGTTCCCCTTCGAGGGCTACACCGGCGGCGGCCACAAGCAGATCATCGACGGCCTCATGTCATCCGGTGACGTCGGCTATTTCGACGAGCACGGCCTGCTGTACGTCAGCGGCCGGGACGACGAGATGATCGTCTCCGGCGGAGAGAACGTTTTCCCAGCCGAGGTCGAGGACCTGATCAGCGGGCACCCCGAGGTGGTGGAGGCGACGGCCATCGGCGTCGAGGACAAGGAATGGGGCCATCGGCTGCGCGCCTTCGTCGTGAAGAAGGACGGCTCCGACGTCGACGAGGACAGCATCAAGCACTACGTTCGCGACCACCTGGCCCGCTACAAGGTGCCGCGTGAGGTGGTCTTCCTGGACGAGTTGCCGCGTAACCCGACGGGCAAGATCCTCAAGCGCGAGTTGCGTGAGATGGAGGTCGACTAGCCGCTGTCCCCGTCGGGGTCAGCGCCGGTCTTTGATGGCGCGGGTGATCTGCGCCGCGAGTTTGGGGTCGACCAGAAGTTGGTCGATGAGCGCGGTGAGCACCTCTTGTCCGGTCACCCGGGCGACGCCCAGGCGATCGGCGGCCTCGCGCTGCCAGATGTCGAGGGCGCGGTGGGTGGCCGCCGGGAGGTCTACGGTGCGGCGTGTCCGCTGACCCCGGCTCGCCTGGTTGACCGCCGGCTGGCTGACGATCCGGTGGGCGCCCTGCTGCCCGAGCCCGGTGAGGCGCTCGGTCGGCGCGGCGTCTCCTGCCGGTGTGGCCGACGGCCCGGGGCCCCGGAACGTTCCGGCGCCCGGCCCGATGTGGCTGGGGTTGAAGTTCACAGCGGCGGTCGTCCTCCGGGTGAGTGGGCCAATCAGTAAATCAGCATTGGGTCTGACAATACTGATTCTTCCACCGACGGCGGCGTAAGTCGCGTCGCCGGGCCGCGGGCTGGCCGCGCCCGCGGGAAGTGCCGCATCAGCGGTTTCCCGCAGCAAATTTTCGAAGATTGCTCACCGACGCGTCGGTGACGGCCGGGAATTTCGCTCAAAAGTCAGAGGACGGCGTGGTTTATCGCCCTAATTCAGGGAATCCGCTGATGCGTAAGTATGCAAACCAGTATGTCAGTAGATCGCCTCTAAACAGGGTAAACCCGGAGGCTGCACGATTCAGTAGCTGTCGATATCCTGATTTATGAAGATCATTAATTCCGCCAAAACCGGCCCACGCAAATCCGTTAAGCCCATTTGTTACATAATTCACAGCGCCATCTTTGTGTAGCAACGTTGTTTGCCGGGAAAGTTGTAGCTAACGTTTTGTTTTGTCGGCATCAGGTCCTGGAAGGAGGGGTTGCGATGACGATTTCTGCACGATCGTTACGCGGCGCCGCCGTGGGCGCGGCGGGTGCCTCCGCGGTGGCGGGAGCGCTGCTGTTCGGCGCCGGCCCCGCCGCGCAGGCGGCCCCGGTACCAGGACCCGACACCAGCTTCACCACCGCCGGTCCGCACGGTACGCCCGGCGGACCCGGCATCATTCCCGACCGTCCAGGCGGGGGTCATGGCGGTCATGGATGGGGCGGCCACGGATGGGGCGGCGGAGGCCACCCCGGTTGGGGTTCGGGCAACCGCGGATTCTGGGCCCCCGGGCACTGGTGGAACTGGTGGTGGTGAACCACCTCCCCGTGGCAACCGGTCAACCTCGACGTGCCGATCCATTTCCAGGTTGACCGGCCCACGGGATGGGGGGGAACCATGCCGGCCTGACCACCCCTCAGGTCGGCATGGCCCTCTCTCCTCGGGCCAAATCGGAAGCGGCGGTTAGGGATCGCGGGGGAGGCCGAGCAGCCGCTCGGCGATGATGTTCAGCTGCACCTCCGAGGTACCGCCGTAGATCGTCGTGGCCCGGCTCGCCAACAGGTATTCGCCCCATTTGCCGGGTAGCTCGCCGGTGTCGCCGATGGCGGCGTCGGTGCCGAACGAGGACACCGCGAACTCCGCGTACCCCTGGCCGGTCCGCATCGAAAGCAGCTTCGAGATGGCCGCGGACGGCATGGCATCCCCGCCGGCCAGAGTCAACAGGGTGGAGCGCAAGTTCAGCACCTTGGCGGCGTGGCCCTCGGCGATCAACTGACCCGCTCGGTGTTGTGCCACCGGGTCGAATTGCCCGTCGCGAACGAACTCGACGAACTGGCCCAGAGTGGCCAGGAAGTTCGCCTCGCTGCTGCCGATCGAAACCCGTTCCGCGGTAAGGGTATTGCGGCTGACCTCCCAGCCACGGTTCACCTCGCCCAGCACGCACTCGTCGGGCACGAACACGTCGTCGATGTAGACGGTGTTGAACATCGCGTTCCCGGTGAGCTCGCGCAGCGGCTTCACCTCGACACCCTCACTCTTCATGTCCAGCAGGAAATAGGTGATGCCGTTGTGCTTCGGGGCGCTGGTGTCCGTTCTCGCCAGCAGGGCGCCCCACTGGGAGAGCTGCGCCGCCGTGGTCCAGATCTTCTGGCCGGTGATGCGCCAGCCGCCGTCCGTTCGGGTGGCCTTGGTGCTCAGCCCGGCCAGGTCCGATCCCGCGCCCGGCTCGGAGAACAGCTGACACCAAATCATGTCCCCGCAGAAGGTCGGTGGCAGGAACCGCTGTTTCTGCTCCTCCGTCCCGAAGGCGACGATCGACGGGATGATCCACGTCGCGATGCCCATCGGCGGGCGCTTGACCCGGCCGGCGGTGAATTCCTGGGCGATGATGATCTGCTCGACCGGACCGGCCGCGCGGCCCCACGGTTTCGGCAGGTGCGGCAGCGTCCAGCCACCTTCGGCGATGGCGACCTTGCGCTCGGCACGCTCCATCGCCTTGAGCGCGTCGACTTCGGCCCGGATCTCCTCGCGCAGTTTCTCGGTGTCGGGGTCGAGGTCGATGTCGACCGCCCGCAGGCCGGTGCTGGTGGCGGTGTGCACCACCTTCTGCGGGTACTCCGAATTGCGGCCGAACGAGGCGGCCAGCATCAGCGCCCGGCGGTAATACACGTTGGTGTCGTGCTCCCAGGTGAAGCCGATCCCACCGTGCACCTGGATGCAATCCTGCGCGCACCGTTGCGCGGCGGCCGGCGCCAGCGTCGCCGCGACGGCGGCTGCGAACTCGACGTGGGAACCGGTGAGGTCCCAACCGTTCTCGCGCGCTTCGTCGATGGCGCGGGCGGCGTCCCACACCGCCGCGGTGGCGCGCTCGGTGTTGGCGATCATCTCCGCGCACTTGTGTTTGATGGCCTGGAACTGGCCGATCGGCCTGCCGAACTGCTCGCGGATCTTGGCGTATTGCGACGCCGTGTCGGTGGCCCAGCGCGCCACCCCGATCGCCTCGGCGGACAGCAGCGTCGTCATCAGCGCGTGCGCTGTCGCCATGCTCAGGTTGCACAACGCGGCGTCGGCCCCAACCTCGACGGCGTTGGCCCGAACATGGGCGAGGGGCCGTAGCGGGTCAAGGCTTTTCACGGGCTCGATCTCGAGCTCCTCCGCGCGCAGCACCACCCATTCCTCGCCGCTGTCGATCGCGACCGGGAGCACCAGCACCGAGGCCTGCGCTGCCGCCGGAACCGCGCGGACCTCGCCGCGGAGCACGAGCACGTCGTCATTCGGGCCCTGGCGGGTGGCGGTCAACCCGCAACAGTCCATCGCGTAGGCGGCGATGGCGGCGCCGGACGCCAGCTCGGAGAGCACCTTGGCGTGCGGGTCGTTGGCGGAAATGAGTGCGCTGGCGATCGCCGACGGCACGAGGGGGCCGGGCACCGCGCCGTAGCCGAACTCGGCCAGCACGACGGCCAGCTCGAGGATGCCGAAACCCTGCCCGCCCACGGACTCGGCCAGATGCAGACCCTGCAGGCCTTGTTCGGCCGCGGCCCGCCAGTACGGCGGGGGATTCTCGATCGGTGTCTCCATTGCCGCGTGCAATGTCTCGGACGGCGCGATGCGCGCCACCAACGACCGCACCGAATCGGCCAGGTCTTGATGCTCAGGAGTGATAGCGATCGGCATTGGTCGCCTTCCCATGCTTTAGGGTTCCGCCTTGGCCAGGCACCCTCCAAACTAACAACCGGTCGGTTGGTTGACCACAGGGGTTACCGGGCGTGCCAGCGCGCCTCGGTGTCCGCGGTGAGCTCTTCAGTGAAACCGCTTGGCGATCCACTTCGCGATGATGTCGGCCTGCTCCCCGCGAGCGCCCGGGGTGGTGAAGTAGTGGTCGGTGTCGATCGACGATTGCGTCTTGTCGGGGCCGGCGAGCGCGACGAAAATCCGTTGGGCGTCGGACGGAAAGACGCCGGTATCGGCCTCGGCGTTGATCACCAGGGCGGGGCAGGTGATCCGGGCGAGATGCGGTTCGGCCCTGGTCTGCGCCACCCGCAGGCTCCACATGCCCAGCCAGTTGCGCAGCGTGCAGGCCGCGGCGATGCCGTGCGCCGACCGGTTCGCCTTGGCCGGAACGCCGGCATAACACATGTTCGGTTGACGCCCGGTGGGCTCGATGCTGGCGTCGACCATGCGGGGATCGGCCCAGGTGCGCATGACGCTGAAGGGGCGGTCGGAAAACCCCGCTGCGCGAACGCGTTTGAGTTCCTGCTCCGCCCAGTCGGTGATCGCATGGTTGCGCGCGGTCTGCGCCCGGCGGTAGCGGGTGAGGAACTCCGGTGAATACGGCGGCCCGTTTCGCTCGTTGAACAGGTCGAGGTCGGCGTCGGTGGCGACGGGGTCGTTCTCGTCGACGACGGCACCATCCATCCAGGCCGTCAAGACGTCGGGTCGCCCGGGATGGGCGGCGGTGGCCACGTAGGCGTCGGCGGCCGGCAACTCGTTGAGGCCCGCGGCCGGACGCATCCCGTCCAGCGGGGTCACGTTCGGCTCCACGGCCTGCGACTGATATGCGGCCATCAACGAGCCACCGCCTGAGTTGCCGAGCAGCACAACGGTTTCCACTCCCTGCACCTCGCGCAGCCAGCGCACACCGACGCCGATGTCGACCAGCGCGTGGTCGAGCAGGAAGCTGCTTTCGAAGCCGCGAAACCTGGTGTTCCAGCCTAGAAATCCGACACCGCGGGTGGCCATGTAGTCGGCGAGGTAGTGCTCGGAAAAGTCGATCTGGTAGTGCGTGGCGATCATCGCCACCTTGGGCTTGCGTCCCACCCCGCGGTGGTACAGCCCCTGGCAAGGATGGCCGCCCGCGCCGGCGCGGCCGGCGGTGGGCGACGGCAGGCCGACAAACTCGCGGATAACCCCGGCGGCGGCGTTAGGAGTCATTTACCGGCCCTGTTGGCATTGGACATCTCGTTGAAACTTCAGGCCGATGTTAGATTCAGAATTACAACTTGGCCAGGACTTCAAGCCGGGGACCGAGGGGAGTCGCGCGATGATCAAGCCGCATAACACCAACACGGAATTCGAACTCGGCGGGATCAATCACGTCGCGCTGGTCTGCTCGGATATGGCTCGGACCGTGGACTTCTACACCAACGTCCTCGGCATGCCGTTGATCAAGTCGCTCGACCTGCCCGGGGGCGCGGGCCAGCACTTCTTCTTCGACGCCGGCAACGGCGACTGCGTCGCATTCTTCTGGTTCGCCGATGCCCCCGACCGGGTGCCGGGCATATCGTCGCCGGGCGCGATCCCCGGTATCGGCGACATCACCAGCGCGGTCAGCACCATGAACCATCTCGCATTCCACGTGCCGGCCGAGAAGTTCGACGCCTACCGCCAGCGGCTCAAGGATAAAGGGGTCCGCGTCGGCCCGGTGCTCAACCATGACGAGAGCCCGATGCAAGTGTCCGCGACGGTGCATCCCGGGGTGTACGTGCGGTCGTTCTACTTCCAGGACCCCGATGGCATCACCCTCGAATTCGCATGCTGGGTCAAAGAATTTGATGCCACCGATGCTCAGGCCGTGCCCAAGACCGCGGCGGACCGCCGACCTCCGGTGGTCGCCGGCCGCCCGTGACCGACGGCATTCTGTCCGACGCTCAGATCGCGGCGCTCACGCCCCAGCAGCGACGGCAGCTCATTTCCCGGCTCGAGCAGCCCGTGGGCGAATTGATCGACCCGGCGTTGCTGCTCAGGGTGCGGCGCATCCGGTTGAGTCTGATGGTGGGTGGTTCGATGGCGATGGTTCCCTGGCTGGGGTACCTCTCGGTCACGTTGCCGGAGAACTATGTTGCCCACAACTGGCCCGTGACGTGGGTGGGCTTCGACATTCTGCTGGTCGGATTCATGCTGGCGACAGCGGTACTCGGGTATCTGCGCCGCCAGCTACTGGTGCCGGCCGCGTTCACCACCGGCGTGTTGCTGATTTGCGACGCCTGGTTCGACCTGATGACGGCGGGGCCCAAGGATGTCTGGGTGTCGGTGACCACCGCGCTGCTGGTCGAAGTGCCGCTGGCGGTGTTCCTGATCTTCAGTGCGCAGCGGCTGATGCGGCTCACGATGATGCGGTTGTGGCTGCTGGACCCCGGCATGCGGCTGTGGCAGCTGCCGCTGTTTCCCTGAGGCGGCGGTGATTTCGCTCGGCGCGCCAGCCTAAAGCGCCGGACCTGCGCTTCGGCCCGGCGAGGATAAAGGAGATTACCGGTCTCGCGGCGCAAATGCGTCAAATTGCGAATCTTCCTAAAACCCACCAATCCTCGCCTTCCTGTACTAACGTCCAATAACGGCGACAGGGGGGGGTACGAGCGACACCGTAAGTTCGGGCCAACATACGGACATCCGTCGCAAAGATCTCCGATACGAAATTGAATTCATGCTGTGCAGAAGAGCCATTATGGATGGCCCTTTCGCTACCCCCTTGCCGCACAACAGAATCGGCATCGCGAGGGACGAGGATCAAGAAATGGTCGCACTCGGAAGCATCAGCGAATGGCAGCCACCGCACGGCCCACTGACCACTTGGATGGCCACACCTGCGTCGCACGAAGCGGCCCGCGCCGCGCGGCGGAGCGATTCGGCCCCGAGTTATCAACAAAACCAACACCTCTGGACCGCTTACCACGGCAAGGCGCTCAACAGGCAGCTACCTCGGCTGATGGTCGTGGCGTGGGACATTCCCGGCGTATGCGACGTGGCGGCGATGACGGCAGCGATCAATGCCCATGTCCGTAGGCAGGACACCTACCACAGCTGGTTCGAATTCGAGGAGGGCGTCATCGTCCGCCGAGTGATCGACGACCCCGAGGTCATCGACTTCGCGCCCGCGGCGTTCGGAGCGATGAGCCCCGACCAGGCGCGCACGCACGTCCTGACCACAACGCCCGAGACGCTCGGATGGGGTTGTTTCACATACGGAGTCGTCCAGGGGGCCGACCACTTCACGTTCTACGCCAGCGTCGACCACCTGCACATCGATGGCTTGTCCGCCGCGCTGATCTTCCTGGACATCCACCTGACGTACCAGGAACTTGCGGCGGGCCCGCCGGTCCATGAGCCCGGCACGCCAGAGGTCAGAAGTTATCGCGAGTATGCGGCGCGGCAGCGCGAGAACGCGGCGAGCCTGACCATGTCATCCCCGGAGATCAAGGACTGGATCGCGTTCGCGCGTGAGGCCGACGGTGACTGGCCGAGCTTTCCGCTGCCGCTGGGCGACACATGGGCCAGCTGCAAGGGTGATTTGTTGACGGTCGAGTTGTTGGACGCCGCGGGAACCGCGTCTTTCGATGCCGAATGCTGCGCGGCCGGTGCTCGGTTCATCGGCGGAGTCTTGGCGTGCACAGCGTTGGCGGAGCGCGCATTGACCGGCAAGGAAACCTATTACGGATTTACGGCCAGGGACACCCGGGCGCCGGGCATCGACACGATGACGGTGGGGTGGTTCGCCAGCCTGATACCGGTTTCCGTGCCGACGACCGGCGACTCGTTCCCCGAGGCGGCGCGGGCGGCACAGAAGTCTTTCGATGCCGCCAAGGACCTCGCCGCAGTACCGGTCGAACGGGTCTTGGAGTTGGCGACGCTGGATGGCCTGGCCATCAAGTTGCCGACACAATTGCCGATGATGGTCTCTTTCCTCGACTTCCGGAAAATACCCCTCGTCGGGATGTGGGCGGAGATGAACTTCGGGACCTACGGCGACAACCTGTCCGCCGGTGGCATCAACATGTGGATCAACCGGCACGTCGAACGGACCACGGTGACGATGTCTTTCCCGGACAACGCGATTGCGCGCGAGTCGGTGGACCGCTACATCGCGACGCTGGGGGAGATGTTTGCTCGCGTCATCGACGCCACCGGCAGCCCGGGGGTGATTGCGCCGACGGAGAACGACAACGAGGCGGCGTAGCGATGAGCAACCTGCTGGATCTGGCCGACCAAACCCTCTTCCTCGGCGAGCGAGCGACAGCGACTACCAGTGTGGTCCAATGCATTTGGGTGTATGACCGCGCGATCGACATGGACGGGCTGCGAACCTTCCATCGCCATCTGGGCCGAGGCCGGTTGCGTCGCCGCATTGAACGGTCCCCTTTGCCGTTCGGCCGGCATCGCTGGGTAGCGCCCGCGTCTGCGCCGGACCTGGACATCGTCGCGGCGGGGCGGAGCCGCGATGAGATCGACGACTGGCTGAACGAGGAGGCGGGAAAACGGCCGGATGCCGAGCACGGCCCCGGCTGGCACCTTGCCGTGCTGCCGTTGACCGATGGTGGCGCGGCGGTGAGCCTGGTGGCCACCCATTGCCTCACCGACGGCGTCGGGCTGTGCGAGGCGGTGGCCGACGCAGCGGGCCGCCGCGACGACCCCATCGCCTGGCCCGCGGCGGCGTCACGGCGGCGGTGGCGGGCGTTGCGCGAGGACACGCGCCAAACCGCGCGGGACACACCGGATGTGGGCCGGGCCCTGGTCGCGGCGGCACGCATGGCTCGGGCCGGCCGTGCAGCCGCCACGTCGTCGGCCACCAAGCGGCCCGTTCCGCCCACCGGACCGGACGAACGCATCACGCTGCCCATGGCAACCGTCTTCATCGATGCCGACGAGTGGGACGCGCGCGCAACCACCCTCGGCGGAACGAGCAACGCGCTGCTCGCCGGATTGGCGGCCCATCTCGCCCAGCGAGTGGGGCGGGTCGCCGCGGACGGGACGGTCAACGTCGGGATGCCGGTCAACGAGCGCACCCCCGGCGACACCCGGGCCAACGCGGTCGTCAACGTGGATATCACGGTCGACCCGGCACTCGTGACGAGGGACCTGCGTGAAATCCGCGCGAGGATCAAGGAAGCGCTGTCCCGCCACCAGAATGAGCCCGACGAGCGCTGGGCGTTGCTGCCGCTGGTTCCGCTCATTCCCAAACGCGTCATGCGACGACTGATCGGCGTGGTCACCGGCAGCGCGATCACCGTCGTGTCGTCCAACCTCGGATCGGTCGACCCGGCCGTCAACCGCCCGGACGGCACCGACGCCGGTCACTTCGCCATGAGGACCGTGTACCCGGGGGTGACCACCGCGACCATGTACCGCACCAACGGCGCTCTGGCGTTGCTGTCGGGCAGGGCGCGCGGCCGGGTCTTCATCTCCTTCCTTGCCTACGAGCTAGGCGGCCCGAATTCGAAAGCCCATTTAAGGCAACAGGTTTCAGGGGCGCTGAGCGACTTCTCGCTCACGGCCACCATGGGCTGGCGCCCCGCCTGCCCGGTGTGACACGCCCGCGTCGGCAGCCCTCCGCAAGTTCGTCGACCGGAAATGGCGCCAACGGGTCGTAAAGCTCAGCCCGAATTTCGACAGCGCGGATGTCCATTCGGCAAACGCTCAAATGCGCATTCGTCTCCTAATATCTTGTGCGTCGCGCGGACGACCGCCCCGGCAAACGCGGCGCCGGCGCCGTGAGCGAGGGCGCGCGACAGTGCGATCGATCACACGGTCGTGCAATTGTTGCCTTCATCCCATTCGTGCGCTACCGTCCTCAGCGGCGACACAGGGGATGCATAGGGACGCCGCAAGTGGGGGTCCTGATATCGGGAAGCCCGGCGCAAGATTTCAGCCCAACGGGATTTCGTGCTGTGCGAAAAGCCATGCGCGAGAACTTTTTCTGCCTCCCTTGCTGTGCACGGCACTTCGGCATCGGAAGAACGAGGACTTAAGAAAATGGTCTCGCTCGGCAACATCAACGAATGGCAACCGCCACATGGTCCGGTGACCGTGTGGATGGCCGCGCCCTCTGGACGTGAAGCGGCTCGAACCGCGCGACGAAGCGATTGTCCTCCGAGTTACCAGCAGGCCCAGCATCTTTGGGCCGCCCATCATGGTAGGACGCTGGGCAGGGAGCTACCCCGGCTGATGATCGTGGCGTGGGATATCCCCGGCGCGTGTGAGATTCCGGCGATGACGGCGGCGATCAATACGCATGTCCGCCGGCACGACACTTACCACAGTTGGTTCGAATTCGAGAACGGCAGCATCGTGCGTCGCGTGATCGACAACGCCGATGCCATCGAGCTCGCTCCGGTGGAATTCGGACGAATGGCCGCCGACCAAGTGCGTACACACGTCCTGACGACGACCCCGGGGACACTCGAATGGGGATGTTTCACATTCGGGATCATCCAGCACGCAGACTATTTCACGTTCTACGCGAGCGTCGACCATCTCCACATCGATGGCCTGTCGGCCGGCGTGATCTTCGTAGACATCCACCTGGCGTATCAGGAGCTGGCGCAGGGGCACCAGTCCGCGGCCCTGCCCGAGGTCGGCAGTTACCGGGACTACACCGCGCGACAGCGTGCGAAGGCGGCGAGCTTGACCATGGCGTCTCCCGCGATCAAGGAATGGATTGCATTCGCCCACGACACCGATGGCGATTGGCCGAGTTTCCCTCTACCCCTGGGTGATACGTGGGCCAGCAGCAAAGGTGACCTGCTGACCGTGCAGCTGCTGGACGCCGCCGGGACGGACTCATTCGACGCCATGTGCGGTGCGGCCGGAGCCCGGTTCATCGGGGGAGTGCTGGCCTGCACCGCTTTAGCCGAGCACGAATTGACGGGCAGCGCGGCGTACCACGGGTTCACGGCCAGGGACACCCGGACGGCGGGTATCGACACAATGACGGTGGGTTGGTTTGCCAGCCTGGTTCCGGTTGCGGTGCCTACCGCCGGGACCACGTTCCCCGAGGCGGCCCGGGCAGCGCAGAAGTCGTTCGACGCGGCCAAGGAACTCGCCGATGTGCCAATCGAGCGAGTCTTGGAGTTGGCGGCGACAGCAGATGGACTGGAGATCAAGCCTCCTACGAGCCTGCCGATGATGTTGTCATTCCTGGATTTTCGGAAGATACCGCTCGCCGGGCTCTGGACGGAGACGAATTTCGGTACTTATGGCGACAACCTGTCCGCCGGCGGCATCAATATGTGGATCAACCGGCAGGCGGCAAGTACCACAGTGACGATCTCCTTTCCGGACAACGCGGTGGCGCGTGAATCGGTGGACCGCTACATCGCGACGTTGATCGATGTATTCGCCCGCGCCGTCGCCGGCTGCTCGCGCGAGCCCGATGTTGTTGCAGGCCGGGGTAATGCGGATGCTGCGGACCCTCCCGCGTCAGAGGAAGACGACGGCGAGGCGGCCTAGGAATGAGCAACGTGCTGGATCTAGCCGACCAGACCCTCTTCCTCGGCGAGCGAGCGACAGCCACCAGCAGTGTGGTGCAATGTATTTGGGTCTACGATCGCGCCATCGACATCGACGGTCTGCAAGAGTTCCATGCCCATCTTGCGCGGGGGCGGTTGTGCCGCCGCATCGAACGCTCTCCCCTGCCGTTCGGCCGGCATCGCTGGGTAGCGCCCGCGTTTCCGCCGGACCTGGACATCGTCGCGACACCGCGGACCCGCGATGAGATCGACGACTGGCTGAACGAGGAGGCGGCTAGACGGCCCGATGCCGAGCACGGCCCCGGCTGGCACCTTGCCGCGCTTCCGCTCACCGACGGCGGCGCTGCGGTGAGCTTGGTGGTCACCCATTGCCTCACCGACGGCCTCGGGCTGTGCGAGGCGTTGGCGGACGCGGCTTTAGGCCGTGACGACCCGATCGGCTGGCCGGCCGCGGCGTCGCGGGGCCGCTGGGCGGCGCTGCGTGAAGACGCGCGCCAGACGGTCCGCGACGTACCGGGTATGGGCCGCGCCATCGTGGCGGCGGCACGAATGGCGCGGCGCGGCAGCGGCGATACCGCCCCGCCACCCGAGAAGCGGCCATTCACCGGATCCGACGAGCCCGTGGTTCTTCCGGCGACAACCGTCTTCACCGACGCCGACGAATGGGACGCCCGCGCGAAGGCCCTCGGGGGCACCGGCAGCGCGCTGCTCGCCGGGCTGGCGGCTCACGTCGCCCAGCGCGTGGGGCGCGTCGCCGCCGACGGCACGGTTGCCGTGGGGATGCCGGTCAACGAGCGCACCCCCGGCGACACCCGCGCCAATGCGGTCAGCAACGTCAACATCACGGTCGACCCCGCGCCCGCATCGACGGACCTGCGTGGGATCCGCGCCGGGATCAAGCAAGCGCTTGAGCGCCATCAGGATGTGCCTGACGAACGGTGGGCATTGCTGCCGCTGGTTCCCCTGATTCCGAAACGTGTCTTCCGGCGACTGATCAGCGTGGCCACCGGCGGTGGAACCGCTGTCGTGTCGTCCAACCTCGGTGCGGTCGACCCGGCCGCCAACCGGCCGGACGGAACGGACGCCGACTACTTCGCCATGAAGTCGCTGTACCCGGGCGTGACCGCCGCGACCATGCACCGCACCAACGGAGTGTTGGCGTTGCTGTCGGGCAGGGTGCGCGGACAGGTCTTCGTCTCGTTCCTTGCCTACGAGCCGTGCCGACCCAACTCGGAAGCCGAGTTACGGCAACACATTTCGCAAGCGCTGAGCGACTTCTCGCTCACCGCCACGACTGGGTGGCACACCGTCTGCCCGGTGTGAGGCCACGCGTCACGATTCCGCCCGCGGCTCCACCGCCGTCTCCGTGAGTCGGTACAGGTTGGGCTCGGCCAGCTCGTCGAGCAGTGCCGCCAGGTGATCGACGAGCTCGTCCGGCTCCAGCCGGACGTCACCGGCGAGCCAGGCGCTGATGGTTTGCCCTACGCCACCGACCACGAAGTGCGCCGCGGCCTTGATGCGGTCGTTTGCGGGGACGCGCAGCGCTTCCCCGGCGTGCTGGCCGGACAGCATCGCGAACATTGCGCTGGATTCGGCGCGCTTGCGCACTATCACGGGATCGGCCAGCTGCGTGCTGAACAGCAGGCGACCGATGCGGGCGTCGTCGGCGATGGTGCGCACGATGTTGGTCATGCCCGCGCGGGTCTGCTCGGGCGCAGGCACCGCCGCCACCGCGGCCTGGGTGGTGGCGGCCAGTTGGGCGATCACCCAGTCGAACACGGAGGCGACGAATTCGTCCTTGTCGGCGAAACTTTCGTAGAAGTACCGCGCCGCCCGGCCGGCCGGGCGGCACACGCCGCGGACGGTGACCGCGGAGATGCTCTGTTGCTCCGCGCCCAGAAGCTCCAGACCCGCGGACAGGAGCCGGTTGCGGCGCGTGGCCAGCCGCTGCGCGGCCTCGACGCCGCGGTACGGCCGCGCGCTCGAGGTGTTCATGCGAACCATCTTGACACCAGCGCGACGCCGCGACAATATCAGGAAACAGGCGTTCGCACATTACGTGCTCCGCCGCGGGAGGGTCTGACCATGGCAATACACGAGGCTGTCCACGAACCGGCTCGACATGTCGAGCGTGGCGTCTCCGACGCGCCGCGGCCATTGCCCGCACGGCGGCGTCGCCGCCGGCGGCCGCTCGGGATCGACGAGGGGTTGATGGGCGTCGCGCTCTTGGCCGGACCGGCGAACGTGATCATGCAGTTGGCGCGTCCCGGCGTCGGCTACGGCGTCATGGAGAGCCGTGTCGAAAGTGGCCGCGTCGACCTGCATCCGATCAAGCGTGCCCGCACCACGTTCACTTACCTGGCGGTGGCGACCAACGGCAGCGACGCCCAGAAGGACGCCTTCCGCCGCGCGGTGAACCGGGCTCACGCGCAGGTCTACTCCACCCCCGAAAGCCCGGTGCAGTACAACGCCTTCGACCCCGACTTGCAGCTGTGGGTGGGGGCCTGCCTGTACAAGGGCGGGGTCGACATCTACCGCATGTTCATCGGTGAGCTGGGCGGCGAGGAGGCCGACCGGCACTACCGCGAAGGCATGGCGCTGGCCACCACGCTGCAGGTGCCGCCGGAGATGTGGCCGCCGGACCGCGCGGCGTTCGACCGGTACTGGCAGGATTCGCTGGCCAAGATCCGCATCGACGACGCCGTACGCGAGTATCTGTATCCGATCGCCGCGTCCCGCCTTCCGGGACTTGCCTTGCCTGCGCCACTGCAGCGCCTCGCCGACAGGCTTCCCTTGTTGATCACCACGGGCTTTCTGCCGCAGCGATTTCGCGACGAGATGCGGCTGCCCTGGGACGCCACCAGGCAACGCCGCTTCGACCGGCTCATCGCGACGTTGGCCGTGGTGAACCGGTGCTTGCCGCGCTTCGTACGACGGTTTCCCTTCAACATCCTGCTGGCCGACATCGACCGCCGGATCAGGACGGGGCGCCCGTTGGTCTAGCAGGCGGCACAGCCCGCCAAGTTGATAACGGAAATCATTTTCATTAAGCTCTCCTCTGCCTGGTAACCCTTCCAGCCCGAGGAGACCCATGACGGCGCCGATCTGGATGGCCTCGCCACCGGAGGTGCACTCCGCGTTGCTCAGCAGCGGCCCCGGTCCGGCATCGCTGCTCGCGGCGGCGGGGGCATGGTCCGAACTGAGCACCGAATACGCCTCGGCCGCAGCGCAACTCAGCGGTGTCCTGGCCGCGGCGCAGGCGGGCTCGTGGGAGGGACCGAGCGCGGAGTCGTATGTGGCCGCCCACGCGCCCTACCTCGCGTGGCTGACGCGGGCCAGCGCGCAGAGCGCTACGGCGGCCGCGCAACACGAAACCGCCGCGGTCGCCTACACCGCCGCGCTGGCGGCCATGCCGACGTTGCCCGAACTCGCCGCCAACCATGCCGTGCACGGGGCGTTGGTGGCGACGAACTTCTTTGGCATCAACACGGTTCCGATCGCGCTCAACGAGGCGGATTACGCGCGGATGTGGGTGCAGGCGGCCGGCACGATGACCACCTACCAAGCGGTTTCCAGCGCGGCGGTGGCGTCGACGCCGCAGCCCGATCCCGCGCCGCAAATAGTGAAATCCGTTGCTCCGAACCACGACTCGGGTGGCGATGTGCACGACCCCACGATCGACAACCCGCTCGATGAGTTCATCGCGAATATCCTGAGGAACCTCGGCATCAACTGGGATCCCGCCGAGGGCACCGTCAACGGGTTGCCCTACGACGCCTACACCAATGCGGGGGAACCGATCTTCTGGGTGGTTCGAGCTCTGGAACTGCTCGAGGATTTCCAGCAGTTCGGCTATTACCTGGTGCACAACCCCGCGCTGGCGTTCCAGTACATCGTTCAACTCATGCTGTTCGACTGGCCGACGCACATCCTCGAGATCTTCACCAGTCAGCCGGAATTGCTGGCCCCCGCGGTGCTCCTGGCGGCCGCCCCCTTCGGCGCGGTGGGCGGCTTCGCGGGGTTGGCCGGCCTGGCCGCGATACCGCCGCAGCCCGCGGTCGTCCCGGCACCCGCGCCGGCGCCCGCCCCGCCGCCGAGCCCGATGCCGGCCGTGGCGACCGCGCCGGCCGCCGTCGCGCCGGCCGCGGCTCCCGCCTCGGCGCCGGTGACCGCGCCCGCTCCGACGGCGACCACAGTCACCAGCCCGGCGCCGCCCACCCCGCCGCCCCCGCACGCCGCGGGTTTCGCGCCGCCTTATGTCGTCGCTCCCCCGGGCATCGGGTCCGGTGTGGGAATGGGTGCCGGTGCCAGCTCGAGCGCCAAAAGGCAAGCGCCGGAACCCGATAGCGCCGCCGCCGCGGCGGCCGCGACGGCGCGGGGTCAGGCCAGGGCGCGCCGGCGTAGGCGGGCGGTCCGGGACCACCACGGGGACGAGTTCGCGGACATGAACGTCGACGTCGATCCGGATTGGGGCACGCCGGGCGACGAGGTGCCCTCGTTCGCGTCGGACCGCGGGGCCGGGAGGCTGGGGTTTGTCGGGACGGCGCACCGGGGGGCGACCGGTGATGCGACGGGTTTGGCCACGCTTGCCGGTGACGAATTCGGCAGCGGCCCAAGGGTTCCGATGGTTCCCGGCACCTGGGAAACCGACGCCGGCGGCGACACCCGGTAGCGGCGCCGAACGCCTTACTGATTGCCGACCGGTTGGGTGGTGACCGGCCGTCGGCCTTCGAGGCCCATCTCAAACCTTCGTTCCCTTCGGGGCACTGACTTCATAGCTGCCCGTGTCGTCGGTGAAGGTGACCAGGAACTGGTGTTTGAGGTGGTCGATGGTTGCCTGGCAGGTGAAGGTGCCGCCCTCGGTAACGGTGGGATTTTGTCCGTCGTTGCAGGTGACGTCGCTGACATTCTTGGCGCCGTAACCCGCCGGGTCGGACAGGACGTGCGTGACGCCGGACTGCACGGCGGTGACGTCGAGCTGAGTGGTGACGAAGAAGCCCGGCGCCCAGAATCCCGAGATGAGCATGGCCACGGCGCCCACCATGATCGCCGCGCCCAGGTAAAGCGGCCGACGTCTGCCGCGTGCAGCGGGGGCCACCGGCGCCCAGAAGCCCCCACCGGCGGGCCGTTGGTGATGCGGGTAGGGAAGCGGCCCACGCTGGGTCCCCGTCGGAAACGGGTGCGGGCGGGGCAGGGGCTCGGTGGGCGGATCGTAGAAGCGTCCGGGCGGGACCGGTGACATGCCGGGTCGCCGGGGGTATTGCCCTGGCACCGGGGGCGGGTGTGGCTGCATCGGATGCCTCTCTGTTAAGGCTTGGACCGCGTGGGCGACTACTGCTTGAACTGTAACCGAAGCGGCAGTGGTGCGCAACGTTTGTAAACGGTGCGGCAGCAACGGTGCGCCACCGTAGCAGGGGCAGGATGCGAGCCCAAACGGTTCTGAGCTGCGTGGAATTGCCGCACACGGCCAAGACTGCACACGAAGCAGATGTAGCATGATCCGCAATGCATTGGGTCGTACCGCAGCAGCAGTGAGCCCACGGGAGCGAGGAGCGACAATTGACGCCCGGCCAACCGACGACCGCGCTGACCGTACAAGTCGGGCATGCGACGCACACGCTGCACCCTGCGGCCGGCGCCGCCGTCATCGGTAGAGACGCCGGGGCCGCGGTTCGGGTGGACGACGAGAGGGTCTCGCGGTGGCACGTCCGGCTCGAACCGCACGGCGACGGCTGGCAGGCCTTCGACACCAGTAGCAACGGGATGTTCGTCGATGGGATCCGCCGCAACTCGGTATTGATCACCGGCGTCACCACCATCTGTCTGGGGGCCCCTGACGGGGCAGCCGTGACCCTGATCCCGCAGCGCCCCTCGGAAGTGACGCTCGAGGAGTCGACCCAGGTGGTGCATCCGTTCGAAGCCGAGGACGAGCAGTGGTGGGACGGCCAGAGCGACCCCGGCGTCGTCCGCGCCGGCAGCGCGGTCGCTGAGCGCCGCCAGCAGCTGGGGATCTCGCAGCGGAGCCTGGACCGCGACGGAATCATCAACGCGGGCGCCCTCATCAACTTCGAGAAGGGCCGCAGCTGGCCGCGTCGTTCGACGCTGGAGAGGCTGGAGAAGGTGCTGGATTGGCCGACGGGCCACATCACGCGCATCCGGCGCGGAGCGGTTCCGGCCCCCACCGGTGGCGCCGGCCAACCCGCCGGACCCACGGGAGCTCGCCGCGACGAGGCCACCGAGGTATTGGCCGACTCGATTCACGCGCCCCTGATGGCCGAGACGGTGGAACTGGCCATGCACACCCTCACCACCGCCGTCTCTGGATTGCCCGAGCCGTCCGATCCCGATTTCACTCCCAGGGCCACCAATATCCTGGCCGATCTGCGCAAGCTCGAGAGGCTGGCGTCGAGCGCTGCGCGCAACGCCAAAGGCAGTCCGGCGGTCATCCTGGCGTTGAGCAGTGTGCGGCGCAGCTACAACGACTTGATGATGCGCGCGGCACGCTCGCCCGCGGCCACTTTGGGCCAGCGACTCTACGGCGCCCGTCACCGGGCGGAACTGAGCCTCGAGGAAGCGGCCAATGGCGCGGGGCTGCCGGCGTCCGTCCTCGAGGATGCCGAAGCGGAGCGCACCATCGCCCCCGAGGCCGCCCGGGCCCTCGAAAACCTCATCGCGCAGCTGTCGATCGGTTGACGCGCTGCAGCACGGATTATCCGTGTGTCGCTGACTGCGTCCAGGGAGCCGGGCGTGTGGCGGCGTAGGCCTGGGCGGCCTGGCGTCGCAGATTCTTTCGCGCGTTGTGGTTTTCGAGCAAGGTAAACCAGTTCCAGCCCAAGATGGAAGCCATACTCCACCAACCGGCGAGCAGATTGTGCAGTAGAGCGTCGTGCAGTGCGGCTTCGCATTGGGCGAAAGTTCCTGTGACGGTGTAGGTCTGGTTGAACATCAGGATGATCGCGCCGGTGTGTTTTCTGATCCGTACCTGGAAGAACGGTTGGTTGCCCGTAGGGGGCGGGGGTGGGTAGCCGGCCTGCGGCACGCGGTGTGCCGGTGCGTGTGCGGGTCCGTAAACCGGCCGCGCCGCCGGGGGATAGGCCTGGGGGTACCCGTAGGGCTGTCGGTACTGGGGGTGTGGCTGAGGCATTATTACTCCGTAAGAGGTTGGGGGATCGGGTTTTTCACGCGTTCTGGTAAGGATGTTGCGACGGGTCGATCAGGCTTGCGAGATCGTGGCGGTGGTTTTGGAGACGATGTCGGTTGCTTGGCTGGTGGTATCGAACCCGCACCAGAGGGTGTCGATGACGACGTTGTTGACCAGCCCCATGGCGCGTTGGCAGATCGGGCCGCGGCCGCCGGGCCGGGTTTGCAGGATGGCCAAGGAGGTGTCGGTCGCCTGCAGCTCGCCGAGGTCCCAGCTGGTGGGGGCGTGACCGGGCGGGGTGATGGTGATGGAGCGGTTGGCGCAGCCGGACCAGCGTGTCTTGGACTTGCTGAAGAATTGCTGGGCCGAATCGGCGTCCCGGAAGCCGACCAGGACCTGCACCAGCGCATGCTCGCGCGCAGCAGGTGTGGCGTCATCGAGTATCTGCCCTTGCAGCGCCGTCCAGTTGCTGCCTTCGTAGGCGGTGGCTTCGGCGGGTGAGTAGGTGTCCACGCAGCCGGGGTTGGTGAGCATCTCCTCGTCGTGCCACATCCGCGTCACCGGCTTGCGTACGGCCATGCCGGTGGTGTGGGCGATCGCATTGACGTCGTCTTCCTTCAGCAGCAGATCGGCGAGGTGCTGGGGCAGGATCGCGGGCGGTTGCCAGCGTCCCAGGTCCGGGGCGGCCGCGGGGTGCCCGGTGTTGGTGGTGGTGCATCCGCTCAGCAACAGGGTCAGGGCGACCGCGGCGAGGATTGCCCAGCGCGCCGCGGGAGCGAAGCGGGGTCGCCGTCCGGCGGTGTCCTGACCGGGGGCACCGCTTATCGGTCCACCTTGGTTACGCAGCGAAACAGCGCTCATGTCGGGGTCCTCCTGCCAGCTCGTCCGGGTATGACGCAGACGCTAGCAATAAAAGCGCAGCAGTGCAACGTTTCGAAACGTTGCACTGCGCCAGGCGCTATGTTTCAATTTGGAGCATGCAGCGCAACCTTGCCGCGTCGGGCGGTACCCCTCACCACTGGCGGCTGGTCCTCACGGCCCGGCCACGCCGGCCGTTCGCGCTGTCCCCGCAGTTCCTCATCCCCGAAGGACACTCGATGCCCCACCACCCGCACCCGCCCACGCCCACCACGATGCGCCCTGCGCCGGGAAGCGCGCCGGTACCGCCCGGCGCCTACGGACCTGCCCGGTCGGCGCCGCTCGCCGCCGGGCCCCGAGAGGAGGTCACTACCGTCTTGCCCCGCCGGCCGTTCGCGTATGCGGGCCCGCCCGGCGCGCCCCCCGCTCCGCCTGGGATGCCCGTGTGGGGGCCGAGCCCCGGCTATCGACCCTCGTTCGCCCCGGAGCGCCCGCGGCGCCGGCCCACCTGGGCCCGGATTGCCATCGGGGCCGCGGTCGTGGTCGCCATGGTGGGCGCCGGCCTGATGATCAATGCCGCCGCCAGCCCCGATGACAGTTCGACGCTGATGCCCGCGCCGGCCACATCCGCGGCGCCGGTCGACCCAGGTCCGGCGCCGCAGGCGCCAACGGTGCCGTTGTCGGCGCTGCCCGGGCTGATGTTGGATGTGGCGACCATCAACAGCATTGAGGGCACAACCGACATCGGTCCTCCACCAGGCGACAACGGCAAGGACGACTACGCGTACAGCGGCGTGAGCACCGACCGCCCCGAGCGCAGCGAGGTCCACACCCCCGCGCTGGATTCAGAGCTCGACAACAGCGGCTGGATCGGGGTGCGAACGCAGTCCCTGCAGGACCGCGACGGCGCTCGGCACCGCAATCACAGCGCCGCGATCTATTTCGCGACGGCCAAGGCGGCCAACGACTTCGCGGCCAAACAAGCCCAGGCCTGGCCCAAGTGCAGCGGCGCCACCTTGCACCTCACGGAACGGGGCCACCCAAGCAGCATTTGGACAGCGGGCACCGTCACCAACCATGACGGCATGCTCAGCATCACCAACACCCAGGAAGGCGGTGGGGGGTGGCAGTGCCAACGGGCCCTGGCCGCGCGCAACAACATCGTGATCGACGTGCGCAGCTGCGGTGAAAACCGCACCGATCAAGCCATCACCATCGCCACCAGGATGGCCGAGCGCGTCACCACCCGCTGAACACTCCCCGCGAGAGTGAGAAAGGATGGGCGATGAGTTGGATACGTTTGGCACCCAACGTCGCATCGTGGACGTCTCCGCCACCCGGGTCAGAACGCGAGTGATGTCGCCAGGGCAATGATGAGCAAAATCAGTGAACGGAGCTGATGCGCTGGTGGCAGCCACTACCATTCTGCTGGTCTGGTCGGGATCGCCACAGGTGGCCGCCAGCGGGCGCCGAAATGAGGGGATGGGGGATGAGGGATGGGCACGCGCCGCGCGACCGCTCCCGACGAAACGGCCCGTGAGCTGGTGGCCGCGTTGGTGAGCCGACCGGGTGCCCGGCAAGTGGATTCCGCCGACGCCGCGACCGGCTGTCCGCACGGTACGGGCCGCTTGGACAACCGAATTGGTGTGCGGCCACGCGTGGCATCGTCGGCCCGGTTGCTGATCGCCACGGCGGCCGCGGTGATCGCTGTGGGCACCGGCTGCTCGACGCTGGTCACCGGTAGCGCCGTCAAGTCCGGCGGCCCGGCGCCCGCGGCGGCCAACGTGGCGCTGCTCGACCCCGGTAACTACCCGCGTCGACCGCGGCCACCGCTGGGCACCGTCGCCGACGACGCAGCCGGTCGCCGCGTCGAAGCCCAGCGGATGGCAGACATGGTGGCGGGCCCCTGGCAGGTCGACGGGACTCTGATCAGTCCGCTGAGCGCCGAAATCGCGCCCACCACGGCGCTTCCCGAGCCGGGGCGGCTCTCGGCGCTGGTGCGTGGTGATTCGATCGCCGCGATCGCCGCCGCGCATCGCTTCGTGGCCGGCTTCGTCAGCGGGCGCGTCACCCCACCGCCGCCACGCGGCCAACCGCCCACCGACAAACCCAGGATCCTGGACAACGGGGTGTTCCGCTTCCCCAGCCCGCAGGACGCCACCGACGCCGCTGCGGCGATGGCCGCCGCCGACATGGCCACCGTCCGGCCCGGCAACATCTCGGCCACCCGGCTGTCAATCTCGCACTACCCCAACACAGTTGCCAACATCGCGCCCCTGTCCGGAGGCTTTGAGGCCGAAGCGTTCACCGCTCACGGCCCATACGTCTTCTTCGAGTTCGCGGGCTCTAAAGAGAGCGCCGGCACGGTCGCTGACATGGTTGCCAAGACCCTGGACCTGCAAGGCCCGCTGGCCGACCACTTCCAAGCCACACCGGTAGACCAGCTGGCTGCCCTGCCCGCAGACCCAACCGGTCTGCTGGCCCGCACCGTGCCGGCCACCGACCCCAGCGTCAACCAGGCCGCGGTCTATCCACCGCACGGCGCGCTGCATTTCCGGTCTGATCCCGTGGCGACGCAAGCGATGTACAGCGACGCGGGCATCGGCCACGTCGCCGCCGACCGCACCACCGTCTACGAGGCAGTCGATCCCACCGGCGCCCAGCGGGCGGCCGACGGGCTCGCCCGGATCGACGTGCCCTTCCTGAGCTACCACTCCGCCCCCGGCATCAATGGACTGCCATCGGCGCGTTGCTTTGACCGCGGCCTCGACAGCACGGAGCTGGGTGCCGTGCGCTTCCTGTGCATCGCCACCGCCGACCGCTACGCGTTCAAAGCCACTGCCGCCCAAGAAGTTGAGGCCCACCAGATCATCGCCGCCCAATATCTGATGCTGACAGCCGCATGACGCGCCGCGTCCGCCTGTGGGCCTTCTCCGCCGCGGTCGCGGCGGTGACGGTGGCTTGCAGTACGACCATCCCGGGGGCTGCTGTCAAAGCGCCCGGGACGGACAGTTCCGACGGCGTCGACCTCGCCCTGCTTGATGCCGGGAACTTTCCCACCGCCCCGCGCTCGCCGCTCGGCGTCGCCGGCGACGCGCTGCGCGGCGGGTGGGCCGAAGGGCGCCGCCTCGCCGGCGCCGTGGTGGGCCCCTGGGAGGTTGACGCCGACCTGATCGACTACGCGCAAATTGATTCCGGCGTGGTCAAAGATGCCGACGCGGTCAGCGCCCTGCTGGGCAGCCCGATGGGTGAGGGGCTGGGCGGCCACAACCTGGTGGCTGGATTTTCCGGTTCGCGTCACACCGAAAAAGGCGCCTACAAAGGGCTGCTCAACATCGTGTTGGAACTGGGCAGCCCGGCCGACGCGACGGCCGCGGTCGCCGACATGGTCACCAAAGGCGCCACCTTGACCATGCCCTTTGAGGCGAAACCCCTTTCCACACAGCCGTTTTCGATTCCGCGTCATCCGGCGACGGCCGCGCTGACCTACCAGTGGACCGCGCAATACCCAGAACCCGGCGGTCCACGGTTCTCGGTGACCGCCCTGACCGCCCACGGCCAGTACGTCCTGGCGCAAACGGCGACATCGGCCGACAGGGCTGATGCTGCGGCTCAATTGATCGCCACCGCACTGGATTTGCAGCAGCCGTTGATCGACGGCTTCAGGCCCACCCCGCCGGATCAGATAGCCCAGCTGCCATTGGATCCCGACGGCCTGATGTCACGCACCGTGGCGCCCCGACAAGAAAACGAGTCGATCAACGACGGCATCTATGACGCGCACGGAGCGCTACTCCTGGAGACCGGTGACCCGGTTCACCTGCAGGCCTTGTTCAAATCGGCCAATGTGCAGCAGGTCGCGTACGTCCTCGAAACCAGGGTCTATCAGACCCCCGACGCCGGGGCGGCGGCGCGCATCGTCGCCGATATGACCGGGCCGCATCAAGTGGGCGGAATCAGTGGCATGCCGAAGGCGAAATGCTTCAACGAAACGTTGGGCTACTGGTGCGTGGCCCGCGCGGATCGCTACGCCTACGAGATGCAAAGCGAGCAAGAGAACGCGCTGCATCAGATGATGGCCGCCCAATATCGCATGCTGACCGGGAAATGAGCCCCTAATGCCTCTCGCTGTCGGAACCATCATCGCCGGATACCGCATCGAAGGCGTGCTGGGCTCCGGCGGCATGGGCACGGTGTATCTGGCCCGTCATCCCACGCTCCCCCGCAATGACGCGCTGAAGATCCTGTCCGCCGAGCTGTCTGTGGACCGCCAATTCAGAGTCCGGTTCACCCGCGAAGCCGACCTGGCCGCCACGCTGAACCACCCCAACATCGTGCGGGTGTACAACCGCGGCGAAACCGACGACGGCCAGCTGTGGATCGCCATGGAGTACGTCGAAGGCACCGCCGCGAACGATTTGGACCGCGCCAACCTCACTCCGGCCCGCATCGTGCGCATCATCACCGACGTCGCCGCCGCACTCGACTACGCCCACTCGCGGCGGGTGTTGCACCGCGACATCAAGCCCGGCAACTTCCTGGTCTTCGCGCCAGGCACCGACCACGAACGGGTGTTGTTGGCCGACTTCGGCATTGCCCGCGCCCTCGACGACGCCACAAACTTGACGGCGACGGGCTCCATGGTCGGCACCGCTGCCTACGCCGCCCCGGAGACCATCGAGGGCCGCCCGGCCGACCACCGCAGTGACATCTACTCGTTGGGTTGCGCTCTGTTTCGGCTGCTGACCAGCCGCACCCCTTACGAGGACAACTCCTTGTCGGCGATGTTGGCCGGACATCTGATGCGGCCCGTTCCGCGCCCCACCGAAATCAATCCCGCCCTGGCGCCCGCGATCGACGACGTGATCGCCCGCGCGCTGGCCAAAGATCCCGACCAGCGCTTCCAGACCGCGGGCGCGCTGGCCGCCGCCACCGCGGCCGCGCTGACCAACAGTCCCGCGCCGGCGCGGCCCACCGGGCTACCGGCAAGCAACCCGACCAATCCCACCGTGACCTATCCACCGACCATACCGCCCACCCCGGCGCCCTTCGGCCCGGCGTGGGACCCGAACCATGCTGCGCCCCAACGGTTTGCAAGCGCTCCCCCCTCGCCACTCCCGACCGGGGCTCCCGATCCCGTATGGAAAGCCAAGCGCCGCAAACGCGCTCGCCTCGCAGTGGCCGCGACAGCCCTCGTTGCGGTGCTGGTCGTGGCAATTGTGTTGGGAATCCACCTGTTCGGCCGCACCGGCGGGAGCCCGGGTCCTTATCAGCCACAAACCCTCAACACGAAGTTCGGCACCATCAAACTGCAGCACCGGCCGGTGGCTATCGCCGCACTGGGCCCCGGCGATCCCGACGCGGTCCTTTCGCTGGGCGCCCAACCCGTCCTGATGAACGCCGCCAACGCGACCGTGCCGAACTGGTTACAACCGCTGATCCATTCATCCCCACCGGTGTTCGCCGCGGCCGACACCGGCGCCATCACCGCCGCGAAACCGGACCTCATCATCGACACCGGCGATATCGACCAGCCCACCTATGACTCATTGGCCGCCATCGCACCCACCCTCACTCAGCCCGCCGACAACCCCAGAGACTGGACCTGGCAGGCGCAACTGAATTGGATCGCCACCGCCCTCGGTCGCACCGAGGCCGCCAAAGACCTACTCGACAAGGCCCAATCCGAGCAGGACACGATCCGTTCCGAGCACCGCGCCTTTTCCGGCAAATCCGTTGTCGTGGTCGACTACACGGGCACCGGCACTACCGCCGCCGCGGCCCCGTCACCGCCGAGCAGCTACCTGGAAAGCATCGGCTTCAGCTACAACACTCACTACAAGCGCAGCCCGGGTGGCCCCCCACAAGTCCCGTTTGACATCAACGACGTCGACTATGCCGCTCAACGCAGCGACGTCATGCTCTTGCTGCGCACCGACCCCGGGGCCGGCGGCGGGGGATACGCCGGCCTGCCCGCCAAGTACGGCAGCTTCGGCGGCACCCTCGTCATCGTCGACGACCCCGCCACCATCGCCGCTCTGAACGCCGGTGGCCCCGCGGCCACCAGCTACCTCAACACCGCACTGGTCCCCAAGCTCAGCAACCAAATCCGCTGACGATGCTGTCTAGCGATCGGCACCGGTGTCTCAAGCCCGTGGCCGTAGCTGCGGTTCTCACAGCGGCCGTAGCATCGCTCCCCGCGAGTTTGCAACTACCAAGCGCTCATGCGGACCCTTGGCAACCTGGTCCTCAATTTCCGAATGTCGACTCCTATCCCGCGGTCAATCCATCGGACTATGCGTACTTTGGCCCCCACCCGAGCATGTCCGGTTATGTCTTCAAGACACCGGGGGAAGTGACATGTGTCGTCAGCATGATCACCGAAAGTGGAGTGACGTGCTCAGGTGCGGCGGTGGGCGCCCCACCCTCGTCCACTGTCTCCGCCTCAACCGTGTCACCCGGCCGCTACCACAACGAGGAGCTCACATATGACAGCGCCAAGCTGCTGCCCGCCGGTCGAAGACTCGATGCCGGAAACGGAGTCGCTTGCGCAGCGCTCACTTCCGACTCGCTGGCCTGCCGCGCAGGGCCCAACGAGGGAATGAAGACCCAGCCTCCGGGCCCATGGCACGTCCAGTATGGCGTGCACGGCTTCGTCATCCAGCGCAACGGAAACTGGACCTTCTGACTCGCGCCTCGGTGTATGCCCCATGCCCACCCTCGCCATCACGGATCCACACGCGGTGATGTGCTGTTAGCTGTGCCCTGTCACCTGTGCCCAGTGCGGGGCTGCGGTGTAAACGAGGGAGTCGAACCCTCTGCACTGCCCTTCGTGCGCCAGGAGAGACCGGACTTGACCCGCCGGTCGGGGCTCGTGCGCGCCTCCGCGACGCCTACCTGCTACACCCGGGTCCATTACTCCAACAGGTCTACCTCCCAGTTCGATCGCTGGATCCGCACGTCGAGCTCACGAAGCTCGCGAGCCACCTGATCGGCTTGAAGACGCACATTCGCAACAGTCAAGGCGGACAACATCTTTAGCTCAGAACGCAGTTGTCGAGAGTAACCCTGCTGGTTGCTCCCGGCGGCCGCGTCCGCTGCGCTCTTGAGAACATGGTGACGCCAGCGCAGCGCGTCCCGCCGGGCCAACGCATCGGTCAGCGTGCCGTCTGTGCCGATCGTCGTCGCTGCGTTCGTGCGATTGATCCGCCGGATCAAGGCTTCGTAATCGACGAGCACGCCCTCGACTTCAGCGAGCAAGGCTGCCGCATCTTCGGCCGGTTCTTCGCCCTCCTGATAGCGGGCATTGCTCACGATGCGTGTGCGCAGCTGTTCAATGCGGCGCAGCGCATCGGCCCGCAGTGACAACGCCTCGGCCAGCTTCATGATGCTCCCTCCGGTGGGTGGCGCAACTGCTTACACAGGATAGGTCCGATAACGGCTCTTCAGCGGCCTCCGGCGACCCCGCGGCATCAGCTGGGCGGCCGCCCGTCGCCGAGCGCCGGTACTGTCGGATTCGTGCGTAGTGAAGGCGATACCTGGGACATCACAACAAGTGTCGGTTCGACGGCGTTATTCGTGGCGACCGCCCGAGCGTTGGAGGCGCAGAAGCCGGACCCCCTGGTCGTCGACCCCTACGCGGAGGTGTTCTGCCGCGCCGTGGGCGGGTGGGCGGCCGATGTCCTGGACGGCAAGCTGCCCGACCACCAACTGAAGACCCCGGACTGGGGCGAGCACTTCGTCAACTTCCAGGGCGCCCGCACCAAATACTTCGACGCGTACTTCCGCCGGGCCGCGGACGCGGGTGTTCGCCAGGTGGTCATCCTGGCGGCGGGGCTGGACTCCCGCGCCTACCGCCTGGACTGGCCCGCCGGGACCACCATCTTCGAACTGGACCAGCCGCAGGTCCTCGATTTCAAGCGTCAGGTGCTCGCTGACCACGGCGCCCAACCGAAGACCCAGCGCCGGGAGATCGCGGTGGACCTGCGGGACGACTGGCCGCAAGCGCTGCGCGACAGCGGATTCGACGCCACCAAGCCGTCGGCCTGGATAGCCGAAGGCCTGCTCATCTACCTACCCGCCACCGCGCAGGAGCAGCTGTTCAACGGCATCGACGGCATGGCCGCGCCGGGCAGCCACGTCGCCGTCGAGGACGGCGCCCCGCTCGACCGGGACGACTTCGAGGCGAAACGCGAGGAGGAACGGGCCGCGATGGCCGCCGGCGCGGAACGGCCCTTCTATCAGCTGGTGTACAACGAGCGGATCGCGCCCGCCACCGAATGGTTCGGCGAGCGGGGGTGGAACGCGGTCGGCACCCCGTTGGCCGACTACCTTCGGGAAAACGGCCGCCCGGTGCCCGGCGCTGACGCCGACGCCGGGTCGATGGTGGCGCGGAACACCCTGGTCAGCGCCGTCAAAGGCTGAGAGCCGGCAGCCCGGAGTCGCCGGGCTTTCAATGACTTTTCCCTGAGTTGAGCGCGCGCCGGAACTTTTGCGCGCCGCGCCCCGACTACTACCGGGCTCATCCGTGCGTCGCCCAACAGCCCGGACGACGTCGCTCTCAGCCCGGCGAGGAGTCCTGGCATGGCGCGACGCACTTTGATCGATAGCTCGGCTGGTAGCCGAGGATGACCGCGCCGGTCTGGATGGCGTTCCCCCCGGAGGTCCATTCAGCTCAGCTGAGCAGCGGTCCCGGCCCGGCGGGACTGCTGGCCGCCTCGGCGGCGTGGAGTTCGCTGAGCACGACCTACGCGTCGGCGGCGGACGAGCTGTCCGCGACCCTGGCCGCGACGCAGGCCGGGGCGTGGGAGGGGCCCACCTCCGAGCAGTACGTCGCCGCCCACGCGCCCTACCTGGCTTGGCTGATGCGGGCCAGCACCAACAGCGCGGCGGCCGCCGCCCGGCACGAGACCGCGGCCACGGCTTACACGGCGGCGCTGGCGGCCATGCCGACGCTGCCCGAGCTGGCCGCCAACCACACGATTCACGGCGCCTTGGTGGCGACGAACTTTTTCGGCGTCAACACCATTCCGATCGCCGTCAACGAGGCGGACTACGCGCGGATGTGGGTCCAGGCGGCCACCACGATGTCCACGTATCAGGCGGTGTCCAGCGCCGCGGTGGCTTCGGCGCCAGAGACGGGGCCCGCGCCACAAATCGTGCAGGCCACCGACAGCGGCCAAGACAGTGACGACGACGGAATCGTCGACAATGACGGCGGTAACCCGTACCAGCTGAGCTGGTGGATCAACCGATTCACGGAGATTTTCCAGACCATAGGAAGAGATTTGGCGGAGTTTCCCACGAACCCGGCCGACGCAATAGAGGATTTGCTACAAGACATTTTCGGGCCCGCCGGTCTGATCGCTGACGAGTTCACCCACGTGGGCGAGGCCCTTCAAGCGTTCCCTCAGCTGGCTGCCGTTCCGTTCATCGTGCCGGGTGCATTTGCGGGGGGCATAGCAGGCTTGAGTCTGATGGCCGGCATCCAGCCGGCCCCAACTCCCGTCGCCGCGCCGGCACCGGTGGCCCCGGCTCCCAATGCGCCTGTCGTCAGCGGCGCTCCGGTAGTCGTGAGCGCCGCCTCGGCCCCGGCCGCGGCGCCGGCACCGTCTCCTACCCCTACGTCGGCGGCACCGGCACCCGCGCCGGCCTCGGTGCCGGCGACCGGAACGCCGCCGCCACCCGCCGGCGCCGGGGGCGCCGCCTTTCCGTACATCGTCGGCGGTCCGACCGTGGGCTCCGGCGCGGGCGCCAGCGGCCGCGCGCAACGCAAGGCACCGGAGCCCGATTCGGCCGCGGCCGCCGCGGCGGCGTCGGCATCGGCACGGGAAGCGCAGCGGGCCCGCCGGCGCCGGCGGGCGGCGATGAAAGATCGCTACCGCGGCTACGAGTATGTCGACCTGGATCCGGATACCGACACCGCGGGCGATCCGCCAGACGAGGCGGGGTGGTCGGTCGCATCGGATCGCGGCGCCGGGCCGCTGGGTTTCGCCGGAACGGCGCGCAAGGGCGGCGCCGCCGCGGCGGGCCTGGCGACGCTGGCCGGCGACGAGTTCGGCGGCGGCCCGGCACTGCCCATGTTGCCGGGCTCCTGGGAGCCGGACTAGCGGGCCCGGATCGGCATGCCCGGGACCGGAACTTTTCTCCTACGGGGTACGACTACTGGCTTGTCCGGCGACCGGCGCGGCGGGGGACCCTCGGATTGATAATGAAAATGATTTTCGATAAGCTCGGCCGCTTAGAAGGCGCTGACAACGGCCTGCGAACCTGCTGCGGCCGCAGATAGACCGAAAATGCGGCTGATTTTGCTGGTTAGCATCCTCATTAGCGGTTTTGAACGGGGAGTGGTGTGGTGAGCCGGACGGGCGCTCGCGCCTCGACACTTAGCTTATGCAATGCTAACTTCAGGCGGGTTAGGTTAGGGGAGGCTACACAAATGGAGAGACGTGGCCGTGGAACTCGGTGACACCGGCGTGCTCGCAGCTCAACCCGTCAGTTCTCGAGCGGACGTCAGGGTTGACGGCGACGTCGTCAGCCGCTTCGCCACCTGCTGCCGCGCGCTCGGCATCTCGGTGTACCAACGCCAGCGCCCGGCCGACCTCACCGCCGCGCGGTCCGGCTTCACCGCGCTGACCCGCATCGCCCACGACCAGTGCGACGCCTGGACCGGACTGGCGGCCGCCGGCGATGTGTCCCTCCGGGTGCTGGAGGCGGTGTCGCAGACCGCGACCACGGCCGGCACGTTGCAGCGCAAAGTTGACCTGGCGCCCGGGGCGCTCGGGTTCCGCTACGACACCGGGCTGTATCTGCAGTTCCGCGCCGCCACCCCCGACGACTTCCACCTCGCCTACGCGGCGGCCCTGGGGACGGCCGGCCGGTTCGCCGAGGCCGACCAGATCGTCACCGGCCTGACGGCGCGCCGCCCCAATTGGCGCGAAGCCCGATGGGTCACCGTCGTCATCAACTACCGCGCCGAGCGGTGGTCGGACGTGGTCAAGTTGTTGACGCCCGTCGTCAATGACGCCGACCTCGACGAAGCCTTCTCCCACGCGGCCAAGATCGCCCTGGGCATCGCGTTGGCTCGGCTGGGCATGTTCGCCCCGGCGCTGTCGTACCTCGAGGAGCCCGACGGTCCCGTCGCGGTCGCGGCGGTCGACGGGGCGCTCGCCAAGGCGCTCGTGCTGCGCGCGCACGTCGACGAGGATTCGGCGAGCGAAGTCCTGCAGGACCTGTACGCGGGCCACCCGGAAAACGAACAGATCGAACAGGCCCTGTCCGACACCAGCTTTGGGATCGTGACCACCACCGCGGCCCGGATCGAGGCGCGCACCGACCCTTGGGATCCGGAAACCGAGCCCAGCGCGGAGGACTTCGTCGACCCGGCGGCCCACGAGCGCAAGTCCGTGTTGCTGCACGAGGCCGAACTCCAGCTCGCCGAATTCATCGGCCTGGACGAGGTCAAGAACCAGGTGTCCCGGCTGAAGAGCTCGGTCGCCATGGAACTCGTGCGCAAGCAGCGTGGGCTGGCCGTCGCGCAGCGCGCCCACCACCTCGTCTTCGCCGGGCCGCCCGGCACCGGTAAGACCACCATCGCCCGTGTGGTCGCCAAGATCTATTGCGGCCTTGGGCTTTTGAAGCGAGAAAACATCCGAGAGGTGCACCGTGCCGACCTGATCGGCCAGCACATCGGTGAGACCGAGGCCAAGACCAACGCGATCATCGACAGCGCGCTGGACGGGGTGCTGTTCCTCGACGAGGCCTACGCCCTGGTGGCCACGGGCGCCAAGAACGACTTCGGGCTGGTCGCCATTGATACCCTGCTGGCGCGGATGGAGAACGACCGCGACCGGCTGGTGGTCATCATCGCCGGATACCGGGCCGACCTCGACAAGTTCCTGGACACCAACGAGGGCTTGCGTTCCCGGTTCACCCGCAACATCGACTTCCCTTCCTACGCACCGTCGGAGCTCGTCGAGATCGCGACCAAGATGGCCGAACAGCGCGACAGCCTCTTCGAACAGGCCGCGCTCGACCACATGGAGGCGTTGTTCACCAGGCTGGCCACCGAGTCGACGCCGGACGCCAACGGAATCTCGCGGCGCAACTTGGACATCGCCGGCAACGGTCGATTCGTCCGCAACATCGTCGAACGCTCCGAGGAAGAACGGGAATTCCGGCTCGACCATTCGGATCACGCCGGGACCGGGGAATTCAGTGACGAGGAGCTGATGACGATAACCGACCAAGACGTCGAGAACTCGGTGGAGCCGTTGTTGCGCGGCCTCGGACTGTCGGTGCCCTCATGACGAATCCTGAAGCGGACGAGCGGCGTTCGTTCGCCTCGCGGACCCCGGTCAACGACAATCCCGACAAGGTCGAGTATCGGCGCGGTTTCGTCACCCGCCACCAGGTCACCGGCTGGCGCTTCGTAATGCGGCGTATCGCTTCCGGCATCGCCTTGCACGACACCAGGATGCTTGTTGACCCGCTGCGCACCCAGTCGCGCGCGGTGCTGATGGGCGTGGTCCTGCTTGCCACCGGCTTGGCGGGCTGCTTCGTGTTCTCGCTCATTCGGCCCAACGGGACCGCGGGGACCAACGCGGTGCTCGCCGATCGATCGACCGCCGCTCTGTACGTACGGGTGGGCGACCAGCTGCACCCGGTGCTCAACCTGACGTCGGCCCGCTTGATTGTCGGGAAGCCGGTGAATCCCGCGACGGTCAAAAGCACTGAGCTGGACCGGTTTCCGCGTGGCAACCTGATCGGCATTCCCGGCGCGCCAGAACGCATGGTGCAAAACACCACTCGCGACGCCAACTGGACCGTGTGCGACGGCATCGGCGGCACGTCGCGCGCCGTGCACAGCACGGGTGTCACGGTGATCGCGGGCCGCCCCGACAGCAGCGGCGCGCGGGCGGCCAAACTCGATGCCAGACAGGCGATCCTGGTGGATAGCGGCAACAGCACCTGGCTGCTCTGGGACGGCAGGCGCAGCCAGATCAACCTGGCCGACCACGCGGTCACCAATGCGCTTGGCTTGGGTCTCAACAACTCCGAAGTGCCGGCCCCGCGGCCCATCGCGCTGGGGCTGTTCAACGCGATCCCCGAAGCGCCGCCACTTGCGGCGCCGGGCATTCCGAACGCCGGTGCGCCCGCCGGCTTCAGCGTGCCGGCGCCGATCGGGGCGGTCGTGGTTTCCTATGCGCTGGACCAGAATTCATCGGGTGCGGCGCGCTACTACGCGGTGTTGCCGGACGGCCTGCAGCCCATCTCCCCGGTGCTCGCGGCGATCCTGCGCAACACCAACTCCTACGGCCTGGACCAACCGCCGCGGCTGGGTGCCGACGCGGTCGCCAAGCTGCCGGTGTCGCGGATGCTGGACACCTCGCGCTACCCCGACCAGCAGGTCACCCTGGTCGACGCGGCCAAGGACCCCGTCACCTGCGCCTACTGGAGCAAGCCTGCCGGTGCCGCCACCAGCTCGCTGAGCCTGCTGTCCGGCTCCGCGCCGCCGGTGCCCGAATCGATCCGCACCGTCGACCTGGTCGGCGCCTCCCCGGCAACCGCCACCCGCGTCGCCCTGGCACCGGGCACCGGCTACTTCGCCCAGACCGTCACCGGCGGCGCAGGCGCGCCCGGCACCGGGTCGCTGTTCTGGGTGTCCGACACCGGGGTCCGCTACGGCATCGACAACGAGGCGGAGAACTCGGCCGCCGGACGCGGCAAAACAGTTGAGGCCCTTGGCCTGACGGAGCCGGCGGTGCCCGTCCCGTGGTCGGTGCTGGCACTGTTCGCCAGCGGCCCGGCGCTGTCGCGCGCCGATGCGCTGCTGGCGCACGACGGGCTGGCACCCGACAACAAGCCCGGCCGCGTGGCATCAGCAGAGGGAGCGCCCCGATGAGCCGACTCATCTTCGAAGCCCGCCGCCGGCTGGCGCCCCCGGTTACCCGCAAGGGCACCATCAACATCGAGGCGCCCCCCGAGCTGCCGCGCGTGATCCCGCCGTCGTTCCTGCGCCGGGCGATGCCCTATGTGCTGGTGATCCTGATCGTGGGCATGGTGGTCGCCCTGTTCGCCACCGGGATGCGGCTGATCTCCCCGCAGACGCTGTTCTTCCCGTTCGTGCTGCTGCTCGCGGCCACCGCGATGTACCGCGGCAACGACAACAAGACGCGCACCGAGGAGGTCGACGCCGAACGCGCCGACTACCTGCGCTACCTGTCGGTGGTTCGCGACAACATCCGCACCCAGGCCGCCCAGCAGCGGGCGGCGGCCGAGTGGTCGCACCCCGAGCCGACCGCCCTGGCGAGCGTGCCCGGATCGCGCCGGCAGTGGGAGCGTGACCCGCACGACCCGGACTTCCTGGTGCTACGGGCCGGCCGCCACCAGGTCCCGCTGAGCACCGCGCTGCGGGTGAACGACACCGCGGACGAAATCGACCTGGAGCCGGTGTCGCACAGCGCATTACGCAGTCTGCTCGACACCCACCGCATCGTGCGGGACTTGCCGACCGGAATCGACCTGACGAAGGTCTCGCGGATCACCGTTCTGGGTGAGGCGGAGGACGCGCGGGCGGCGATGCGCGCCTGGATCGCCCAGGCCGTGACGTGGCACGACCCGACGGTGCTGGGGGTGGCACTGGTCGCCCGCGACCCGGAGAGCCCGGATTGGTCCTGGCTGAAATGGCTTCCGCACACCGATGTTCCGGGCGAGCTCGACGGCGTCGGGCCGGCTCGTTTCCTGACGACCAACCCCGACGAGCTCGTCCTGCTGCTGGGTCCCGCGTTCGTCGATCGCCCGGCGTTCACCGGGGAGCCCGCCGACGCGCTGCGGCATCTGCTCATCGTGGTGGACGACCCCGACTTCGACCTGAACACCTCGACGTTGGCGCTGGGCCGCGCGGGCGTCACCGTCGTGCACCGCTCCGCGACACCGCCGCACCGCGAGCAGTATTCGGATCCGGAGAAGCCCATCCTGCGCGTCATCCGCGAGGGCAGCCGAGCGGGGGCCCTGGAGCGCTGGCAGACCGGCGGCTGGCAGCCCTACATCGACGACGCCGACCGGCTCGGCGCCGACGAGGCAGCCCACCTGGCGCGCCAACTGTCGCGCTGGGACTCCAACCCGACCCACACCGGGTTGCGCTCGGCGGCCACCCGCGGCGCGACCTTCACCACGCTGCTGGGCATCCCGGACGCCTCGCGGCTTGACGTGCCCACACTGTGGGCGCCGCGCCGCCGCGAGGACGAGTTGCGCGTACCCATCGGCGTCACCGCGACGGGCGAGCCGCTGTTCTTCGACCTGAAGGACGAAGCCGAGGGCGGGATGGGCCCGCACGGCCTGATGATCGGTATGACGGGCTCCGGAAAGTCCCAGACCTTGATGTCGATCCTGTTGTCGCTGTTGACAACTCATTCGGCGGATCGGCTGATCGTGATCTACGCGGACTTCAAGGGCGAGGCCGGTGCCGACAGCTTCCGCCACTTCCCCCAGGTCGTCGCGGTGATCTCCAACATGGCCGAGAAGAAGTCGCTGGCCGACCGGTTCGCCGACACGCTGCGCGGGGAGGTGGCCCGCCGCGAAACGCTGCTGCGTGAGGCCGGGCGCCGCGTGCAGGGCAGCGCGTTCAACTCGGTGGTGGAATACGAGGACGCGCAAAATTCGGGTGCGCAGGGCGCCGAGGATCTTCCGCCGATCCCGACGCTGTTCGTGGTCGCCGACGAGTTCACCTTGATGCTGGCCGATCACCCGGAATACGCGGAGTTGTTCGATTACGTGGCCCGCAAGGGCCGCTCGTTCCGCATCCACATCCTGTTCGCGTCGCAGACGCTGGACGTGGGCAAGATCAAGGACATCGACAAGAACACCTCCTACCGGATCGGGTTGAAGGTGGCCAGTCCCAGCGTGTCCCGCCAAATCATCGGCGTGGAGGACGCGTACCACATCGAATCGGGCAAGGAGCACAAGGGCGTGGGCTTCCTGGTGCCCGCCCCGGGCGCGGCCCCGATCAAATTCCGCAGCACCTACGTCGACGGCATCTACGATCCGCCGCAGAAGGCCAAATCCTTTGTGGTGCAGGCAACCCCGGAGCCCAAGCTGTTCACGGCCGGTCGGGTCGAGCCGGATCAGGACACGGTGATCTCGGTGGCCGACGACGAGGAATTCACCGGACCGCCGCGCAAGTTGATCGCCACCATCGGCGACCAGTTGGCGCGCTACGGCCCGCGTGCGCCGCAGCTGTGGCTGCCGCCGCTGGACGAGCCGATCCCGCTGACCGCCGTGCTGGCGCGCGCCGGGGTGGCCCAGCGCCAGTGGCAGTGGCCGCTCGGCGAGATCGACAAACCCTTCGAGATGCGCCGCGACCCGCTGATGTTCGACGCCACCTCGTCGGCGGCAAACGTGGTGATCCACGGCGGCCCCAAGTCCGGGAAATCGACTGCCCTGCAGACGTTCATCCTGTCGGCGGCCAGCCTGCACTCGCCACGCGACGTCACGTTCTACTGCCTGGACTACGGCGGCGGCAAGCTGCGGGCGCTGGAAGACCTGGCGCATGTCGGCAGCGTGGCCTCCGCGCTGGAACCCGAGCGCATCCGGCGCACCTTCGGCGAGCTGGAGCAGTTGCTGCTGTCCCGGCAGCGGCGCGAGGTGTTCCGCGACCGGCACGGCGCCGCCCCCGACGACGGGTACGGCGAGGTGTTCCTGGTCATCGACAACCTGTATGCGTTCGGCCGGGACAACACCGACCAGTTCAACACCCGTAATCCCTTGCTGGCCAAGGTGAGCGAGTTGGTCAACGTCGGGCTCGCCTACGGCATCCACGTCGTGATCACCACCCCGAGCTGGCTCGAGGTGCCGCTGGCGATGCGCGACGGTCTCGGGCTGCGCCTCGAGCTCAAGCTGCACGATCCGCGGGACAGCAACGTCCGACTCGTCGGCGCGCTGCGGCGCCCCGCGGAGTCCGTGCCGCACGACCAGCCGGGCCGCGGCTTGACGATGGCCGCCGAGCACTTCCTGTTCGCCGCGCCGGAGCTGGACCAGATCGCCGCGCTCAACGCCCGCCACCCGGGCGTGGCCGCGCCGCCGGTGCGTCTGTTGCCGACCAACCTCGCCCCCGCGGCGGTCGGCGCGCTCTACCGCGGCCCCGAGCAGGTGGTCATCGGCCAGCGCGAGGACGATCTCGCCCCCGTCGTCGTCAACTTCGCCGACGAGCCGCTGCTGATGGTGTTCGGCGACAGCAAGTCGGGCAAGACCACGTTGCTGCGCCACATCATTCGCACCATCCGCGAGAACTCCACCGCCGACCAGGTGGCCTTCACCGTGCTGGACCGGCGGCTGCACCTGGTCGACGAGCCCTTGTTCGCCGACAACGAGTACACCGCCAACATCGACCGGATCATCCCGGCGATGCTGGGGCTGGCCAACATCATCGAGTCGCGGCGCCCTCCGGCGGGGTTGTCGCCCGGTGAGCTGGCCCGCTGGACGTATTCGGGGCACACCCACTACCTGATCATCGACGATGTCGACCAGATACCGGACTCGCCGGCGATGAGCGGCCCCTACATCGGGCAGCGTCCGTGGTCCCCGCTGATCGGAATCCTCTCGCAGGCGGCCGATTTGGGCCTGCGGGTGATCGTAACGGCGCGGGCGACCGGATCCGGGCACGCGCTGATGACCAATCCGCTGCTGCGCCGCTTCAACGACCTGCAGGCGACGACGCTGATGCTGGCGGGCAATCCGCAGGACAGCGGCAAGATCCGGGGTCAGCGATTCGGCCGGTTGCCGGCCGGGCGGGCGATCTTATTGGGCGACAGCGATAGTCCGACGTACGTCCAGTTGGTCAACCCGTTGGTGGGTGAGGCCGCGATGTTTGGTGAAACGCAACAGTAAGGGGAGAGTCATGACGTTGCGAGTGGTTCCCGAGGGCCTGGCCGCGACCAGCGCCGCGGTGGAGGCGCTGACGGCGCGGCTGGCCGCCGCCCATGCGGCGGCCGCTCCGGCCATCACCGCGGTGGTACCGCCGGCGGTGGATCCGGTGTCGCTGCAGACGGCCGTCGGGTTCAGTGCGCAGGGCCAGGAGCACGCCGCTGTCGCCGCCCAGGGCGTGGAAGAGCTCGGCCGCGCCGGCGTGGGCGTCGGCGAGGCCGGCGTCAGCTATCTCGCCGGAGACACCGCGGCCGCCGCGACGTACGGGTCCGCGGGCGCCTGAGAATGACGTCGCCCGTCGCTTTCGTCTGGATGGCCTCGCCCCCCGAGGTGCATTCGACGTTGCTGAGCGCCGGTCCGGGACCGGGGCCGCTGCTGGCGGCCGCGGGCGCGTGGACCGCGTTGAGCACCGAATACGCAACGGCGGCAGCCGAACTCACCGGGGTGCTGGGGGAGACTCAGGCGGGGGCGTGGGAGGGACCCAGCGCAGAGCAGTACGCGGCCGCGCACGCGCCGTATCTGGCGTGGCTGCAGCAGGCCAGTGCCGACAGCGCCGGCGTGGCCGCGCAGCAAGAGATCGCGGCGGCGGCGTATACGGCCGCCTTGGCGGCGATGCCGACGCTGGGGGAGCTGGCCGCCAACCACGCCGTTCACGGGGTGTTGGTGGCGACGAACTTCTTTGGTGTCAATACGATTCCAATCGCGCTCAACGAGGCCGACTATGCGCGGATGTGGGTCCAGGCCGCCACCGTGATGGGCGCTTATCAGGCCACCTCGGGGGCGGCGCTCGCCGCCGCGCCACGCAGCGCCCCCGCGCCGTCGATCGTGCGTCCGGGCGGTGACGCCAACAGTCTCGCGGCCAACGCCTCGCAGAACACGCCCGGGGATTGGTGGCAGAACCTGATCCAGCAGTTGTCCAAGTTCCTGCAGGACTTCTTCCAGAACATTCAGCAGATGCTGCAGAACTTCTTCTCCAACCTGCCGGCGTTTCTGGCCGCCAACGGTCCACTGCTGTTCTTCGTCGCCTACCAGGTGTTCTTCAACGCCGTCGGCTGGCCGACCTGGGGTGCGATCCTGACCGCACCCTTCCTCATGCCGCTGCTACTCGGAATCGGACTGAGTTCCTTGCTCTCCGCGCCCGCCGAAATCGCGCCGGTGGCGGCCGGCGCCGCCGCGCCACCGCTCGTGACGTCGACCAGGCCGGCGTCGTCGCTGCCGGCGGTTGCGCTGGCCCCGACGGTGGCGAGTCCCGCTGGGGCTCCGGCCACCTCGGTGGCCGCGGGCTCCGGTGCGGCTCCCGCACCCGCCGCGGCGCCGGCACCGAGCACTCTCGCTTACCTGGTCGCCTATGGCGGCGACCCGGACCCCGGCATCGGCCCGACGGTGGGCGGTCGCGGTGGTGCTAAGGCGCCGGCGGCGACCATCCCGGCTGCCGGGGCGGCGGCGGCCAGCCGGGCCGCGGCGCGTGCGAGGCGGCGCCGGCGCGCCGCAATGCGCGACCACAGCGACGAATACCTGGATATGGAGTCCGACATCGGCATACCACCGGACTACGGCGACGAGGAGCGACTGGCCGCGACAATGGCATCCGGCGCGGGGGCCGGAACGCTGGGCTTCGCGGGAACCGCGCGCAAGGAAAACGGCTTCCGCGCGGCCGGATTGACCAAGCTCACCGACGGCGAATTCGGCGGCGGCCCAAGGATACCGATGATGCCCGGCACCTGGGACCACGACGCGGACCGAGACCCGGCGCATCCGACGGAGCCGAGGGAAGGGGGCTAACGCAGTCGGCACCATGCTCGTCAGTCAGCGAAACCCCTTGAGAACGAACGGAAAGGAATCAACATGAGTATGTTGGACGCTCATATTCCACAGTTGGTGGCCGCGCAATCGGCATTCAGCGCCAAGGCGGCCCTGATGCGCAGCACCATCAGCCAGGCCGAGCAGGAAGCGATGTCGGCGCAGGCGTTCCACCAGGGCGAGTCTTCGGCCGCGTTCCAGGCCGCGCACGCCCGCTTCGTCGAAGCCGCCGCCCGGGTCAACACCCTGCTGGACATCGCACAGGCCAACCTCGGCGACGCCGCGGGCACCTACGTGGCCGCCGACGCCGCCGCCGCTTCCGGCTACACCGCCTTCTGATCCAGCCGCTTCAAACGCCATCAACCGCGAAAGGACTTGTCATGTCCCAGATCATGTACAACTACCCGGCGATGCTGAGCCACGCCGCCGACATGTCCGGCTACGCCGGCACGCTGCAGGGGCTCGGTTCGGACATCGCCAGCGAGCAGGCAACGCTGTCGAACGCCTGGCAGGGCGACACCGGTATGACCTACCAGGCGTGGCAGGCCCAGTGGAACCAGGCAATGGAGAGCCTGGTGCGCGCCTACCAGGCGATGGCCAGCACCCACGAATCCAACACCATGTCCATGCTCGCCCGGGACCAGGCTGAAGCCGCCAAATGGGGCGGTTAATTCTTGTTTCATGAACACTGAGCCGAACGCCGTCGAGCTGACGGTCGATCACGCGTGGTTCATAGCGGAAACCATTGGGGCGGGTAGCTTCCCGTGGGTGCTCGCGATCACCTCGCCCTATAGCGATGCCGCGCAACGCCACGCGTTCTTCGAGCGTCAGAAGGCCGAGCTGACCCAGTTGGGTCTGGTATCGGAGGGTGGGGTCGTCCACCCGGCGGTGGCCGACTGGATCAGGGTGGTGTGCTTCCCGGAACGATGGCTCGACCTGCGCTACGTGGGCCCCGCCAAGGACACCGGCACCGGGGACCTGCTGCGCGGCATCGTGGCGCAGCGCTCTGCCACCACCGACAGGACGATCGTGGCGCTGCGCAGCGCGCAGCTGATCACGTTCACCGCCATGGACATCGACGACCCGCGTGCGTTGGTTCCGGTCCTCGGCGTCGGCCTCGCGCAGCAACCGCCGGCCCGGTTCGACGAGTTCAGCATGCCGACGCGGGTCGGAGCGCGGGCCGACGAGCGGCTGCGCTCGGGTGCCTCCCTGGCCGAAGTCGTTGACTACCTGGGTATCCCGCCGTCGGCGCGGCGGGTGGTGGAATCGGTGTTCAACGGACCGCGCAGCTACGTCGAAATCGTAGCCGGCTGCCACCGCGACGGGCGGCACGCCACCACCGAAGTGGGGATGAGCATCGTCGACGCGGCCGCGGGACGGGTCCTGGTCAGTCCGTCCCGCGCATTCGACGGCGAGTGGGTGTCGACGTTCGCCCCCGGCACACCCTTCGCGATCGCCGTCGCGCTCGAACAGCTGACCGCGTTACTGCCGGACTCCGAATGGTTCTCCGGCCACCGGTTGGCCAGAGATTTCACTGCACAACACGCATAACCCCTTAAAGAGAAGAGAGCAACGATGTTTCAGGTAAGGCCCCAGCGTGTTTCGAGGGTCCGGTGACGTCCGGCGCCGTGATGCCGATCGTCCGCGTGGCAATCCTCGCGGACAGCCGGCTGACGGAAATGGCGTTGCCCGCCGAGCTGCCGCTGCGGGAAATCCTGCCCGCCGTCCAGCGTTTGGTGGTTCCCACGACATCGAATGGCGATTCCGACGACACCGCCCGAGGGACGGCCGACCTCGGCGCGGCGACCCAACTGAGTCTCGCCCCGATCGGCGGCGCGCCGTTCAGCCTGGACGCCAGCCTGGAAACCGTCGGGGTCGTGGACGGTGACCTGCTGGCGCTGCAGCCCGTGCCCGTCGGGCAGGCGGCTCCCGGCATCGTCGAGGACATCGCCGACGCCGCCATGATCTTCTCGACCTCGCGACTGAAGCCGTGGGGCGCAACGCATATCCAGCGCGGCGCGCTGGCCGCTCTGCTCGCTGTCGCATTGCTGGCCACCGGGCTCTCGGTCACCTACCGCGTCGCCACCGGCGCGCTGGCCGGGCTGGTCGCGGTCAGCGCGGTCGCGGCGGTGACCGCGATCGTCGGCTTGCTGGTCGCGGCGCGCTCGCCGCGCACCGGGGCGGCGTGCACGATCGCCGCGCTGGTGCCGATCGGTGCCGCGCTGGCATTGGCGGTGCCCGGCCGGTTCGGACCGGCGCACATCATGCTTGCGGCGGCCGGCGTCACCGCGTGGTCGCTGATCGCTTTGATGGTGCCCAGCGCGGAGCGGGAGCGCATCGTCGGATTCTTCACCGCGACCGCGGTGGTGGGAGCGGGGGTGCTGCTGGCCGCCGGCGCCGGGATGCTCTGGCACCTGCGGCCGCTCGCCATCGGCTGCGGGCTGATCGTCGCGGCGCTGCTGGTCACCGTCGAGGCGGCTCAACTCTCGGCGCTGTGGGCGCGCTTCCCGCTGCCGGTCATCCCCGCGCCCGGCGACCCCACCCCCTCGGCCCCCTCGTTGCGGGTGCTCGAGGATCTGCCGCGCCGGGTGCGGATCAGCGATGCCCATCAGAACGGATTCATCGCTGCCGCAGTGCTGCTCAGTGTCCTGGGCTCGGTGGCGATCGCACTGCGCCCCGAAGCGCTGAGCGGCGTCGGCTGGTACATCGTGGGCGCCACGGCGGCAACATCCGTCCTGCGCGCCCGGGTATGGGATTCGGCCGCGTGCAAGGCGTGGCTGCTCGCGCAGCCCTACCTGGCCGGGGGCGTTCTGCTGGTGCTCTACACCGCGACCGGGCGCTTCGGGGCCGCCCTTGGTGCGGCGCTGGTGCTCGTCGTGCTGGCCGTGGTCTGGGTAGTGGTGGCGCTCAACCCGCGCATCGCCGAGCCGGAGAGCTATCCGCTTCCGGTGCGCCGGCTGGTGGGCTTCGTCGCGGCCGGGCTCGACGCGTCACTCATCCCCGTGATGGCCTACCTGGTCGGCATCTTCACCTGGATACTCAATCGATGATCCGGTCCGGATCGGCTTGTCTCGCAGCGGCTGTGGCGGCCGTGCTGTGGACGTGTCCGTCGGCGTTGGCCATCGATCAGCCGAAGGTCGATCCGGGCGTCCCGCCGCCGAACGGGGCCCCCGGCCCCGTGCAGCCGATGGAGCAGCGCGGCCCGTGCAGCGTCTCCGGGGTCATCCCCGGCAGCGATCCCGCGGCCGTCACGCCCAGCCAGGCGACGCTGAATCTTTCTGGGGCATGGCAATTCTCGCGTGGTGATGGCCAGCTGGTGGCGGTGCTCGACACCGGCGTACGGCCGGGTCCGCGGCTGCCCAACGTCGATCCGGGTGGTGACTTCGTCGAGACGACCGACGGCCTGACCGACTGCGACGGCCACGGCACCCTCATCGCCGGCCTCATCGCCGGCCAGCCCGGCGACGACGGTTTCGCCGGTGTGGCGCCCGCGGCGCGCGTGGTCTCGATCAGGACGACGTCGGCCAAGTACTCGCCCCGCACCCCCGGCGGCGACCCGCTGATGGCACGGGCGTCCTCGGACGTCGCCACGCTGAGCCGCGCGATCGTGCACGCGGCCGACCTGGGCGCCCGGGTGATCGACATCTCCACGCTCACTTGCCTGCCCGCCGACCGGTCCGTCGACCAGGCCGCCCTCGGCGCGGCGATTCGCTACGCCGCGGTGGACAAGGATGCGGTGATCGTGGCCGCCGCCGGCAACACCGGGCCGACCGGATCGGTCGCCGGCGGCACGTCCTGCGAGTCCAACCCGCTCACCGACCTGAGCCACCCGGACGATCCGCGCAACTGGGCCGGTGTCACCTCGATCTCCATCCCGTCCGTCTGGCAGCCCTACGTGCTGTCCGTGGCCTCCCTGACACCGGACGGCCAGCCGTCGAAGTTCACCATGGCGGGCCCGTGGGTGGGCATCGCGGCGCCGGGCGAACGGATCGTCTCGGTCGGCAACGCCGACGGCGGCGGCCTGGCCAACGGTTTGCCCGATGAGCATCAGCAGCAGGTGGCCTTGAGCGGCACCAGCTATGCGGCCGGTTATGTGGCCGGCGTCGCGGCGCTGGTCCGCAGCAAATACCCCGACCTCAACGCCACACAGATCGTGCATCGCATCACCGCGACCGCGCACAACGGCGCCCGGGCGCCGTCCAACGTCATCGGTACCGGCAGCGTGGACCCGGTGGCGGCCTTGACCTGGCAACTGCCCGTGGGCAATCAGCCTCCTGCCTCGCCGGTCAAGCCGGTCGCCGTCCCGCCCGCACCCGCGCCCAAGGACACCACCCCGCGGACCGTCGCGCTGGCCGGAACCGCCGCACTGGCTGTGCTTGTCGCAGTCGCGGGCGCGGTCGCCACCACCGCCACCCGCCGACGAAAGGACCCCACCCCGTGAGCCTGCAGCGCTGGACACCCACCCCCGGACCCGGCCGGATCACGCTGGCGTTGCTGGCCGTCGTCCCGGCGGTGATGGCGTACCCGTGGCGGTCACTGCGCGATTACTGGCTGCTCGGCATCGCCGCGGCTGTCGTGCTCATGCTGTTCGGCTGCTGGCGCGGTTTGTATTTCACCACGCTGCTGCGCCGCCGGCTGGCGATCATGGGACGCGGCGAGGTGACCGCACCCGAATTCGCTTCTGCGACCGCGACAACCGCGCTGCTTCGGATCGGGGCGCCGGGTGGCGACGCGGCCGACGCGTTGCCGCTGCCCTTGATCGCCCGCTACCTGGACCGCTACGGCATCCGCGCGGACAAGATCCGGATCACCAGTCGCGACAACGCATCCGATGCGTCCAGACGCGAGACGTGGATCGGGCTCACGATATCGGCCACCGACAACCTGGCCGCGCTGCGCGCCCGCTCCGCGCGCATCCCGTTGCATGAGACCGCGCAGGTGACGGCGCGTCGGCTGGCCGACCACCTGCGGGAGTTCGGCTGGGAAGTCAACAGCGTCGCGCCCGACGACGTCCCACGGTTGCTCACCTCCAACCCCCGCGAGAGGTGGTCCGCGGTGCAGCGCGGCGCATCGGATTACCTTGCGGCATACCAGGTTCAGGTCAACGGTGAGCTGGCCGAGACCCTGGAGTCGATTCGGGCTTATCCGGCGCGGGAGACGTGCATGGCGCTGGAGATCGCCGGCGACGGGACCCACAACACCGTCGCGGCCGCGTGTGCCTTCCTGACCGACACGCCACCGGAGCGGACGGTTCCGCTGCCCGGGCTGATCCCGCAGCACGGCAACCACCGGCCCGCGCTCGAGGCGCTGGATCTGTTGTCCACGCGGCGGCTCGACGGGCACACCGCCGCCCCGGCGGCCCTGCTGGCGGAGCTGGACTGGCCGACCCTGGCGGGCGAGGAGCCGGCCACCGAAGCCGCTAGAACATGACGGTCTGCAGGAACGCGGTCATCCGGCGCAGATAGTCCAGCTGGCTGACGTGCAGCACGTGGCTGCCCGGAAACCAGTGCAGCGCACAACGATCCCAATGCTCCCACAGCTTGACGGCATGGTCCGGCGGCGCCATCCGGTCGCCGAGCCCGGTGATGATCATCCGCCTGTCCTTGTCCAGCAGCGGCCGATAGGTCAGCGGGCAGTGGTAGGACAACCCGTCCCATAATTCCGCGCGGCTGATGTGCGACAACCGCAGCCCCAGCCGCACGAGTCTGTTGGCCGGAAACCATTCGTCGAACAGAGTCGCCGGGGTGACGACGGGACAGTTCGGGATGACGGCCTCGAGCCGGTCGTCGACCGAGGCCACCAGCGCCGAGGTGTAACCACCCAGCGATATGCCGGTCAGCGCGATCCGGTCGACCCCGGTGCCGCGCAGGTAATCGATGACGGACCGGAAGTCGTGCACCGCCTGGGCCATCGCCTCCGCGAAACCGCTGAGGCCGCCGGCGAAATAGCCGAAACCGCTGAACGGCGATAGCCTTTCGGCGCGCTTGCCGTGAAACGGCAGGGTAAACATCAGGACGTCGTAACCGGACCGGTAATACCACGGCAGCGCGAAGAACCGCCCGTTGGCCAGGTACGACGACCCCATGAAACCGTGGATGACACACAGCGTGGGACGCGGCCCGTCGTCGTGGCGCCAGTGCTGCGCGCGCACGGTGTTGTTGGACTTCCACGCCCCCCATTGCTCGCGCATCGCGGGGTTGATGGCCGTGAAACTGCTTTCGAATTCGATGTTTTCCACCGTGCCGCCGGCGACCCACTCGGTCAGCGGGCTGGCCGGCCGTGACGTGACCCGCGGCGGTTTCCTCGGCGCGGGAAACGACTTCACCGGGTCGCGCTGCGCGCCCAGCTCGGCGTAGAAGTTCAGGTTGGCGCGCTCGGCGCCGGCATCGGGGTGCCGCAGGGAGGCGGCGAGTACGGCCGGGGCCACCGTCGCGGTAAGCAGCGACGACACCCAGGTGCGCAGGGCGAGGTCGCCGATGGCGGAGCCCTCGACTACCATGCGCTGGCGGGGGGACAACGCGGAATTCGGGGGCAATCCGCCGACGTCGAGCGGTACGTCAGCACCCTTGAATGCACCGGGAATGTCCGGAACGGGAATGGGCGGATCAATCGAAGTGTCGGGCGCCACGAAAGCCGATGCTAACCGGCGGGCGCCGCTCCCGGGGCCAGTTGGGCGGCGCCGGGGCGCCATGCGGTAATACGGTTGGTCTACTGCCGGCTTGGCGACGGCGCGTTGATCAGGAGGACCGACATGTGGGATCCAGATGTCTACCTGGCCTTTGCGGACCATCGCAGCCGGCCCTTCTACGACCTGCTGTCACGGGTGGGGGCCGAGCGGGCCCGGCGGGTCGTCGATCTCGGTTGCGGGCCCGGCCACCTGACCAAGTACCTGTCGCGGCGCTGGCCGGAGGCGGTGATCGAGGCGATGGATACCTCGCCGGAGATGGTCGCCGCGGCAAAGGAACGCGGCATCGACGCCGTCGTCGGCGACCTGCGGGACTGGAAGCCCAAGCCCGATACCGACGTCGTGGTCAGCAACGCCGCGCTGCATTGGGTGCCCGAGCATGCCGATCTGCTGGTCCGCTGGGTGGACGAGCTGCCCGCCGGTTCGTGGATCGCCGTCCAGATTCCGGGCAACTTCGAGACCCCGTCACACGCCACGGTGCGGACCCTGGCCCGGCGTGAGCCCTACGCAAAAGTGATGCGTGACATACCGTTTCGTGTCGGTGCCGTGGTACAGCCGCCGATTCAGTACGCCAATCTGCTGCTGGACGCCGGATGCAAGGTCGACGTCTGGGAGACCACCTACCTGCACCAGTTGTCCGGTGACAATCCGGTGCTGGAATGGATCACCGGGACGGCGCTGGTTCCGGTGCGCGAGCGGCTGAGCGCCGAAGACTGGGAGCGGTTCCGCGAGGAACTCATCCCGCTGCTCGACGACGCCTACCCGCCCCGGGCCGACGGCACGACGATCTTCCCGTTCCGGCGGGTGTTCATGGTCGCCGAGGTCGGCGGCTCGCGGCGCTCCGCCGGCTAACCGCTCGCTTCCTTCTCGATGCCGCGTTCGGCGGCGATCGCCGACCGGGAGGTCGGCTTCATCCGATGAATCTGCAGGTACGTCTCGGTGTAACGTGCGGAGATGCGGGTGCCGGCGAACTCCGACGGGATGACGTCACCCGTGCGCTGGCGCCAATCATGAAGCTGGACAGCCAAATCCGCCGCGATCTCGTCCGCACCCGCGACGTCACCGGCCAGCAGGTTGGTGGTCTCGCTGGGGTCGGTGCGCAGGTCGTAGAGCTCGCGCTCGGGGCGCGGGCCGGTGACCAACGGCGCCACGGCCATCCCGGACGGGCTCTCCTCGATATCCAACGGCAGGTCGAGCAGCGGCCGGGGCACGTAGTTCTCGATGTAGCTGTATTCCTTGGTGCGAATCGCGCGGATGGGATCGAACGAGTCGTGATAGGTCTTCGTCGTGTACACGCGGTCTCGGACCGGCACGGCGTGCGGGTCCGGGGCGACCAGGGCGCGCGCGTGCGACACCCCGTCGACATCGTCGGGAACGTCGAGACCCAGCAGGCCCAGCAGCGTCGGCAGCAGGTCCACGCCGGAAAACAGTTCGTCGTAGACGCGTGGGGTGATGGCCTGGCTGGTGGGGGGCCGGATGATCATGCCGATGCCGGTTCCCGCGTCGTACAGCGTGGATTTCGCGCGGGGGAACGCCGGGCCGTGATCGGTGAAGAACACCACCCAGGTGGTGGCGTCCAACCCGGTTTCGGCCAGCGTGTCCAGCAGCCGGCCGACCGCGGCGTCGGCCGTCGCGATCGCCCCATAGAAACTGGCGAGGTCGCCCCGCACCTCGGGGATGTCGGGTAGGAAGTCGGGCGGGTCGACCTCCGCAGTGTCCGCCGGCTCGTAGCGGTCCCGCGGATACGGCCGGTGCGTCTCGAAGAAGCCGGCGGTCAACAGGAACGGCTGGCCCCCGAGATCTTCGGTGCCCTCGCGCAGCCATTCGCCCGCCTTGTCCACCACGTACTCGCAGTATGAGTTGGACACGTCGAACTCGTCGAAGCCCAGCCGCTGCGGGTAGGACGTCTCGTGCTGCATGCCGAAAAGCGCCGAGTACCAACCCGCATCGGTCAATATCTGGGGCAGCGTCCGCACGCCGTTGCGGTATTCCCAGCCGTGGTGCGCCAGCCCGATCAGGCCGTTGGTCTGCGGGTAGCGGCCGGTGAACAGCGATCCGCGCGACGGCGAGCACAGCGGCGCCGTGGCGTGCGCCCGGGTGAACAGGATGCCCTCGGCGGCAAGGCGGTCCAGCCGGGGGCTGGAGACGTCCGGGTGGCCGTAGACGCCCAGATAGCGCCCCAGATCGTGCCAGTGCACGATCAGCACGTTGTCCTGTCGGTCGGCTGCTTCGCCCGGCGCCAATTGCGTCACCTCTCCGATTTGCCCGCGACCGGCGACGATACCGCAGCTACTCGGGGGGACCCTGGGCGCGCCGACTCCAGCGGTTCTCGCAGACGAACTCCGAGAGCGGACGGGCGACGGCCCAGCCGTCCAGTTCCAACGCGGGCCGATCGGGGAATTGGGGCACCGGCCCCAGGCACAGAATGGCCACCGGCTCCGCCCCGGCGGGCATCTCGAGCATGGCCGCCAATCGGTGCGGATCGAACAGCGAAACCCAGCCCATGCCAAGGCCTTCGGCGCGCGCTGCCAGCCACAGATTCTGGATCGCGCACGACACCGACGCGAGGTCCATCTGCGGTAGCGTCCGCCGGCCGAATACATGCCGCTCCCGGTCGTCGCCCAGCGCCACCACCAGAAGCTCGGCGCATTCCAGGATGCCTTCGACTTTCAGCGCCAAAAACTCCTCGCCCCGCTCGCCCAGGGCCGCGGCGGTGAGCGGGCGCTCGTCGTCGACGAGCGCGTGGATGCGCCGCCGCAGCCCGTCATCGGTGATGCGGATGAAACGCCACGGCTGCATCAGGCCGACGCTGGGCGCCGCGTGGGCCGCCTGCAGCAGGCGGGCCAGCACGTCCTCGGCCACCACGCCCGGTGAGAACCGGCGCATGTCCCGTCGTTCGGAGATCGCCCGATAGACGGCGCGGCGCTCCTGCGGGCTGAAGCCCTCCTCGCTCACGGGAGTCATCGTAGGAAATCCGCGTTAGCGTGAACCCTGTCCGCAGCACGGACCCGGCGAACATCCGAGAAAGGAGTGTGCCGTGAAGCCCTTGGACGCACTCGACCAGCTGCCCAGCGACCCCGCCGCCGGCCGCGTGTACGGCGAGCCCTATCAGACACCGGACGGCACCACCGTGATCCCCGTCGTCAAACCCCGCGGCGTCTTCGTCATCCGCAACGGCGAGGCGTCCTGGACGCCCGCCGTGGACGGGAATCGAATCGCGCTGATCGGAGTGATGACCGGCCTGCTGGCGGCGGTGATCGCCAGCCTCGCGGTTCTGCGGCAACCGCCCTGGCCGCGGATGACCGTCACGGACTATAGGTAACGCCGACCGCGCGAAAGACGTAGTCGGGCGGCATGTCGAAGGCCAGCGATCGCCGCGGCAGGCCGCTGAGCACGTCGGCCGGAATGGCGACCTTGTAGTGCAGCGACAGTTCGCCGCTGAACTTCGGGTCGACCCGATTGACGTCGACGTCGACCCGCAAACCGGTCGACGATATTTCGACCTGCGCCGATCCGTTGTGCTCCGCGTCCCAGCGGACGTCGACGGTCGGACCGGCCAGCCTGGGCAACATGGACAACGTGGCGAGCACCCGCTCGGAGCTGAACACCAGCGAACCCGTGTAGCTGGCGACGCTGTGCGGCAATCGCACGCCGGGGATGGCGCCGCGGAATCGCCGGGTCACCGGGACGTAGTCGGCAAGGTGGATAAGGCCTTCCGCCTCGACCTGCGCGTACACGTCGTCGGGCAGCTTGCCGATGCCGAACAACCTACGGACAAATACGGCCATGACGCCAGTATGGACCGGCGCCGGCGACCGCGTGGTCAGGCCGCCCGCCGCTGTGCGCGGTGCAGCTGGTATCCGTGGGGGTCATGACCCGATCGCGGATCACTACGGCCGCCTGCATCGCCGTGACCGCTGTGGCGGTGTACGCGCTTATGTGGGTGGGTTACTCGCAGCACTGGCACTGGCAGCAGCGCATGGACTGGTCACTGCTGGACGCCGCGCGCGACAGCGCGGTCAAACACCCGTTCTGGGTGCGGTTCTGGGCGGATGTTTCCTTTGCGCTGGGTCCGGTCCCGTTGCGGGTGCTGGGCACGCTGGCGGCGGTGGCCGCCCTGATCATGCGCCGGGTGCGCGCGGGCTTGCTGCTGTTGGCGTGTGCGCCGCTGAGCGGGTTCGTCACGGTGGCGGCCAAGACGCTGGTGGACCGGCCACGGCCGTCGACCATGCTGGTGGCCGCGGCTGAGACGTCGTTTCCGTCCGGGCACGCGCTGGAGGCGACGGCCGCGCTGCTCGCGGCGCTGTCCCTGGCGTTGCCGGCGATGAACCGGGCGGTGCGCCGCGGTGCGATCGCGCTGGTCGCGCTGAGCGTGCTGGCGGTGGGGGTCTCGCGGGTGGCACTGAACGTGCACTACCCGTCCGATGTGTTGGCGGGCTGGTCGCTGGGCTACCTGTATTTCCTGATGTGTTTCACGGTAATTCGGCCGCCGAGCCGGGCTTCCTTCCGAAAGCCGTGCGACGCGGGGGATTTGGTCACGGCGCGGTGACCTAACCGGGTCTAAAGCTTTACTTGACCCCGCGCCGTTGGGGTTTGACGATAAAGGTCATGCGCCGACTGCTCGCTTCGCTGGCCGCTTCGGCGTGCGCAGTTTTCGTGTCGCTCGCGCTGGCGCCGATCGGTGCCGCGGCGGGTGCCCCCTGGTTCGCGAACGCGGTCGGCAATGCCACGCAGGTGGTTTCGGTGATGAGCACCGGCGGGTCGAACGCGACGATGGACATCTATCAGCGCTCCGCCGCCGGGTGGCAGGCGCTGCGGACGGGGATCCCCACCCATGTCGGTTCGGACGGTATGGCGCCCCAGGCCAAGAGCGGGGTGCCGGCCACTCCGATGGGCGTGTACACCCTGGACTCCGCGTTCGGCACCGCGCCGAATCCCGGTACCGGACTGCCGTATACCCAGGTCGGCGCCAACCACTGGTGGAGCGGCGACGACCACAGCCCCACCTTCAACTCCATGCAGGTGTGCCAGAAGGCGCAGTGCCCGTTCAACACCGCCGAAAGCGAGAATCTGCAAATCCCGCAGTACAAGCACGCGGTCGTGATGGGAGTCAACAAGAACAAGACCCCGGGCGGCGGCTCGGCGTTCTTCTTCCACACCACCGACGGGAAACCCACCGAGGGATGCGTCGCCGTCGACGACGCTCAGCTGGTGTCGATCATGAAATGGCTGCGGCCCGGAGCGGTGATCGCAATCACCAAGTAGCGCGCGTCAGGCGTCGGTGGCCAGCGCGCGACCGGGCTTGAGCGTGAAGTTCATGCCCTCCAACGACATCGTGGCGTCGTAGGTTCGGTCGTAGCCGGTGCCGCTGATCTTCCAGCCGGCGTCGGTGCGTCGGTAGGTGTCGCGGTAGAAGGCCGCACCGATCAGCATGAAGTTCAAGTCGGCGACGATCACCCGGTCCTGCAGATACCAACTGCCCGTTGCCGTATCGCCGTCGACGATGATGTCCGGATGGGTCACCCGGTGCTCGGTGATGACGTTGGCGGGCAGCGACGTACGCATGTACTCGACCAGGTCGTCGCGGTTGGTGAAGTGCAACTCGTTGCCGATCGACGGCCCGTAGTCGGCCTTGATGTCCGCGGCCAGCGTGTCGGCGAAGTCGTCCCAGTGCTTGGTGTCCAGCGCGCGCAGATACCGGTATTTGACGTGCTTGATGGCTTCGATATCGGCCAGTTCGTCGAGGGTGAGGGTGCTCATCCGGTCATTGCAGCACACGGTGATGAGCCGCTTGCGCTCGCATCGAAGAGCTGGCGTCGCCGAGACTTGAGCCACGGTCACATCGCGCGGCGGGTCTTGTGCGTGGTTTACGTGTCGCGGTGGCCCCGACCGTCGGAGAGGTAGCGGGTGACCATGTCGATCAGGGCGCGCCGTTCCAGGCTCCAGTCGATGGCGGTCCCGGTGACCATCTGCGCCAGCACCACGCCTCGCAGCGTGGCCCAGATGACTTCGGCCACACCGGCGTTCGCGGGATCGTCGGTGATCAGCCGCCCGAGCTGCCCGATGGCCGCATTCATTTCCAGCAGATGGCGCCGCGGGGACTCGCCCGGCCCGCCGCGGGTCGCCCGCAGGATTTCGAACGCCGCCGTCGACGTCGGGCTGCTGTAGCAGCTCCACGCGGTGTCGACGACCACCTCGATGCGCTTGCGCAGCGGCAACTCGCTGACATCGGCCGCCGACAGGCTCTCGATCAGCCGGTCCACCCCGTCGTCCACGACGGCCATCAACAGGCCATTGCGATCGCCGAAGTGATACTGGATGACGCCCCACGTCACGCCCGCGCGTTCGGCGACGTGCTTGGCGGTCGCGGCGGCGAAGCCCTCCTCCGTGATGCAGCGGACCGTCTCGTCGATGATCTTCGCGCGCGTGTCGTCGCCGCGCTTGCGCGGCGCCGTGGTGCGCCGGGTGGGGCCCACCGAACCCCCGGCCTGACCTGCAGCAATCGACATTGTTGACTTTATAACATAGCCAAGTCTATTTTTGGGCCGTGAGCCGATCCCGTTATGCGCGGTTGACCCGCGAGCAGTTGGCCGTCCTGGTTCCCGAACTGCTCTTGATCGGGCAACTGATCGACCGCTCGGGCATGGCCTGGTGCATCAGCGCGTTCGGTCGCGACGAGATGGTGCAGATCGCCATCGAGGAGTGGGCGGGCGCCAGTCCCATCTACACCCGGCGCATGCAGCGGGCACTCAACTTCGAGGGCAACGACGTGCCGACCATTTTCAAGGGGTTGCAGCTCGACATCGGCGCCCCACCGCAATTCATGGACTTCCGCTACACCGTGCACGACCGCTGGCACGGCGAATTCCAGCTCGACCACTGCGGCGCGCTGCTCGACGTGGAGCCGATGGGTGAGAAGTACGTGTTCGGCATGTGTCACACCATCGAGGACCCGACCTTCGACGCCACCGCGGTGGCGACCAACGCCCGCGCCCAGGTGCGCCCCATCCACCGGCCGCCGCGGACACCGAAGGACCGCCAGCCGCACTGCGCGTGGACCGTCATCATCGACGAGTCCCATCCCGAGGCCAAGAGCATTCCCGCGCTGGACGTCGTGTACCAAACCCGAGCCGCCACATGGGAACTCGACCCGATCGACCGCTCCGACGAAGGCAAGGCGGATTACTCCGGCCCGTTGCTGTCGGACTTCGACTTCACCGGCTTCTCGCATTCGGCGCTGGTCCGGATGGCCGACGAGGTTTGTCTGCAGATGCACCTGCTCTACCTGTCATTCGCCATCGCGGTCCGGGCCCGCGCCGCCGACGACGCCCAGGCCGTGTCGGTGTGCACGCAAGGCCTGACCGGCATAGCGGGCGTGGCCGCCGAGCGCATTCACCGCGCGCTGGGGCTGCCCGGCGGCATCGAAGGCGTGTTGCAGGTGCTCGAACTGCACCCCCTGCTGAACCCCGCCGGCTACGTCTGCGCGGAAACGGCCAACCGGCTCGTGGTGCACCGCTCGCCGGCCCACGACGATGCCGCATGGATCGCGCTGTGCTCACCCGAATCGGTGCAACCCCTGCAGGCGATCGCCACCGCCGTCGACCCGCACATCGAGGCCCGGGTCAGCGGCACGAACACCGAGTGGACCGCGGAACTGGTCGAAACCGACACCGCGGCCGCCGAACTGCCCGAGGTGTCGGTAACAAAGGTGAGCGGCGGAGCGACATTCCAGTTTGAGCCGAGACGATCACTGCCGCTGACCGTGGTGTGAGCAACCGCGTCAATTTGTCAAGGGGTCAGCGGTACCACTTCGGTGACGAGGTGGCATCGACCGGATACCGATGATGTTGCAGGCCATCGGTTTTGGGCGTGTCCGCGACTATGGTTAACGCTGGCCACCGACCCCTATAGACGAAAGTTTTCGCTCTATGTACGACCCACTTGGGTTGTCGATCGGGACCACGAACCTGGTCGCTGCGCGCAACGAAAGTCCACCGGTTATCCGGCGTTCGGTGCTGGCGCTTTACCCGCACTGCGCGCCGGAAGTCGGTTTGCCCGAAGAGAATTCGTATCTCGCCGAGCCCGGCGTGATGATGAAGGGCTTCGTCGAGCGCATCGGTGAATCGGTGGCGCTGGTGTCCGCTGACGGGTCCGCGCACGACCCGGAACTGCTGACGGTGGAGGCCCTGGACGCGATGGTGCGCGCCGCCGGCGCGGACGCGTCGTGCTCGGAGATCTCCATTGCCGTGCCCGCGTACTGGAAACCCGTTACCGTGCAGGCGTTGCGCGACGGTCTACGGACGCATCTGGGATTCGTCCGCAGCGGCATGGCGCCCCGGCTCGTCTCGGATGCGATCGCGTCGCTGACCGCCGTGAAGTCCGAGCTCGGCCTGCCCGACGAAGGTGTGGTGGGGCTGCTGGACTTCGGTGGCGGCGGTACGTCGGCGACGCTGGTGAACGTAGCGGGTGATTTCGAACTCGTCACCGCGACAATGCGTTACGCGGCTCTGTCCGGCAACGAAATCGATCAGGAGCTGCTGCTGCGGGTCTTCGAGGAGCTGGGTCGCGGCAGCGGGATCGACCCGGGCAGTACGGCCGCCGTCGGGCAACTCGGCGACCTCAGGGAACAGTGCCGGCTGGCCAAGGAGCGGCTGTCCACCGACGTGGTCACCGAAATCGCTGCCCAGCTCGGCGAACGCAGCTGCAGCTTCACGCTCAAGCGCGACGATCTCGAAGATCTGATGGCGGATCGGTTGACCGGCTTCATCTACGCCTTCGACGACATGCTGGTGCGCTACCGCAAGAATTGGGGGGACCTGGCTGCGGTGGTGACGGTGGGCGGGGGCGCACACATTCCGCTTGTCGCTGAACGGCTTTCGGTGCACGGACGCATCCCGGTCCTGACGCCGTCGCAGCCCGCACTCGCGGCGGCCTGCGGCGCGCTGCTGCTGGCGTCCCGCGGTGACGAGCTGAGCCTGCGCACGCGGACGTCGATCGGCCTGCTGGCGTCCGCCAACGCCACCAATGAGGTCGTCGACCTCGGTGCCGGCGACGTGCTGGTGATCGACGACGAGGCGTTGACGGATCGCGAATTGGCGTGGTCGCAGACCGAATACCCCGGCGACGTGCGGTTGCGGTTCGGCGGCGAAACCTACGACGAAGACGGCCCGTCCGGTTGGTCGATGCGCCTGAACGTGATCGACCCGCCCCCGGACCGGCCGTGGCGCCGCCTTCGGTTGTCGCAGTTGATCATCGGCATGTCCGCCCTGGTGGCGATGACGGCGATCGGCGGCGTGGCCTACACGCTGACCGGCCTGGAAAACCGCCAGGCCCCGCCCGCGCCCAGCGTCGCACCGCTGCCGGCGCCCCCGGCCAGCCACCTGGTCCCGCGCCCCGTCGCGCCGCCACCTCCCACCGCCCCCCCCCCCCCCCGCGCCGCGCCGGCGCCCCCCCCCCCGCCCCCGCCCGAACCGCCACCCTCACCGCCGCCGCCACCGCCCCCGCCGGTGGTGGTCACCACGCAGGCCCCACCGGTGTGGACCCCGCGGCACACCGCCCCGCCGTCGACTCAGGCGCCGACGACGACGGCCATGACGACGCCCCCGCCACCGCCGTCGACCACGAGCGAGGAGCCGCCCCCGCCGTCGACCACCACGACCCCAACGACGACGGTGCCGATGACCACCGAGTGGATCCACGTCCCGCTGCTTCCGGTACCGATTCCGATCCAGGTTCCGCAGACGCAGGCCCCGCAGACGCAGGCGCCGCAGTACACGCCGTATCCGCAGTATCCGCAGCAGTACCCGCAGTACCCGGGGAACTCCCAGAATCCGTTCCTGAGCCCGGGCTACTAGCCGCCCCAGCCGCCCGAAGCGTCCCTGCTGAGCGCGCTCTAGAAGCGCGCCCGGGCCCGCGCGGGTAGGTTTGGTGTTACCCGGTCGGGCGGGGTCTATCCGGTGATGTCCTCATGGAGGATCCCGGAGCAAATCAGCGGACTGTGGAGGCGTAAGTGGACATCGTGCTGGGGGTCTCGATGGCTCCCGAGACGGTCCGCCTGGTGGTCATCGAGGGCCAGAGCGCCGACGGTGTCACCGTCGAACAGGACGAGTTCGCGGTCGCCGGCGGCGCAGGCTCGGTGACTGCCGGGGCGGTCGACCAAGTGCTTGCCGCGATCGGGGGCACCCGGGAAGGCGCGCTCGCGGGCGGCTACCGATTGGTGTCGACCGGAGTGACGTGGACGGACCCCGCCGGCGTCGGCGCACTGCGGGATGCGATGGGCCGCCACGGCATGGGCAACGTCATGCTGGTGTCCCCGTTGCTGGCCGCGGCCGCGCTGGCCCAGACGGTCGGGTCCGCCCTGGACTACGCGCACATCGCGATGCTGTTCGTCGAGCCCGAGACCGCGACGCTGGCCGTCGTCGATGTCTCCGACGGTTCGATCGTCGATCTGCACCGCCAGCAGCTGGCGTACGCCCCCCAGGAGCCGCTCGCCGTCGAGTTGGCGACGATGGTCGCCGGGCTCAACTCGCGGGGGGGCCGGGCGGACGGCGTCTTCCTGGTGGGCTGCGGTACGGACATCGTGGCGGTCAAGCCCGCGCTCGAGGCGGCGACCCCGCTCGAGGTGACAGCCCCAGAGGAGCCGGAGATGGCGCTGGCCCGCGGAGCGGCGCTGGCGTCGGCGAACGCGCCGCTGTTCGCCTCGTCCACGGCGGCCCTGGCATACGCGCTCGACCCGGGCACCGGGGAAGTGAGTCCCCGACCGATCGGCCCGACCTACCTGGACGTCTGGGGCAACACGACCGCCGATGCGCTGGCCTACAGCGCCGTCGCCGACGAGGACGACGTGACCCCGCGCAGGCGCAGACCCATGTTCCTCGCCGGAAGCGCGCTGGCCGGGATCGCCGCGGTGGTCGCCGGCGTGGTGCTGTTTTCGCTGGCCTCCGATCGGCCGGGATCCACCGCGCCGCAGAACCCGCGGGTCAGCGTCGCCACCCCGGCCAAGCAGGTGCCGGCCGCACCGCCGAGCGCGGCGCCGGCGGCGCAGCCACCCGCCCCCGCGCCCCCCCCCCCCCCCCCGCCCGGGGTGGCCGCCCCGCAGCCCGCCCCGCCGGTCGCCGAGCAGCCGGCGCCACAAACGCAGAAGCCGCCGCCGGCGGCTCCGGTCTACCGCGCTCCGAGCCGGCCGGCCCCGCAGTACACGCCCCCGCCGGCCCAGCGGCCGGCTCCCGCGCCGGCCCCGGCGGCCCCGCCGCCTCCGCCACCGGCCGCGCCCGCGCAGCCGCCGGTGACGATGTACCTGCATTTCCCGTTCGTCACGGTGCCGATTCCCATCACCCCGCCGGCGCCGCCCCCGCCGCCGGCGCCGTAAGGGCGTGGCGCCCGGCCGCGAGTGCGCGCACACTGGGCGGTGACGACATGAGCGGCGAGGAGGTCGCGTGGGCGAATACGGTGCGTTCGGATTTGATCCCGACGAGTTCGATCGAGTGATCCGCGAGGGCAGCGAGGGGCTGCGCGACATGTTCGAGCGGGTCAGCAAGTTTGTCGCGGCGCCAGGAGCCCGGACCGGGTGGTCGTCGCTCTTCGAAGACCTGTCGCGGCGCCCCCGCCAGGAGCCCGAGACCACCGGCGAGGCCGGAGACGGGGTCTGGGCCATCTACACGGTGGACGCGAACGGCGGCGCGCACGTCGAACAGGTTTATGCGACCGAGCTCGACGCGCTGCGGGCCAACAAGAACAACGTCGACCCCCAGCGCAAGGTGCGGTTCCTGCCCTACGGCATCGCGGTCAGCGTTCTTGACGACGATTCCCCTGACGAGGAACCCGGCGAGCCTTCCTGAATCTCAGCCCTGCTGGACGACGTTCGCGCTACCCGCGTTGCTGACTTTCGGCGCGCCCGAGTGGTAGGTGACCTTGTTGTTCAGGCCGGAGGCGTCGATGCTGTCGACGGCGTCGACGGTGACCTGGTTCTGCATGCCCGACACGGTGAGGCTCGCGCAGTGGCCGCTGATCACCACCGTGTTGGACACGCCGCGGACGATCACGATGTTGTCGTTGCACGCGATCGTCCGGTTCTCGCCGACCCCGGAGACACTGATCTTGTCGCCCGGCGCCGGTACCGGTGAGGTCGACGGCCCGGGTGTTGTGGTCCGGGTGGTCGACGGTGCGGTGCCACCCGGGGGACCGAAGGTGATGGTCGGCGGGGAGCTGATGATCGAGCGGACACCGGAAAGTTGGTGGGCCGCGAAGGCGGCGATGCCGCCGGCGAGGGCCAGCATGCCGATGACGATGACCGTGCCCAGGATCCACCACATGCGATTGCCGGAGGGACGCTGCGGCGGCGCGCCGCCGTAGGTCCACGCGGGCGGTGGCGGCGGAGGGCCCGGCGGCCCGGGCGAATAGGCCTGGCCGGCGGGATGCGCACTACCCGCTTCGGATGCCTGCGCCGCCTCGGCGAGCGGGCGCTCGAGTTCCCGGATCCGCTCCTCCGGGTCGTCGTCTGCTGCCATCGATTGAATATGCCATTCCCGCGGCTGATTTCGGGCGGTTCGGTAGTTTCTGCATCGTGCCCGAGTTGCCGAACCGTCAGGTGTTGTTGCGTCGCCGCCCCACGGGGCTTGTTCAGCCCGGTGACACGGAGCTGGTCACCACCGCGGCGCCCGAACCGGCGGACGGGGAGGCGCTGCTGCGCACCACCTACGTAGGGATCGACGCCGCCGCCCGCACGTGGCTCGACGACCAGCCGGGCTACCTTCCGCCGGTGCAGCTGGGCGAGGTCATCCGCGCGGCCGGGATCGGCGAGGTGGTCGCGTCGCGCTGCGATGCCTATGCCGTCGGCGACGTCGTCACCACGCTGACCGGCTTCTCCGAGTACGCGATCATCCGCGACGACCTGTTCAGCACGCCCATCCCGGGCGAGGACGACCAACTGGCGATCATGTCGGTGTACGGGCCGACCGGCGCCACCGCCTATTTCGGGATGACCGACATCGGGCGGCCCAAGGCCGGGGAAACGGTCGTGGTCTCGGCGGCCGCGGGCGCCACCGGATCGGTGGCGGGCCAGATCGCCAAGATCGCCGGCGCCCGGGTGGTGGGCATCGCGGGCGGGCCGGAGAAGTGCCGGGCGGTGGTGGAGCACTTCGGGTTCGACGCCTGCATCGATTACAAGAACGACGACCTCGCGGCGGCGCTCAAGCAGCACTGCCCGCGGCGCGTCGACGTGTACTTCGACAACGTCGGCGGGCCGATCCTCGACGCGGTGCTGGGCCGCTTGGCTCCGCGTGCCCGCGTCGTCCTGTGCGGCGTCATCTCCAGTTACCTCACCGGCGAGCACCCGGGGCCGGCCAACTACGTGAACCTGCTGTCCAAGACCGCCTTGATGCAGGGGTTCAACGCCCTCGACCAGTGGGGCCGCTTCGACGAGGCGTTCGCCGCGCTCCGGCAGTGGGAGGCCGAAGGCCGGCTCAAGCACCGGGAAACCATTTTCGACGGCATCGAATCGTGCGTAGACGCCCTCAATGGCCTGTTCACCGGAGTCAACATCGGCAAGACGCTGGTCAAGCTCAGCGAACCCGCTTCCGGCTGAGTCGGCACCCTTCTGCGCACGGAAAAACTCGCCGCCACGGGCCGGGTGTGGGCTGCGCGGCACCCCGCCGCGTGGTTTCATAACACCGTTTGCAAAAGTTGCCTGGGGTGGCGGGCTTGGGTTGACACACGGCTTTCACGATTGGTGGGTTGCAAATGGATCGTCGCAGCATGATGTTGATCTCGGGGCTCGGCATGCTGGGGGCTGCGATGCGCCTGCCGGGTGCCTGGGCCACACCCTCGGCGCCCCAGGCGCCGCCGTCGGCCGGTCCGGGTGGCCCGTACATCTTCGCCGACGAGTTCGACGGGCCGGCGGGCTCGCCCCCCGATCCCGGCAAGTGGACGATCCAGACCTGGCAGGACGACGTCTTCCCGCCGGTCGAGGGCATCTATCGCGACGACCGCCAAAACGTGTTCCAGGACGGGCACTCCAACCTCGTCCTGTGCGCCACCCACGATCTGCTGAACAACACCTATTACAGCGGCAAGCTGCGCGGCAACTTCCGGAGCATGATCAATCAGACGTGGGAAGCGCGGATCAAGCTCGACTGCCTGTATCCCGGCCTGTGGCCCTCGTTCTGGGGTGTCAACGAGGACCCGCTGCCCGACGGCGAGGTGGACATCTTCGAGTGGTACGGCAACGGGCAGTGGGCCCCGGGCACCACCGTCCACGCGGCGTCCAACGGCAAGACCTGGGAGGGTAAGTCCATCCCCGGCCTGGTCGACGGCGGCTGGCACACCTGGCGAATGCATTGGGGCGAAGAGGGTTTCGAGTTCTCGCGAGACGGCGCCGAGTACTTCAAGGTCCCCAACAAGCCCATCCACGTCCACGGCGGCGCTCCCGACGACTTCCGGTGGCCGTTCAACCTCCCCGGCTATTGGATGACGCCCATGTTCACCCTCGCCGTCGGCGGGGTGGGCGCCGGCGATCCGGCGGCGGGTACCTTCCCCGCGTCCATGCTGGTCGACTACATCCGCATCTGGTGATCACCGCGTCGCTTTGAACACCTGCACCAGGTTGAACTGCCAGCGCTCGACGAGCCGGAAGCCCAGATCGTGCGGCACCGCGAAGGCGGGGGTCGCCCCGTAGCGCGGACCGGGCGGCAGCGCCGGGCCCTGATCGTGGGCGGGCATCGATTCGTCGGCCTGCGTGATGATCCAGACCACGCGGCAATGGCTGAGAGGCGCGGCGACGACCTCGGGGATCAGGTTGGTGTCGAAGACGTCGTTGCGGTCGGTCGCCCGCTGCCACAGCGTGAGGTCGATCAGCTTGCGGTAGGCATCGGGGCGCGCCGCCATCAGGGGGCGCATCGGGGCGGGCATGAATGTCACGGTGTCGTTCACCAGCAGGCAATCGCCCGGCGCCGCCTGGGTGGTGATCAGATCCGCCACCTGGCTGTAGTCCATCCCGTACTTGGCGTACGGGTTTCGCTGCACTAGAAGGTAATTCGGGGCGGCGGCGACGGCGAAAAGGGTGACGACGGCCGCCGTCAGCCAGGGCCGGATGGTCACCGCGGCGGCGCAGACGCCCAGGATCAGCGCCATTCCCGGCACCGTGAACGTCAGGTAGCGCGGTGTGTAAATCGAGTGCACCAGCGCCGAGTAGATCAGGATGGCCGCGGTCGGTAGGGCGATCCACGCGACCGCGAGGCCCAGCAGCTGCCCATCGCCGCGCGCTGGTCGCGCGGACTTGCTGAGCCACAACGCAATAGCCCCCGCGATCACCAGCGCCGACAGCACGGCGAACGGGGGGCTGCGTTCGAAATACTGTTGCACCACAACGTCTTCCAGCGTCCGGCGACCGATCGGTGCGATCCAGCTGATTTGATGCGCCTGCCCGGCGACCGTCACCAAGAACGGCGCCATGGCGCAGACCCCGGCGGTCGCCGCAATCGTGAACCGCAGCAAAACCCTTCGCGCGCCACGGGACACGATGACCAGCGTCAAGTGCGCCCCGACCAACAGTGCGAGGTACACGTCGAGCGCAATCGACGAGATCAAGGCGAGGCCGTAGGCCGCCCACAGCCAACCGGAGTCGCGGCGTGCGGCGCGTACGAGCAACACCGTCAGCCACACGGCGGCCATCATCGACAGCGCGTAGGGGCGGGCCTCGATGCCCGCCCACGTTGTCCGCGGCAAGACGGCGCAGAAGACGCCCGAGGCCACCGCGACGGTGCGCGACGAGAACTGCTTGCCCAGCACCACGATTCCCGCGGCGGCGCCCCCGACGGCCAGGCCACTGGGCGCGCGCGACCAGAACTCGGTGGGCGGGAAAACCTGGAACCAGGCGTGCATGAGCAGGTAGTACAGGCCGTGCACGGCGTCGACATTGCCCAGCATCCGCCACAACTGGGCGAGCGATCGACTGTATGCGGCCGAGATGGTGGCGGCCTCGTCGTACCAGAACGACGGGCGGCCCGCGCCGCCCATGCTCACCGCGACGGAGAGCACCCCGACCAGCAGCGGGTCCAGCCCGGCCGGCGGGCGGCGAAGCGGGTTCCGCACGTCGCTATGGTGCCAGAAGCAGATCCCCGGTCCGTCGCTGGTCGACGGTCAGTTGAGCAACCAGACGTGCCAGAACCCGTCGGAGCCCAGGCGGCAGTCCCAATGGGTGTACAGGTGGTCGTTGTGCGTGATCTCCACGTGCGGGGCATCCGCCTCGCAACCGGACTGGCTCGAGTAGTTGCCTTCGACCTCTACCTCGTCGGCACTGGCCACACCCACCCCGGTGGTGAGCAGCCCGGCAAACGCCAATAGACCAGCGGCGCAAGCCATCTTCATCTGGACCTCCCCTTCGTAGCTGAGCCGACTATATCGACCGGCCCGGGCGCGGGATCGAAAACGGAGAATCCGGCAAACCTCGGCTATTCGAACGTATGATCGATCGATGGGGCAGTTCGCGTCCATCGGGTACAACGGCCAACCGGTCCGCAGCCCGTTCCGGGTCGTGCGCCCGCCGATCACGGTCCTGGTGGACCTGACGGTGCTCTTCCCGCGTGAGCCGCACCGCTCCGGCCGGTATCAACCCAACGGGCTGCAACTGCACAAGGTCGTCGAGGGCCTGCTCAGCTGCTGGGGTCTCTGCGAGCAGGGCGACTGGTGGGGGCTGGTGACCTACCCGGTCGTCTACGGCTCCCAGCGCAAAACCGTGACGCACTGGGTGCCCGCCTGGACCTTGCGCCGAAAGCCGTTCTGAGGGCGGCGCTTACGCCGGACCCCTGCGGCCGCGTCGGGCGAATGCGATGATGGCTGCCCGTGGACGCAAGTTGGGGTTCCGTACTGACAAAGCTCATCGCGCTGGCGGCCGTCATCGCGCTCTCGCCGATCACGGTCGTTCCGGCAGTGCTGGTCTTGCACGCCCCCCGGCCGCGGCCGGCCAGTCTCGCCTTCCTCGCCGGATGGGTCCTGGGCCTGGCCGCCCTCACCGCGGCGTTCGTCAGCGGCTCGGCGCTGCTCGGCGGCCTGCACCGGGCGCCACCGACGTGGGCGTCGTGGGTGCGGGTGGCGCTGGGGTCGGCACTGATCGCGTTGGGCGCCTACCAGTGGCTGACCCGGCATCGTCACGGCAGCATGCCGCGCTGGATGCGGTCGTTCTCCACGCTCAGCCCGCCACGCGCCGGGCTGACCGGGGCCGTGCTGGTGGTGCTGCGACCCGAGGTGCTGATCATGTGCGCGGCGGCCGGCTTGGCCATCGGCAGCAGCAGCCTCAGGGCGGCCGGCCAGCTGGTCGCCGGGGCAGTGTTTCTCGTCATCGCCGCGTCCACGGTCGCCATCCCGATCCTGGCGTATGCCGGCGCCGGCGACCGGCTCGACGATGCGCTGGAACGCCTCAAAGTGTGGATGGAGGAAAACCACGCCACCCTGCTCGCCGTCATCCTCGTCCTGATCGGTTTGATGGTGCTCTACAACGGGATTCGCGCCCTGTAGATTGCTGCCCATGGCAGGTAGCTGGTGCACCGTGCTCACGGGGCTCGTTCCGCTTGGGCTGGTCATCTCGCTGTCGCCGCTCACCGTCATCCCGGCGGTGCTGGTGCTGCAGGCGCCGCGGCCGCGGCCGAGCGGCCTGGCGTTTCTCAGCGGCTGGGCGCTGACCCTCGCCGCGCTGACCGCGCTTTCCGTCGCGGCCTCCCACCTGCTCGGCGGCCTGGACAAGTCGCCGCCGCGGTGGTCGTCGTGGCTGCGCGTGGTGCTGGGGTCGGCGCTGATCGTGTACGGCATCTACAAATGGCTGAACCGGCACGGCCACGCCGAATCGCCGGCCTGGATGCGCTCGTTCGCCACCATCACCCCGGCCCGGGCCGGGATCATGGGGGCGGTGCTGGCCGTGGTGCGGCCGGACGTGGTGCTCATCTGCATCCCGGCCGGGCTGGGCATCGGCACCGCCGGGCTCGGCCTCGTCGGTGACTGGGTGGCCGCCGCGTTCTTCGTCGCCATCGCGGCGTCAAGCGTCGCGATCCCGATACTGGCCTACGCGGCGGCGGGCAGCCGTCTCGACGACACGCTCGCGAAGCTCAAAGACTGGATGGACCGCAACAACGCCGCTCTGCTCGCGGCGGTCCTGGTCCTGATCGGCGCGATGGTGCTCTACCACGGGATCGACGCCCTATAGCCGCCGTCGGTCAGGCCGGCCTCCTCCTCGAGCCGGTTGATCGCGCCGAAGGCGTATTCGCGGACCAGCTCCCGGCCGTAATCGGCCAGCATGCCCACGTAGCCCTTCGCCGCCCACTGCCGGCAGTGCCGCTCCTCGTGGTGCACCACCCGGTCCAGGTCGAGCCGGCTCTCCACCGGCCTGCCGTCGGTGTGCACGTACCAGGCGTGCCCGGACTCGATGATGCGGCGAAGCCAGCCGGCGGGGTCGGTGACGGCGCCCATGTTGACCATGAAGATGTCGCCCCACGTGGTGCCGGCCCGCCGGCAGAACTGCCGTTGGATCCAGTTGCCGCCCAGGCCCATGAGGATGCCGTTGGGCGTCGTCACGAGGCGCCCGCCGTTGCGGTCGACGAACCCGACGTCGCGGGTGTAGGTCCAGCTATTTGCGTTCTGCCGCAACATGATCCGTGTGATTTCCGCCGCACTGTAGGGCGTCGGGCGGAAATCGGTGCGCCACGCCCGGTTGCTGCCGTAGCCGGTACCCGCGTTCAGGATGTAGGTGCTCAGCACCGCCGCGCGGGCGTCGCCACCGCTGGTGCCCCGGGGCAGCAGGAAGAAGGATTTGCCGGCCGGATCCTTGATCTCCGCGAGCCGCCCGAGCGATCGAAAGGTGTCCGGGACGATGGCGTGCCGCCGAGCGATCTCCGCGACGACGTCCGAGGACACGCCCAGCCGCACGGCGTTGTCCCGCCATGCCTCGAAGTAGCCCGGTGCGTCCATGTCCGCCAACCAATTTAGGGTGTAGCGAATGAACTGGCGGCCCAAGCGACGCGCGCGCGGCATCGAACAGATCACCCGGGGGCTCGGCACCCTTGACCGGGAGATCTTCGACGCGATCGCCGAGACCGACACCCCGCTGCTGGACATGGTCATGCCGCCGCTGACCCGGGCGGCCGACAACTCGAAGCTGTGGTTCGCCATCGCCGCGGCCATGATGGCCTCGGGAAAGCCGAGCGCCCAGCGCGGCGCGACACGCGGCGTCGTGACGCTGGCGGCCACCAGCCTGGTCACCAACCAGGTCGCCAAACGCATCCGCCGCCGCCCGCGTCCCGGGTACGAATTGGTGCCGCTGGTCAGGCAGGTCCGCCGCCGGCCGACGTCGAATTCCTTCCCGTCGGGGCACTCCGCCAGCGCGGCCGCGTTCGCCGTGGGGGTCGGTTTGGAGAATCCGATGCTGGGCTTCGGGCTGGCGCTGCTGGCCGGGCTGGTCGGGCTGTCGCGGGTGGCGACCGGCGCGCACTACCCGGGCGACGTCATCGCCGGGTTCGGCATCGGGGCGGGCCTGGCGGTGCTGGGCGGTCGGCTCGTCCCGCCGATCGTCGAGACCGCCCTGCCCAAGACCGAACCGCTGCGGGTCGAGACGCCCGAACGGCCCGACGGTTCCGGAGTGGTGCTGGTGATCAATCCCGAATCGGGCAGCGGCACCGGCGCCCGCGTCGTCGACGAGGTACGCGAGGCGCTGCCGAAGGTGGACATTCGGGAGCTGGGCCCCGACGACGACCCGGCGGAGGTCTTGCGCGACGCGGCCGCGAGCGCCGAGGTGCTTGCGGTCGGAGGTGGCGACGGCACGGTGGCGGCCGCGGCGGGGGTAGCCATCGAGTCGGGGCTGCCGCTGGCGGTGTTTCCCGCCGGCACGTTCAACCACTTCGCCAAGGACATCGGCTGCGACACGGTGGCCAAGACGGTCGACGCGATCCGCCGCGGCAGCGTGTCGTGCGTGGACCTGGTGTGCCTCAACGAAAGCCAGATGGTCCTCAACACGGCGAGCATCGGGGCCTATCCGACCTTCGTGCAGCAGCGCGAGAAGCTGGAGAAGCGCATCGGCAAGCCGTTGGCGGGTCTGTACGCGATGCTGCACACGCTGCGTCGCGACCAGCCCGTCCGTATCTCGTACGACAACAAGACGCTGCTGACGTCGCTGTTCTTCCTCGGCAATTCGCTGTACCTGCCGACCGGGTTCGCCCCGTCGCGGCGGACCCGGATGGACGACGGACTGATCGATGTCCGCATGCTCGACGCGGGCCGGAGGTGGTCGCGGACCAGGATCCTGACCGCGCTCGCGCTGGGGCGGTTGGAGCGCAGCCCGCTCTATCACGAGCTGCAGGTGCCGGAATTCAGCTTCGTCGCGGTCGACGGCCCGACGGTCATCGCGTGTGACGGCGAGGTCGGCGACGAATACGAGAAGGCCAGCTTCACCGCCAAATACCGGGTGCTTCCGGTGTTCCGCCCCTGCGACTAGGCCCCCTCGGTCAAGTCCCGCACCTGCGCGTAGCGCTCCAGCACCTCGGGCGCAGCGTCGGCGGTGTATTCGTCGGTCCGCGGCGGGTTCCAGCCGGGCGGTCGTGTCGATCCACTCAGCGCCCACGCCGCCTGCCGCGCGGCGCCCAACGCGACGTACTGCGCGGGGACCGGCACCAGCACGGGTACGCCGAACACCGCGGGCGCGATCTCGCGCAGCGCCCGCGATCGCGCGCCGCCGCCGATCAGCAGGATGCGGCGCGTGACGACGCCATGGGCGGCCAGATGGGCCAGGCCGTCGGCCAGCGCACACAGCAGCCCCTCCACGGCGGCCCTGGCCAGGTTGGCCGGCATCGCGTTCGCGACCCGCAGGCCGTGTAGCGCGCCAGAGGCGTTGGGGCGGTTAGGCGTTCGCTCACCCGCCAGGTAGGGCACCAGGACCAGGCCCGCGCTGCCCGGCGGCGCCGCCAGCGCGAGCTTTGACAATTTGTCGTGGTCGACCCCCAGCATCGCGGCCGCCGCCTCCAGCACCCGCGCGCCATTGAGCGTGCACACCAGCGGGAGGTAGCGCCCGGTGCCGTCGGCGAATCCCGCGACGAAACCGGCGTCGTCGCGGACCGGGTCGGCGGTGACGGCGGCCACCACCCCCGACGTCCCGACGGAGACGATGACGTCACCCTCGTCGGCGCCCAGGCCCAGCGCCGCGGCCGCGTTGTCCCCGAGGCCAGCGCCGAATGTGGTTGTACCACTTAATGTTACGCCTGACGGGCCCAGCACGGTGGGCAGCCGCGGGCGGCGGCCGCGCAGGGCGAGCTCGAGCAGGTCGACGCGGTAGGCGCCGCTCGCGGCGTCGTAATAACCGGTGCCGCTGGCATCGCTGCGATCGGTGGTCAGCGCCGCGGGGTCGGTGTCCTCGCGCAACCGCCACGTCAGCCAGTCGTGCGGCAGGCAGACGGCCGCCGTGCGGTCCGCGTGCCGCGGCTCGTGGTCGGCGAGCCAGCGCAGCTTGGCCACCGTGATCGCGGCCAGCGGCACGACGCCGACGGCTTGCGCCCATGCGTGTGGGCCGCCGAGCTCGTCGACGAGCGCGCGCGCCGCGTCGGCCGAACGCACGTCGTTCCACAGCAGCGCGGGCCGCACCACCGCGCCCGCCTCGTCGAGGCACACCATGCCGTGCTGCTGCGCGCCGACGGCGACGGCTTCGACGCCGTCCAGTCCTCCCGCCGCCTCGATAGCCGCCAGGGCGGCGGCTTCCCATGCGGCCGGGTCGATTTCGGTCCCGTCTGGATGTGCGGCGGCGCCCCCGCGGACCACCTCGCCCGTGGCGGCATCGCAGATCAGCACCTTGCAGGACTGTGTCGACGAGTCGATGCCGGCGACCAGCGTCATTCGTCGGCCCCGACGAGTGCCCGCAACGTGGCGCGCGCGCCGTGCCGGTGCAGCGAATCCAGCGCCCACAGGTACGGCTCGAGGAAGCGCGGTTGGTCGACGAGGTCACCGAACACCGCACGGTTGGCGAGAAACGCGGCCGGGTCCTCGCGCTGGGAGCGGGCGATCGGGACGAGCGTGTCGGCGAGCCGGTCCGTCACCTCGATCGGCCGGCCTTCTTCGTCGACGCCCTCGGCGTAGCGCGCCCAGCTGGCGACGATCGCCGCGGCCAGCCGCACCGGGCCGCCGCGCCGCAGATTGTCGGCGACCACCGGCAGCAGCCACTTCGGGATGCGGTCGGACGAGTCGGCGCACAACCTGGCGACCGTGTCGCGCACGTAGGCGTTGGCGAACCGGGGGATGAGCCCGGCTTTGAAGTCGGTCAACCCCGGGACGCGCACCAGGGTCGGCATCGCCTCGGATTCCATGTAGCGGTCCAGGAATTGGGCAATCAGTGGGTCCTGGGCGGCCTCGTGCACCAGCCGATAGCCGGCCAGGTAGGCGAAGTAACACAGGCCCTGATGACTGGCGTTGAGCAGCCGCAGCTTCATCGCCTCGTACGGCGACACGTCGTCGACCAGTTGGACGCCGGCCTTATCCAGCGGCGGCCGGCCGTCGGCGAAATCGTCCTCGAGGACCCACATGACGAACGGCTCGGCGACCACCGGCCACGCGTCTTGCACGCCAAACTCGGAATCCAGCCGGGCGATCACGTCGCCAGTGGTGACCGGAGTGATGCGGTCGACCATCGAGTTGGGGAACTTGGTGTGCTCGCACATCCACTGCGCGAGTGCGGGATCGAGCCGCTCGGCGCTTGACATGAACGCCTGCCGGGCCACGCTCCCGTTCTCGACGATGTTGTCGCACGAGACGATCGTGGGGGAGGGCAGGCCCTGTTTCCGCCGCCGGTTCAATCCTTCTGCCACCAAGGGGAACACGTCGCTCAGCGGCGGGCGGTAGCCGCCTTCGGTGATGGTGAGCGAGACGATGCGGGTCGTGGGGGCGGCGAGCAGTTCGATCACCGCTTCGGGATCGTCTGGCGCGTAACGGAAGTCGACGATCGAGCCGATGACCCGCGGCTGTCGGGTGCCGTCGGGATGTTCGAGGACCAACGTGTAGAGGTAGTCCTGGGCGCGCAGCACGTCGCGCATGCGCCGGTCACCGGGCAGCACGCCGACGCCGCAGATTCCCCAGTCCCGGGCCAGCCCATCGCTGAGCAACCTGTCGACGTACATGGCCTGGTGGGAGCGGTGGAAGCCGCCGACACCGAAATGCACGATGCCGACGCCTATTTGGCTGCGGTCGTAGGCCGGGACGGGGATGTTGAGGGCGCTCAGGTTGCGCGCGCTCAGCTCCATCCCCGGAACTTAGCTCACCGCTAAGCGTTAGGGCACAGATCGCGCAAGGCAAAAATCACGACGTCCGCGGCCTGGCGACCGTTGATCCCGCCGGTGCCCTGGTCGGCGTCCGAACGTTGGATCGCCAACCCCTCCAGCTGTTGCGGGGAGGCGCCCCAGGAAAGTTGTTGGCACAAGTCCGCGCCCATCTGCAACAGCGCGTCGTCGCCGCCGTTGACGGCGTGGATGCCGGCGTTGTGCAGGTCATTGATGAAGGCAGTCGCGTCGGCCCGCGCCGGGCTGGCCCACCCGATCCCCGCGGCCAGAAGTGGGCCCCCTGCGAGGGCTGCTCCCATGAACCGGCCGTAGCGCCGCTGTGCTGCCATCCGTGTCTCTCCTTCGTGCCGGGCCCGATCGCCGATGATGCACTCTTACACGAAAACAGGGCGAAACACGCTGGGAAGATCGATCCCGAGGATGAATTGTCGGCAAAGACCCGTGGCGCAGGTTCGCTCAGGCGTCCGGGCACAGATCTTGCACGGCGGCCTCGACGACGGCGTCGGCCTGTTGCGGGGTGATCCCGTGGGCGCCTTGCCTGCTGTCGGAGCGCTGCACCGCCAGGCCCTCGATCTGCGACGGGGGAGCGCCCCACGACAGCTGCTGGCAGACGCTCAGGCCCATCTGGACCAGCGCCGCGTCACCGCCGCTGACCGCGTGGATGCCGGCTTTGTGCAGGTCGTTGATGAAAGTGGTCGCGTCTGCCTGGGCCGGGCCGGCCGCCATCACCCCGGCGACCACGAGTGAGCCCCCCGCCAGCGCTGTGCTCAGGAATCGGCTGCAGAGCCGCTGTGCTGTCATGGCTCCTTCTCCTGTCCGTTAACCCCGTAGTTCCCTATTGTTCACTTCCATACAACCTCCTGTACATCTCGTGCCACCGAAAATTCCCTGTGAATGAGCTGCGCAAAAATTGGCTCAATGTGACTCGAAGGGCGGGCCGTAGCTCCGCTCGGCAAAGGCCTCTCACCCGTGACGCCCTTGTGACGTCACCGTTTGGAAACGGCGCGGTGCGGCGCGTCCGGCGTTTCATGTCGCGTGACCACAATTGGCTCGTCGTCGAAAGACGGCTACGCGGTTCTGCTGCACCAGATGGTTATGTGAGCGCGAATAAAGGAGAGTCGACGCTGATGGCGATCGTCGATCGGTTCAACGTGAAAGTAGTTGCCAGCCTTGGGTTGTGCGGAGCCGCACTTGCATTGAGCCCGGCTGCGGCGGCCGCTCCCCTGAAGACGGGCGGTTACGCCTGCATCCAGGGGCAGGCCGGTGAGGCCGGTCCGCCGTTAGCCGGCGGACCCGGTGCCGCCGGTGCCGGTGGGGCCGCGGCTGCGGGCGGTGCGCCGACCGCGGAGGTCTGCACGGCCAGCGCGCCGCTGACCGACATGGCGGGTGTCCCCCTGGCCGTGCCGGGCCCGCTGCCGGTGGGCGCTCCGCTGCCGGTGCCGTTGGGCGGACCGTTGCCGTTGCCGCTGGGTGCGCCGCTGCCGCTGGGCGCGCCGTTGCCGATCGCTCCGGTGGTTCCCGCCGGCGCTCCGCTGGTGGCCCTCGGTGGTCTGGCGGCCGGTGCTCCCCTCGACGCGGCCGCCGGGGCCCCGCTCATCGACATGTCCGGCGTCAAGGACGCACCGACGGGGCCGGCGCCGAGCGGCGGGCCCCAGCCCGGTCAGCCCGTCGCCCCCGGTCCTTCGCACTGATCCCCCTCTCGACCGACAAGGACCCGCTGGCCGTCGCCAGCGGGTCCTTTCGTATGCGGGGGCTGAGCCTCTTCAGCCGTCGAGCGTGAAGCTAGTTTCACAGTCGACCGCGAGTGTGAAACTAGCTTCACACTCGGGCGAGGGACAGGGGCCGAGCCCAGGGGAAAAGGACTTGCGCTCAGGGTGATTGAGTGGGGCCCTCCTCAGGAAGGAGGCCGCTCCCAGAGGTCCTGCTTGACGATCACCGGGTCGCCGACATTGACCGTGTTGTAGTACCACTCGGCGTCTTCGGGGCTGAGGCTGATGCAGCCGTGGCTGACATTCTCCAGCCCCAGTGAGTTGACCGCCCACGGGGCGGAATGCACGAAGAGGCCGCGGTTGGTGATCCGGACGGCGTAATCGACGTTGAGCATGTAGCCATTGGGGTCGTCGACGGGAATGCCAACGCTGCTCGAATCCATAAGCACCGAGCGGTCTTTGGACAAAACGGTGTAGTTACCCACCGGCGTCGGGAATTCCGGCCTGCCCATCGAAGCCGGCAGCATGCCCTCTTCGCCGAAGTGGGGTCGGTGGTGGGGAGTAGGTGGGGGGGTCGCATCGACCCCGTCGACGCTCACCTTGAAAGTGTGGTCCGTGATGTTGGCGACCCCGACGACCTTGGGGCCCGTTTTGAATTCCGTGGGCTGGCCGTCCACCGCAAGCGCCACGGTGGTGTGCGCCGGCCAGTAGTGATCCGGAACCCACTGCACGACTTTGTTGTCGAGCCATTCGAATCTCCCGGTCATCGCGGGCGTCGACTTGACTCCGATGGCGCGCTCGGCGGCGTGCCGGTTGGCGACAGGTGCGTCGAACGTCACCACCACGGGGTGCGCCACACCTACCGTCGCGTCCCGCGCGGGCAGGACCGACGCGATGGTGAAGTCGTGCGGCAGGCTCGCCGCCGCCATGCTGGTGCCAGCCGGCCCCGCAACCACGCTCGCAGCGACCCCGACCACCGCAAGAACACACCGAACGTCCGCCCGCATGGCTCCGATTCCTTTTAACTGACAGAGTTGTAATAGGGATCGTAATTCCCCGTTGACCAGCGGAAGCGCAAGGGCGCGTTAGCATTTGGTCAAGCCTCGGTCACATTTCGGCCACGGCGGTTTAGTTCGAGAATTCGGCCATGCGCTGGGGGTTCGGGGGAGAGGGGCGCGAGCGCAACTGAGCCCGGCTTGACGAAGGGAACAGGGTTGAGGCCGCAAGAATTCGACGTAGTCCAATTGCTGCGGCCTCTGCCTGAGCACGACCTTCCGGCCGGTGCACGGGGGACCGTCGTCATGGAGTACACGAAGTACCCGCGCCAAAACGGTCGCCCCGCTTACGAAGTGGAGTTCTCGGATGCCGACGGCGTCACTCTGGCCCTGGTCACGCTCGTGGAAGACGACGTGGACGTTGTGTGGCGGCCGGTCGAAGAGAAGTAGGACATCGCCGCTGTAAGTGGAGCCCCATCGCGGCAGTGCCCGATCGCCTCAGTGACCATGAGCTCCTCGTTTGGGGGCCAAGGTCCCTAGTTGATAGGTCGCCGTGACAGGAGGCTCACGGTATCCGCTCAACGTGGGGGTACCGATGAACAACAAGTCGACCGCCGGTGTCGGTGCACTATTGGTAAGCGTGGGCATCGTTGCCGCCCCGGTGGCTCATTCCGACCCGGGATGGGTGGCCGTTGCGGCCTCCGACCTTGAGAACCACACCCACTGGAGCTGGGGTCCAGGAAGCCGGGGCACCGCGGAAGCCCAGGCCTTAGCCGCCTGCAGAGACACGTACGGGCCAAATTGTCACGTCATTGCCTCCGGTACGCCGTGCTTGGCGCTGGTGGAGGACGCCGAAGACTATCACTGGGGAATCGCTGGCAACGCCGATGACGCCGTCGCGAATGCGAAAGCACGGGCTGTCGGGGGCGGGTCGACTTTCGACGGCGTCCACTGCATCTGGGACTAGCGGATCCGCGGTTCCGCTTGGGCCTTCCGACTCATCAGCAAACCGAACGTGGTGGGCTAGTTCGGCTGGAGGCAATCGGCACATGCGCCAACGTCGTCCTATTGCGTGGCTAGGCATTCCCGGCATTGCCGATGCAGTTTGCGGTAGCGAACGGCCCGCTTGACGTCTGCTCTGCGAGCACCTTGCCGTTGGCACTTATGCGGCACGTGACTGTGCCATTACTATCCGGTCCATTCGTAGCGGTGAGCGAAACGGTCTTCCCAAGGCCGTCGACCGTGACTTGCTTCGTCCAGGGCAGCGAAACGCCGGTGTCTTGAGCTGTATTGAAGTCGTGGCCCGAGTATGTAACGGCTACCGAGTTACCGGAGCCAGTGACCTCGTAGGTAACAGTGACTTGGCGTTTCGATTCTTTGTCGATGTTGTTCGCGACGCCGCCGACAAACGCCACGCATGCGCCCATGCCCAGCAACATCACTAAGAGCACACCGCCGAGCACCCAGGGCCAGACCCGCCGCTTCTTTGGCTGCTGGTAACCGTAAGGCTGTTGCGAGTATTGCTGCGGGTACCCGGGATAGCCCTGCTGCGGCGGTGTACCGGGCGGCGGTTGATTTTGCGGAGTCGGCTCGTTCATGGTTCCCCCCTTGCTACACCCAGATGCACAGCCTGAGCGATGTGACAGCGTTTCATTAGGACGTTCCCCGGCCAGCGTTGTAGCAAACAACGTCGAGTGCGGGAGTGAGACGGGAGGAGACGCCACGGCTGAACCGACGGGACGGCGAGACTGCCGCCCCCGCCTAGCGGAAACTATGGAGCCGATGACGGGAATCGAACCCGCGTATTCAGCTTGGGAAGCTGATGTTCTGCCATTGAACTACATCGGCGCTGTCGACAACGAAGGCTAGCATCCGGAGGCAGATCCGTTGGGCGAGTAGTCCGTCGGCGTGCGGCCCACCCGGCGCCGTCCAGGCCTGCCACAAATGCGCAGGACGGGGGAATGGCCGCTGACCCGCAAATTCCAGAACCGATGTTTATTCTTTCGTGATCTTGTCGTAATGTGCCTTGGGTGGGTCGGCACCGATTAGCCAAGAAGCGGCGTAAATCACCGCTGCTGCTGGCAGGGCTGCTGGCCCCTGCCGCAGCGTTCTTCGCGGCGGCGGGAGATGGCGGCCCATTCGTCCCTCGGCACGACCCCGTCCCCGTTATTGGCGACACCGGTCCGTGTTGCTTAGAAATCGTGGCGGCGAAGCCGACTGCGATTGTGCTCGCGTCGGATGTGTCGCGCGGCGACGGCATGGCCGAGCCCGTCGCGGCGTCGAGGTACCACACGAGATCGCGCTTCCTGCCCGCCGGGCTCGCCCCGGAACAGGGCCTGCAGGTGAGAACGATCCAGGTCTCCCGCAGCATCAGCGCGGCGTTCCCCGAGATCCACGAGATCGGCGGCGTGCGGCCCGATCCGCTGCCCTGGCATCCGCTCGGTCTGGCCCTGGATGTGATGATCCCCAACCCGCAGAGCACCGAGGGCATCGCGCTGGGCAACGAGATCGTCGCGTACGTGATGAAGAACGCGCGCCGCTTCGGGATCCAGGACGCGATCTGGCGCGGCGTCTATTACACGCCCGGCGGCGCGCAACCCAGCAGGCTCGGTCACTATGACCACGTCCACGTCACGACCACGGGCGGCGGATATCCCAAGGGCGGGGAGATGTACCTCGCCGACTGAACGACCGACGGCAAGCAGCGGATAGGCTCGTCGCGTGCTGCTCTCCGATCGTGACCTCAGGGCCGAAATCACCGCCGGCCGGTTGGGCATCGACCCCTACGACGACACCTTGGTGCAGCCGTCCAGCATTGACGTCCGCCTGGACTGCATGTTCCGGGTGTTCAACAACACCCGGTACACCCACATCGATCCCGCCAAGCAGCAGGACGAGCTGACGACGTTGGTCGAACCCGTGGAGGGCGAGCCGTTCGTGCTGCACCCGGGGGAGTTCGTGCTCGGCTCCACGCTGGAGTTGTTCACCCTGCCCGAGGACCTCGCGGGGCGGTTGGAAGGCAAGTCGTCGCTGGGCCGGCTGGGCCTGCTGACGCACTCGACCGCGGGTTTCATCGATCCCGGCTTCAGCGGTCACATCACCCTGGAGCTGTCCAACGTCGCCAACCTGCCGATCACGTTGTGGCCCGGTATGAAGATCGGTCAGCTGTGCATCCTGCGGTTGACCAGTCCGGCCGAACACCCTTACGGCAGTTCGCATGTAGGTTCGAAGTACCAGGGCCAGCGAGGACCCACGCCGTCGCGCTCCTATCAGAACTTCATAAGGACTACATAGGTTCTGAGGCGCTCCCGCGCCTGCTTTCTGCGCGATACTTAGATAGCCGTGGTTTTTTCCTCCGCCTGACCATGGTTCGTCTCGCAATACCTTTGGAGGGGTTGTATTGGATATCGTGCTCGGGGTGTCGATGGCACCGGCATCAATCCAAATGGTTGTCCTCGAAGGCGAATACGCCGACGGTGCCACCGTGGAAGAAGACGTTTTCGACGTCGCCGCCGCCGACGAAGCGGCCACCGCGAGCGCGCCGGATCAGGTGCTCGCCGCCATCCTGGGCACCCGTGAGGGCGCGGCCGAAGCCGGCCTCGAGGTGTCGTCCATCGGCGTGACGTGGACCGACCAGCTCGAAGCGGCGACATTGCACGACGCGCTGGCCGCCCACCGCGTCGAGCACGTCATGCTGGTATCGGCCTTCCTGGCCGCGACTGCGTTGGCCCAAAATGTCGGCGGGGCAATGGGTTACGAGCGAACTGCGGTGATGTTCGTGGAGCCCGACACTGCGACGCTGGCGGTCGTCGAGACCTCCGACGGGTCCATCCCCGACGTCTACAAGCAACCGCTCTACGCCGAGTCGTATGACCAGGCAGCCGCGCAACTCGGCGGCATGATCGCCGGCCTGGAGAAGCTGGAAGCGGCGCCGGACGGCGTGCTGGTGGTGGGCTCCGGCGTGGACATCGGCCCGCTGAAGCCGGCGCTGCAGACGGCGACCTCCCTGGCGGTGAGCGTGCCGGAGGAGCCGGAGACGGCGCTGGCCCGCGGCGCCGCCCTGGCGTCGGCCAACGCACCGCTGTTCGCCTCGTCGACCGCCGCGCTGGCCTACGCGCAGGACCCCGGCACCGGTGCCGTCGACCAGCACTCGCTGCCCGAATACCTCTACGCGCCATTCGGGCCGGAGGCCGGGGACGACGAGCTCGCCTACAGCGCGGTGCCGGACGAGGACGCTGACTCGCCGACCGTCGTCATCGAAAAACTGTTCATGCCCGAAGGAAGCCAACCGCGGCGCAGGCCGGCCCTGCTGATCGGCAGCGGGTTGGCGGTCGCCGGCATCAGCGCGGTGTTGGCCCTCGAGATCGCGTTGGCGATCGGCATCCGCACGACCGGCACCGTCGCTTTGCAGCCCACGCCCGGCCAACACCTCATCGTCCCGACGCAGGAGCCGCCGGCGCCCGCTGAGGCGTCGGCCCCGGCGCAGAAGATGAGCCCGCCGGAGCCCGTGGCGGCGCCCAAGCCGATGACTCCGCAGTTTGCCGCGCCGCTGCCGGCGGCGCCGCCGCCCGCCGCGCCACCGCTGCCCGCGGCGCCTCCCGTGCCCGCGGCCCCCGCTCCGGCGCCGGTCCCCGTCGTGATTCCGCCGCTGGTGCCGGTTATCGTGCCGCCGCTCCGCGTGCCCAACCCAGTCGTAATAAGCCCGCCGGTCATCCAGGCTCCGCCGCACGTGTCGCCCCCACAGCCGGTGCTGCCGCAGCCGCCGGTGCATGTTCCGCCTCCGCAGTCGCCGCCTCACCAGACGCCTCCTGGGCAAGGCACATCACCGGTGCCCGAGGGCTCCGGCGGTTCGACTGGTGGGCATGTTCCGCCGCCCGGCTCGGGCCCGGGCGGATCGACTGGTGGGCATGTGCCCCCGCCCGGTTCGAGTACGGGCGGTTCGACTGGTGGGCATGTGCCGCCGCCCGGCTCGGGCGAGGGCGGATCCAGCGGTGGGCATGTGGCACCCCCCGGTTCGGGCCCCGGTGGCCTCGGCGGCGGGCACGTTCCGCCCCCCGGTGACGGTGGCCTCGGTGGCGGGCACGTTTCGCCCCCGGCCGGCGGGTCGGGCGGACTGGGCGGCGGACACGTTCCGACCCCGGGTTCGGGCGGCGGTGCACCCTCCGGGCCTGGTGGCCTATTCGGGGGCGGCCATGGCGGCGGACCCGTCGTCGGCGGACCCGGCGGTGGTATCGGTGCTCCCGGTGGTGGCGGCTTCGGCGGTGGCCACAGTGGCGGCGGCGGCCTTGGTGGAGGCGGCGGCCTTGGTGGTGGCGGCGGCCACAGCAGTGGCGGCTTCGGCGGCGGTGGCGGTGGCCACAGCGGCGGTGGCGGCGGGGGACACAAGTAGCCCACTCGCGAGGCCCGGGCGCACCCATCTTCGCGCGCTAGGGTGGCGGCTTGGGGGTGGCGCGGCCGAGCTGCAAAGTCATCCGGCCGATTCTCGAAATAACTAAGCCCGGCAACGCAGGTGTCGTCGCACGGGCACGGCAATTGATTTGGAGGAGCGGTGGACGTCGTACTTGGCGTGTCCATGGCGCCTGAGGCGGTCCGTATGGTGCTCGTCGAAGGCGAGGCTGCCGGTGGGGTGACCGTCGACCAGGACGACTTCCACCTCACCGATCAGACGACCGCGGTCGCGGCGGCGGACCGCGTTGTCGCCGCGATTCTCGGCACACGAGAGAGCGCGGCCCAGGGCGGTTATCAGCTGAAATCGAGCGGAGTGACCTGGAGCGACGCGGCCGAGGCGGCCGCGCTGCGAAATGCGTTGGCGGCCCGCAAGATCGAGAACGTCACGCTGGTGCCGACGGTCATGGCCGCGGCGGCGCTGGCTCAGGCGGCGGGCAGCGCGACCAATTGCGCGCGTACCGCGCTGCTGCTGGTCGAGCCCAGCACCGCGACGCTGGCCGTCGTCGACACCGCCGACGGGTCGGTGGCCGATGTGCGCCGGCATCCGCTGCCCGACAGCGACGAGGCGGCGCTGGCGAAGCTGACCGCGATGGTCTCGGGTGCCGAATCGATGGGGGCCCGCCCGGACGGGTTGTTCCTGGTGGGCTCGGACGTCGACATCCCGTACATCAAGCCGGCGCTCGAAGCGGTGACGACGCTATCGGTGACCACGCCCGAGGAACCCGAGATGGCGCTGGCGCGCGGCGCGTCACTGGCGGCGGCCAACGCGCAGTTGGGCGCGCCGTCGACGATCGCAATGCCCTACGCGGGGGATCCCTCGCCAGACGGGCGCGAGCTGGCCTACAGCGCCGAGTCGACTACCGGGAAGTCGCGGGCGACCGCGACCGACCGCGGGTCAGCCGCCCACCCGGGCGAGCGCCGCAGCCGCAAACCGGTGCTGGCCGTCGCCGCGGTGACGCTGATATTCGTCGGCGGCGTCGTGGCCCTCGCGGTGGCGCTGGCCGTCGACATCCGGCCGCACGCGCCGCAGCGCCCCGATATCACCCAAAACGTCGTCGGCCCGGCCAGCCAGGCGCCCCCGCCGCCAGCGGCAATCCCGCCGCCGGAGTCTGCCCCGCCTTCGCCGCCCGCCGCGCCGGTCCCTCCGCAACCGGGTTCCGGCCCCTCCCATGGCGATCAGTGGGACGACTGGCTCCATCGACACCTGGGACACGGCCTACCGATCCCGTAGCCGCGTCCCAGCCCCAGCCGAAAGGCGCGCGAGCGCGTAAAATCGTGGGACTAGGGGAACACATGGTGGGGACTCAGTGACCTCTGGCGTTTTCGCGGGGTGCGGCGGCCACGTCCTCACATCAGGACTCGCAATCGAACCTTGGAGGAGCTTTGGACACCGTACTTGGGGTGTCAATGGCGCCGACGGCCGTCCGCATGGTGCTGGTCGAAGGCCAGAATGGCGAAGGCGCCACCGTCGACGAAGACAACTTCGACGTTCCGCCCGAAGATGACGCCGCAACGCTCAGCGCGGCCGACCAGGTAGTCTCCGCGATCCTGGGCACGCGTCAGGGCGCGGCCGAGGGCGGCTACCAACTGGCCTCGACAGGGGTCACCTTCACCGACCCGATCGAGGCCGCCGCGCTGCGCGATGCGCTGGCCGCCCACAAGGTCGAGAACGTGATGTTGGTCTCGTCCTTCCTGGCCGCGGCCGCCCTGGCCCAAGCGGTCGGCAGCCAGACCAACTATGCGCAAACGGCGCTGCTCTACATCGAGCCCGAAACCGCGACTCTCGCGGTCGTCAACAGCGCCGACGGGTCGATCGCCGACGTCCGCCGGCAGCCCCTGCCGGCCGACGACGAGGCCGCGGTGGCCCAGCTGGCCACGATGGTTTCGCACGCCGAGACGATGGAGACCCGTCCGGACGGCGTGTTCGTCGTCGGCTCCGGTATCGACATCCCGCTGATCAAGCCCGCGCTCGAGGCGGCGACCTCGCTGCCGCTGTCGGCTCCCGAGGAGCCCGAAACCGCGCTGGCCCGAGGCGCGGCGCTGGCCTCGGCGCACGCACCGCTGTTCTCCTCGTCGACCGCGGCGCTGGCCTACGCCCAAGACCCGGGCACCGGCGCCATCAACCCGTTCGCGATCGCGCCGGGCTACTTCGACACCCCGGGAACCTTGGGCAGGGACGCGCTCGCCTACAGCGCCGTCCCCGACGACGTCGACGACCTCTACACCGGCGCGCACACCGGCGCCACCGCGCTCGTCGACGCGGGCTATCCCGAGCGCCGCTCCTTCCGGCTGGTGGGAAGCATCGTGGCGGGCGTCTTCGTCATCGGTGTGGTGGCGCTGGTCGTCTCGCTGGCGATCGCCATCCGCCCCACGGCCAACGTCCGGCCCAGCCCGAACCAGAACGTCGTCGTCGCGCCCACCCGGCCGGCCCCTGCCCCCGCGGCCCCCGCGCCGGCCGCGGCCCCGGCGCCCGCCCCGGCACCGGCGGCTCCCGCCCCAGCTCCGGCGGCCCCGGCACCCGCTCCCGAGGCCCAGGTGCCCGCCCCGGCCCCGGCGGCGCCCGCTCCCGTTCCGGTTCCCGAGGCCCCGGCGCCTGCCCCGATTCCGGTCGCGCCGGCTCCCGCACCGCCACCCGCGGTGGCGCCCATTCCTGTGCCGATTCCGCTGCCGATACCGGGCATCGGTGGACCGGTCATCGGCGGGCCGCCCGGCGGCGGCGTCGGTGGCGGTCATGGCGGCGGTGAGGACGGGCCGCGCGGCGGCGGTGGCGGCGGGATCCCCGGCATTCCGGGGTTCGGCGGCGGCCACGGCGGTTTCGGCGGTGGTCACGGCGGGTTCGGCCGTCACTAGTCGGTTCGGGGCCACCTGTCACCTGTCGTTTGCCTCCCGCTTAGCGCGGCGATGCAGTTAGCTCATCGCGGCGACGTATACCGGTTACATGCGATGCACCGTCTTCGGCACCGGTTACCTGGGTGCCACCCACGCGGTCGGAATGGCGGAACTGGGACACGAGGTCGTCGGGGTCGACATCGACCCCGGCAAGGTCGCCAAGCTCGCCGGCGGTGACATTCCCTTCTACGAGCCCGGCCTGCGCAAGCTGCTGACGAAGAACCTGGCGACGGGGCGACTGCGGTTCACCACCGACTACGACATGGCGGCCGAGTTCGCCGACGTGCATTTCCTCGGGGTCGGTACGCCACAGAAGAAGGGCGAGTACGGCGCCGACCTGCGCCACGTCTACGCCGTCATCGACGCGCTGGTGCCGCGGCTGACGACATCGTCGGTACTTGTTGGGAAATCAACCGTTCCGGTGGGAACCGCGGCCGAGCTGAACAACCGGGCGGCCGCGTTGGCGCCACGCGGGGTCGACGTCGAGATCGCCTGGAACCCCGAGTTCCTGCGCGAGGGCTACGCGGTGCACGACACCCTGCATCCGGACCGCATCGTGCTTGGCGTGCAACAGCATTCGACGCGGGCCGAGGCGGCGGTCCGCGAACTCTACGGCCCCCTGCTCGCCGAGGGCGTGCCGTTCCTGGTGACGGACCTGCAGACCGCGGAGCTGGTCAAGGTCTCCGCCAACGCCTTTCTGGCGACCAAGATTTCGTTCATCAACGCCATCTCCGAGGTATGCGAGGCCGCGGGCGCCGACGTCAGCGTGCTGGCCGACGCGCTCGGCTACGACCCGCGCATCGGCCGCCAATTCCTCAACGCCGGACTGGGTTTCGGCGGGGGCTGCCTGCCCAAAGACATCCGCGCCTTCATGGCCCGCGCCGGCGAACTGGGAGCCGACCAGGCGCTGACCTTCCTGCGCGAGGTCGACAGCATCAACATGCGCCGGCGCACCCGGATGGTGGAGCTCGCCAGCGCGGCCTGCGGCGGGTCGCTGCTTGGCGCGAATATCGCTGTGCTCGGCGCGGCGTTCAAGCCCGAATCCGACGACGTGCGCGACTCGCCCGCGCTCAACGTCGCGGGCCAGCTGCAGCTCAACGGCGCCGCGGTCAACGTGTACGACCCCAAGGCGCTGGACAACGCGCAGCGGCTGTTCCCGACGTTGAATTACGCGGTCTCGGTCGAGGAGGCGTGTGATCGCGCCGACGCGGTGCTCGTCCTCACCGAGTGGCGCCAATTCATCGACCTCGACCCCGCCGACCTGGCCGACCGCGTGCGGGCCAGGGTCATCGTCGACGGCCGCAATTGCCTCGATGCCGCCCGCTGGAAGCAGGCGGGCTGGCGGCTGTTCCGGCTGGGGGCGCCGCGGCCCTGAGGGGTCCTGCCGCGAGCGTCACGCCAGCGTGGCGCTGACCGGCGAACGCCACGCCAGCGTGACGTTCGGCGCGCAGCGGAGGCGTAGCCTGACCCGCGTGGACTTCGCCGGTGCATTCCTGGAAGAAAACCGCGCATTTTCGGAGCTTTTCCGCGATGCCGACCAGTCCAGGCCCGTGCCGACCTGCCCGGGGTGGACCCTGGGCCAGCTCCTGCGCCACGTGGGCCGGGGCGACCGCTGGGCGGCGCAGATCGTGCGCGACCGGCTCGAGGAGTTCCTCGACCCCCGTTCCGTCGAGGGCGGCAAGCCGCCACCCGAACCGGCCGACGCGATCTCCTGGCTGCACGGGGGCGCGCAGCGGCTGGTCGACGCAGTCGAGCTGACGGGGGTGGAAACGCCGGTGTGGACCTTTCTCGGCGCCCGGCCCGCGAACTGGTGGATCCGCCGCCGCCTGCACGAGGTGGCGGTGCATCGGGCCGACGCGGCCATCGCGCTGGGCGCGGAATTCACCCTGAACGCCGACGTAGCCGCCGACGCGATCACCGAATGGCTCGAGCGCGTCGCGATCCAGGCCGGCGGCGAAGGGGCGGCGCTCCCGCTCGAGGCCGGTAACACCCTGCATCTGCATGCCACCGACCCCGGGCTCGGCGAAGCCGGCGAGTGGACCATCGGTGTCGACGGGAGCCGGATCACCTGGTCACACGAGCACGGCAAGGGCACCGCGGCCTTGCGGGGCGGCGCGACCGAGCTGCTGCTGGCCATCCTGCGCCGGGTGCCGCTCGCCGACACGGGCATTGAGTTGTTCGGCGACGAGGGTGTGTGGCAGAACTGGCTGGACCGCACCCCGCTCTAGCCACGGCGGCGGGGCACACACGGTAACTTGCAACACATGACCACTTCGGAGATCGCCACCGTCCTGGCATGGCACGACGCGCTCAACTCCGCCGACCTGGAAACGCTGGTCGCGTTGTCCAGCGACGACATCGAGATCGGCGACGCGCACGGGGCCGCGCAGGGGCACGAGGCGCTGCGCGGGTGGGCCACCTCCCGCCACGCGACGGCCGAACTCGGCCGGATGTACGTGCACGACGGGGTCGTCGTCGTCGAACAGAAGGTCAGCGCCCCGGACAATCCCGGGGCCGTGACCACCGCCGCGTCAGCGTTCCGCGTGGTCCACGACCACGTCACGTCCGTGTTCCGGCACGACGACCTGGCGTCGGCGCTGGCGGCGACCGAACTCACCGAAAACGACCTCGTCAACTAAGCGTGGAATAGGGGAGCCACTCATGCGCGGGATCATCTTGGCCGGCGGCTCGGGCACTCGCCTGCATCCGATCACCGTGGGCATCAGCAAGCAGCTGCTTCCGGTGTACGACAAACCGATGATCTACTACCCGCTGTCCACCCTGATGATGGCCGGGATCCGGGACATTCTGGTGATCACCACCCCGCACGACGCGGCGGGCTTTCAGCGGCTCCTGGGAGACGGCTCGCAATTCGGGATCAACATCAGCTACGTGACGCAGCAAAGTCCCGATGGTCTGGCCCAGGCCTTTGTCCTGGGCGCCGACCACATCGGCAACGACTCGGTGTCGTTGGTGTTGGGCGACAACATCTTCTACGGGCCGGGCCTGGGCACGAGCCTGAGCCGTTTCCAAAACATCAGCGGCGGAGCGGTTTTCGCGTACTGGGTGGCCAACCCGTCGGAGTATGGGGTCGTCGAGTTCAGTGACGACGGCACGGCGCTGTCACTGGAGGAGAAACCCAAGACACCGAAGTCCAATTACGCGGTGCCGGGCTTGTACTTCTACGACAACGACGTGATCGAGATCGCCAAAGGCCTGAAGAAATCGGCGCGCGGTGAATACGAGATCACCGAGGTCAACCAGATCTATCTCAACCGAGGCCAGCTCTCGGTCGAGGTGATGGCCCGCGGAACGGCGTGGCTCGACACCGGCACGTTCGACTCCCTGCTGGACGCCAGCGACTTCGTGCGGACGCTGGAACGGCGGCAGGGCCTGAAGGTCAGCGTCCCCGAGGAAGTGGCATGGCAGCGGGGCTGGATCACCGACGAGCAGTTGGCCGAGCGCGCCCACACGCTGCTCAAGTCCGGATACGGCGGCTATCTGCTGGATCTGTTGGAGCGGAGCCGATTTCACTAGGCTTTGCCAGCGCCGCGGCAATCGCCGTCGTCAGCGGCACCGACAGCGCCAGCGCGATGCCGCCTACCGCCGACCGCGCGATCTCGATGGCCACACTTTCGCTGGTCAGCACGTCGGTCAATGAGCGGTTGGCCACGCTGAACAGCAGCAGCAACGGCAGCGAGCTGCCGGCGTAGGCCAGCACCAGCGTGTACACCGTGCTGGCGATGTGGTCGCGTCCAACTCGGATGGCGCCCAAGAAGATAGCGCGCCGCGAGCCACCGAGGTGGGCGAGCTCGAACACCGTCGACGCCTGCGTCACCGTCACATCGTTGAGCACGCCGAGCGACCCGATGATGAAGCCGGCGAGCAGCAGGCCGCTGATCGACACGTTGCCCAGGTACGCACTGACGGTGGCGTTCTGGTCATCCGACAACCCGGTCAAATGCGCCAATTGTATTGCCGCCCAGGACAATCCCGCGGCCAGCAGCAGCGAAGTCAGAGTGCCCAGCAGCGCGGCGCTGGTCCGTAGACTCACGCCGTGCGCCAGATAGATGACCGCGTACAGAATGGCCGCGGCGGCCACCAGGGCCACCGGAACCGCGGGCGCGCCGTCGCGCAACGCAGGCAGCAAGAACGCCACCAGGACCACGAACGCGACCCCGATGCCCACCAGCGCCAGCAGTCCCCGCCACCGCGCCACGGCGACGATCACCACCGCGAACGCGATGGCCAGCGCGACCAGCGACCAGCCGCGTTCGAAGTCGTAGAAGGCGTAGCTGGTGGCGCCTTGATCGTCGACCTGCCGGACGAGGCGAATGCGGTCTCCCACCGCGAATTTCGGCTGGCCCGGACCGGGGGAGGACTCCAGCAACGTGTTCGCGCCCGCGTTGGGCCCGGAATCGATGGCCACCTGGGTCAGCACGCAGCGGCCCGCGCCCGGCGGCGCCGGCTGGGGCGCGGTGGTGAGCACCTGGCTGACCGACGGGCTGCCGCAGTCACCCACGGCGCTGGACAGCACGTGCCCGGCCTGCGTGCTCACGGCGCCGCCGGCCGCGTTCTGGAAGGGCATGGGGATGGCGACGTGCTGCCGGCTGGGCCACAGCGCGATGGCGCCACCCAGGACCGCCACCCCGATCGCCACCAGCAGCCCGACGACGATCCTGGCGGGCAGCGACTCAACCGGGGCGGGGCCGGACAGGCTGTGTGAATGCGAGTGCGAGTGCGTCACCCGGTCCACCGTAGAGGCGCCGGCTGCGAAGATGCTTACTGGCGATAGCCGACCAGGAAGTTGCCCAGCCGCTCGATCGCCGCGGCCAGGTCGCGGGCCCACGGCAGCGTCACGATGCGCAGGTGATCCGGTGCCGGCCAATTGAATCCGGTGCCCTGGGTGACCAGGATCTTCTCCTGCAGCAGCAGGTCGAGGACGAGCTGTTCGTCGTCGGTGATGTCGTAGACCTCGGGGTCCAGCCGGGGGAAGGCGTACAGCGCGCCCTCGGGTTTGACGCAGGACACCCCGGGAATCTCGTTGAGTTTCTCCCAGGCGACGTCGCGCTGCTCGAGCAGCCGCCCGCCGGGCAGCACCAGGTCTTCGATGCTCTGGTGGCCACCGAGGGCCACCTGGATCCCGTGCTGGGCCGGGACGTTGGGGCATAGCCGCATGTTGGCCAGCAGGTTGATGCCCTCGATGAAGCTCTCCGCATGGTCCTTGGGGCCGGTGATCGCCAGCCATCCCGCGCGGTAGCCGGCAACCCGGTAGGCCTTGGACAGCCCGTTGAACGTGAGGCACAACACGTCGTGGGCCAGCGAGGCCACGTTGATGTGCTTGGCGTCGTCGTAGAGGATCTTGTCGTAGATCTCGTCGGCGAGCAGCAGCAGTTCGTGCTTGCGCGCCAGTTCCACCATCTGGGTGAGGACCTCGCGGCTGTAGACCGCGCCGGTCGGGTTGTTCGGGTTGATGATGACCAGCGCCTTAGTGCGCTCGGTGATCTTGGACTCCAGGTCGGCGATGTCGGGCTGCCACGCCTGCGTCTCGTCGCACAGGTAGTGCACGGGCGTGCCGCCGGCCAACGACGTCGACGCCGTCCACAGCGGGTAATCCGGCGACGGGATCAATACCTCGTCGCCGTTGTCGAGCAGGGCCTGCAGCGTCATCGTGATCAGCTCGGAGCACCCGTTGCCCAGGTAGACGTCGTCGACGTCGAAGCGGGGGAAGCCCTCGACCAACTCATAACGGGTGACCACCGCCCGGCGCGCGGGCAGGATGCCCTGCGAGTCGGAGTAGCCCTGCGCGTACGGCAGCGCCTGGATCATGTCGCGCATGATCACGTCGGGTGCCTCGAAGCCGAACGGCGCCGGGTTGCCGATGTTGAGCTTGAGGATGCGGTGCCCTTCGGCCTCCAGCCGCGCGGCGTGCTGGTGCACCGGGCCGCGGATCTCGTATAGGACGCCCTGGAGCTTGGACGACTGCGCGAAGACACGCTGCCGGTGGTGCGCGGACGCGTTCAGGGGCAGCTGGTGAGTGGTCACGTCATCAATGGTGCCACTTGTGTCCACCGAAATTTGCTGTCAAGCCGCAAAATCCCAGGTCAGCGCTTACCCGGTGGACGGGCCCCGCGCGCGATACCCAGCCCCTTCACCGGCGGGCCGGACGGTGCGTCTTCGCCGTCGGCCTCCTTTGCCGGCTCCGCTTTCGGCGCCGGCTCGGGCTCGGCTGCTTCGGGCTGGGCCTCGGCCTTGGGCGCCTCGGCGGCCGGCGCGGCCTTCTTGGCGCCGGGTCGTTTCGCGCCCGCGGCGATGCCCAGGCCCTTGACCGGCGCCGCGGGCGCCTTGTCCTCGGCCTTGCCCTCGTCGGCGGCCGCCTTGGGCTCGGCTTGTTCGGGCTGAGCCTCGGCCTTGGGTGCCTCGGCGGCCGGCGCGGCTTTCTTGGCGCCGGGTCGTTTGGCCCCGGCGGCGATGCCCAATCCCTTGGCTGGGGCGGCAGGCGCAGCAGGCGCCTCCGTCTTGGCTTCGGCCTGGGCCGGCGCCGCCTTCTTGGCGCCGGGCTTCTTGGCGCCGCCGGCGATGCCCAGCCCCTTGGCGGGCGCGGCGGGCGCTGCGGACGCGGAGGCCTCGGCCTTGCCGTCGGCGGCGGGCTCGGCCGCCTTCTTACCGGGCTTCTTGGCACCGCCGGCGATGCCCAGCCCCTTGACGGGCGCCGCGGGCGCGGCCTCGGACTTGGGGGCCGCCTCGGCGGGTGCCTCCTCGGATTCCTTGGCCGGTGCCTCGACGGTGGCGGTGGCCTTGGGCGCCTGAGCCGCCCGCTTCTCGGCCTCCTTGGCGGCCGTGCCCTTCTCCGGCAGCGTCGCCTTGTCGTACTCGAGGGACCCGAGCAGCACCTGGGCGACGTCGAGCACCTCGACCCCGCTGCGGCCGGCCTCTTCCTGCCGGTCGTTGACGCCGTCGGTGACCATCACCCGGCAGAACGGGCAGCCGGTCGCGATGGTGGCGGCCCCGGTGGCCAGTGCCTCGTCGACGCGTTCGTGGTTGATCCGCTTGCCGATGTGCTCTTCCATCCACATCCGCGCGCCGCCGGCGCCGCAGCAGAAGCTGCGCTCGGCGTGGCGCGGCATCTCGGTGAGCGTCGCACCCGCGGCCCCGATCAGCTCGCGCGGCGCCTCGTAGACCTTGTTGTGCCGGCCCAGGTAGCAGGGGTCGTGGTAGGTGATGTCTTGGGAGACGGGGGTCACCGGCACCAGCTTGTTGTCGCGGATCAGCCGGTTCAGCAGCTGGGTGTGGTGCAGCACCGAGTAGTTCGAACCCAGCTGCCGGTATTCGCGGCCCAGGGTGTTGAAGCAGTGCGGGCAGGTGACGACGATCTTGCGGTCGACGGTCTCCACGCCCTCGAACACCCCGTCCAGGGTCTCGACGGCCTGGGCGGCCAGCTGCTGGAAGAGGAACTCGTTACCCGAGCGGCGCGCGGAGTCGCCGTTGCAGGTTTCGCCGGTGCCCAGCACTAAGTACTTCACCCCGGCGACGGCCAGCAGTTCCGCGACGGCCTTGGTGGTCTTCTTGGCCTTGTCGTCGTAGGCGCCGGCGCAGCCGACCCAGAACAGATACTCGAAGCCGTCGAAGCTGTCCACGTCCTCGCCGTAGACGGGAACGTCGAAGTCCACCTCGTCGATCCAGTTGGTCCGGTCGGACGCGTTCTGGCCCCACGGGTTGGACTTGGTTTCCAGGTTCTTGAACAGCACCGACAGTTCCGAGGGAAACTCCGATTCCATCATCACCTGGTAGCGGCGCATATCGATGATGTGGTCGACGTGCTCGATGTCCACCGGGCACTGCTCGACGCACGCGCCGCAGGACACGCAGGACCACAGCACGTCGGGGTCGATGACGCCGCCCTGCTCGGCGGTGCCGACCAGCGGCCGGGTGGCCTGCTCCGGGCCGGAGCCCATGACGCGGCCGAAGCCCGACTCGGGGACGTGGTGCGCCTCGGCGTGCTTCTCGCCGGCCAGTTCCTCGCCGATCCCGCCTTCCGGCGTGTTCTCGGCGGGCGATTCCTTATCTCCGAGGATGTAGGGCGCCTTGGCCATCCAGTGGTCGCGCAGGTCCATGATGACGAGCTTGGGAGACAGCGGCTTGCCGGTGTTCCAGGCCGGGCACTGCGACTGGCAGCGACCGCATTCGGTGCAGGTGGCGAAGTCCAGCATGGCCTTCCAGCTGAAGTCCTCGATCTTGCCGCGGCCGAACTCGGCGTCGTCGGGCGGGTTTTCGAAGTCGATCGGCTTGCCGTCGGCCTCGATCGGCAGCAGCGGGCCAAGCCCGTCGGGCAGCCGCTTGAAGATGACGTTGATCGGCGCCGTGAAGATGTGCAGGTGCTTGGAGTGCAGCACGATGATGAGGAAGCCCAGCATGACGGCGATGTGCAGCAGCAGGGCCGTGGTCTCGATGATCTCGTTGGCCGGCTGGCCGAGCGGGCGCAGGATCGCCCCGACGAGCTGCGACAGGAAGGCGCCGTTGCCGTAGGGCAGCGTGCCGTTGTTGACCGCCGACCCGCGGACCAGGACGTAGGTCCAGATGACGTTGAAGATCATGAACAGCACCAGCCACGCGCCGCCGGTGTGTGAGCCGTAGAACCGTGACGAGCGGCCGATCTCGCGCGGGCTGCGCATGAGCCGGATGATGGCGAAGGTGGTGATGCCGAGGAAGACGGCGGTCGCGAAGAAGTCCTGCAGGAAGCCGAGCGCGTCCCAGCGCCCGATGATCGGGATGTGGAAGTTGTCCTGGAACAGCAGACCGTAGGCCTCGATGTAGACCGTGAGCAGGATGAAGAAGCCCCACATGGTGAAGAAGTGGGCCAGGCCGGGGATCGACCACTTGAGCAGGCGACGCTGCCCGAAGACCTCGGAGAGCTCGGCCCAGATTCGCTTGCCGGGCTCGTCGGTGTGCCCCGGAGCGGGCTTCCCGGACGTGATCAGCTTGAACAGCCACAGGACCCGTCGTCCGGCGAGCGCGGCCACGACCAGCGTCATGCCCATGCCCACGATGAGTCTGATCAGCATCTGCGTGGTCACAGAAGGTCTCCCCAATGCATCTTTGATTCAGCCTGCGAATTGTTTGCCTGCTTAGCCCTGCTCATAGTTACATCTCCGCAGCTTTCGCCGCGAGAAAGGCTGCCCTAACTTAGAAGTCCGCCGGCGTCCGTGGCCTGCGTTGTTGGCGAGCCCGGTGTGACCCTCATCGCCGTGACCGGCCGCGTCAGCCCCGCGGTACGAAGGGCGGCAGCAGCGGCCGGAACCGGGTCGTCGTGGGGGGTGCGGCCGTGGTGGTCGCCTGCGACGTCGTGGGCGGCGCGGTGGTAGTCGTCGGCGGGGCCGTCGTCGTCGTGGTGGTCGGCGGCGGCGTCGTGGTGGTGGTTGTCGTCGGTGGCTCGGTTGTCGTGGTGGTCGGCGGCTGCAAGGACGACGACGACGGCGGTGGCGGTGGCGGTGGGAGGACCGTCTCGGTGGTGCTGCCGTTCGGCTGGGTGATGGTCACGGTTTGCGACGTTTGCGGGGGAGCCGGCGTGTTCGGCGGGGTGGTGTTGACCGGGTGGGATTTGGGGCGGCCGAGGGTCAGGGCCAACACGATGGCTACCAGCACCGCCGCGGCCGCCCCCGCCACCAGCAGGACCAGCGCGGTGCGTTTGTACCAGGGCAGCGGGCCCTCTTCCGCGGCGTAGCGATCGCCGTCCGCGTAGCCCGAATCCGTTGCCTCCCGGGAGTACTCGCCCGTGGCGTCGCGCCCGGTGTAGGGCACCGGCTCGTCGCCGCCGTCGACGTCCTGGGACCAGGCCAGGGCGCCGTCCACATCGGTGGCCTGGGCGGCCGACGCGGCCTGGGTCATGTCGATCCCGGCGTTGCCGACCATCTCGGTCGGCGTTTCCACGACGGCGCCCGCGGCGGTCGGGACCCCGGCCGACGTCTGCTGCTCGCCGAGCGCCGACGCTCCGATGGCCGCGCTGACCGCGGGCTGCGGCGGGGTGTGCACCGGCACCTGAAAACGCTCCGACAGCCGCGCGGCGAGCAGCGGGATGCCGGCGCCGCCGCCGACCGCCGCCACGGCGGCCAGCCTGCCCCTCGCAATCCCGTTGCGGCGCAGGGCTTCTTCCAGGGTGCCCAGGAACCGGTCCAGCGGTTCGGAGATCAGTTGCTCCAGCTCGGCGCGGGACAGCTGCGCGGTCGAGCCCGGAGCAATCGCGACGGAGGCCGTCGCGGCGGTCGACAGTTGCTCCTTGGCGCGCCGGCATTCAGCGAGCAGGCGGCTCTGCGAGCCGATCCGCACGGTGTTGCCCAGGTCGGCCATGGTGTCGTCGGAGGCTCGCAGGCGGCCGAGCACGAGCTGATCGATCGCGTCGCCGGAGAAATCGGCGGATCGCACCGTCGGGCCGACGCGGGTGAAGTTGGACCCGGCGTCCATCAGCGTGACGCTGGTGCCGCTGGCGCCGAAATCGCACAGCGCGACGACCCCGGCGGACGGGAATCCCGGTCTGCCGCGCAGCGCCGCGAGCGCGGCGGTGGCGTCGGACACCAGCACCGGCGCCACGCCACCGCGGGCGAGATCGGGCTGGGCGAAGAATTCCTCACGCAGCGCGGTGAACTGGGCGTCGGACCAGTACGCGGGGACGGCAATGGTGATCGGGGTGCCGTAGCCGACGGTCCGCGCCATGGCCTCGATCGCCTCGACCGTCAGCACCTCCCCGAGGTACTTCGTTCCGTCGGCAGCCACCAGCGGGGACCGGTCGCCGACGCGCTCGACGAATCCGCGCAGCACCATCCCGTTTTCGGTCAAATTCGGGTTTTCCTCCGGCAGGCCAACTTCGGTCGGCCGGCGTTCGAAGAGCGTCAAAACGGCACTGCGGACCACCGGCGGCCTGCCCGCGCGGGCAGCCACCAGGTTGGCCGCCCCAATCGACAGCCCGAGCGACTCGCTCATGCCCCGCACCCCACTTCCGATCGCCCGGTGGTCCTCACCATAGCGGCCGACGGGGTCAGCGCAGGCCGGGCGGGACCGTGATCGCCGTGGGCACCCCCGGAATCGTGATCACCGAGGGTACCTGCGGCAGGTGATGCTTATGCGTTGGTTCCTGCTGACTCGGCTGGCGCGTGGGCTGCTGCGTCGGTTGCTGTGCCGGCGCCTCGGCGGCGCTGCTGGTGGTCGGAGTCGTGGTGGTGGTCGGCGCGGTCGTGGTCGCGGTGGTGGTCGTCGTGCTCGTGCGGCTGGTGCCCGGCGACGGGCTGGTGCCTTGTCCGCCCTGCAGCAGCTCGGTGATGCCGTAGACGATCAGCGCGATCAGGATCGCGACGAACACCAGCCAGGCGATGAGCAGCGGGGGCTTGCGGTACCAGGGAGTGGGTTCGGCCTCCAGGCCGTCGAACGCCTCGGGCTGCTCGAACCCCTCGGGCGGGTTCGCCCGGGGTTCGCCGGTGGTCGGCTGCTCAGCGACGCCGTAGTCGGCATGCCGGGTCGCCTGTTCGTGGAAGTCGTCGGGTGGGCCGTTGCGTGCCACGGCACCGATGGTACTGACACCGCCTGCCAGCCTCCTGAGCGCGCCTTCATAACGTGTCGATCTTGCCGAGCGCGTCCCGGACGCGTCCCCGCGCCCGGTCGAGGCGGGCGGCGGCCTCGGCCGCGTCGACGCCGGCGAGCAACGCGACGATCGCGGTCTTGGCATGACCGCCCGCGGCGGCCAGTGCGGCGGCCGCGTTCTCCTCGTCGACGCCGGCCGCGTCGCGCACGATGCGCACCGCACGGCGGCGCAGCTTCGCGCTGGTCGGCCGCACGTCCACCATCCGCGGTCCGTACGCCTTGCCGAGCGCGATCATCACGCTCGTCGAGAGCGCGTTGAGCACGACCTTCTGCGCCGTTCCCGCGGTCAGCCGGGTGGACCCGGCGAGAACCTCAGGGCCGGTGAGCAATTCGATCACCACATCGGCAGATGCCGCGCCGCCGGGGTTGTTGACGATCGCGACGGTCAGCGCGCCCGCCGCGCGCGCGTGCTCGAGGGCCCCCAGCACATACGGCGTGCGGCCCGACGCCGTAATCCCGACGAGCGCGTCGGCGGCGGTCAGGTCGGCGAGATCGGTTGGCTCAAAGGCGTCTTCGGCACCCTCGATCGCCTTGGTCAGCGCCGCCGGGCCGCCGGCGATCACACCGCGCACGAGGTCGGTATCGAACGTCGGCGCGCACTCGGCCGCGTCGAGCACACCGAGCCGCCCGGGAGTTCCGGCACCGGTGTAGATAAGGCGGCCCCCGTGCTCGAGCCTCGCGGCGATCGCTTCGGCCGCCGCCGCGATCCGCGGGACCGCCGCCGCCACCGCGGCGTGCGCCTCGCCTTCGGCGGCGACGAGCAGCGCGACAACCTCCCCGATGGGCCGCGCGTCCAGGTCGTGCAGGCCCGGACGCACGGCTTCGGTCGCGAGCGTGTCGAGTCCTTGCACGGCAGGGGTTTTCGGTGCCGCCTGCACACGGATGACGTGCGGCTCGTGGATCGGGCCCAGCCGCAGCGCCCCGTCGAGCGCGTCGCCGACGGCGGGGACGAGGTCGAGCTTCTCCCGCAGCGCTTTGTACCCGGCCAGGCCGCCGACCATCGCGACCGGGAAGTCCCCGGCCGCGCGAGCGGTCGCGGCGAGCGCCTCGGCGGCCGCGCCGACGATCGCCAGCGCGGCGGCGTCGCCCTGCGCGGCAAGCACGTCGGGTGCGAAGGACGCGAGCGCGGCGGCGCCGGTGAGCTGCGCGGGCCAGGTCCGCGGCGCGCCGAAGCGGGCGCGGGCGGCGTCGAGCAGCGTGGTGGACGGGCCGCGGCCGTCGTGCGCGCGCAGCGCCGCGCGCAGCCCGGCGGCGCCGATCCACGCGCCGCCGCCCTCGTCGCCCAGCCACGGGCCCCAGCCGTCGGCGCGCCGCCACCGACCCTCCGCATCGATCGCGAGCGCCACGACGCCGGTGCCCGCGATCAGCACGACGCCCGCCTGTCCGTTCAGGGCGCCGGCGTGCGCGGTCACGGCGTCGCTGGTCACCGCGACGCGCTCCGCCCGAAGCGAGGTCAGCAGCGCGTCGCCCAGCGCGCGCGCCGCATCCGGAGCCGCCTCCGCCCCGGCGGCGCCGACGATCACCTCGTCAACTGCGCCGAACTGGCGTGCGACGTTCAGGATCGCCGCCTCCGCGGCCCGCACACCGCCCGGCGCCGCGAGCCCCGGCGCGCCCGGCCCCTCCGCCCTGCGGCCGCATGCCGAAGCCCGGCACGACGTCTTACCCAAGTCGACGGCGAGGATCACCGCACCCATCCTTTATCGGCCCGGGCCGGGTGTCGACTGCCGGGCAGACTGGTGTGGTGGAGCGGGCGTTGCTGACCGTGGGGCACGGGACAGCCGACCGTGAGCGGCTAGCGGAGTTGCTTGCCGGCGCCGGAGTTGCGCTGGTGGTGGACGTGCGGCGATATCCGGCCAGTCGGACGAATCCCGACGTGCGTCGGGAGGCCCTGGAAAGCTGGCTGCCCCAACACGGCATCGACTACCGGTGGGAGCCGCGCCTGGGCGGGCGGCGTCACATCGCGGCCGGAGAACCCGAGCCGGACAGCTGGTGGACGGTGGCCGCATTCCGGGCGTACGCCGCATACACCCGTACGCCGGAGTTCGACGCGGCGCTGGACGAGGTCCTGGCCGACGCCACCCGGCGCACCACCGCGGTGATGTGCAGCGAGAGCGTCTGGTGGCGCTGCCACCGGCGGCTGATCGCCGACGTGGCACTGCTGGGCCGTTCGGTGCCGGTGCAACACCTCATGCCGGACGGCCGCCTGCGCCCACACCGCCCCGCCGACGGCGCTCGCCGCCGCTCCGACAGCCACCTGGTATGGGACGGCTGAGTTGCTCCGGCCTTTAGAACGTGTTGACCTTGTCGACGCTGACGAACATGCCGTGCCCGGTGCGGTCATTGGTGAAACGGGTGCCGTCGGCGGTGGCGTTGATCGTCCAGCCCGCGGCGTTGTAGGTCTTGTAGTCGATCTGGACGGCGGGGATGGCGCCCAGGTTTCCCAGCACCCACTGAACCTTGCCGCCGGAGTCCACGCTGACGCCGTTGGCGTGCTCGCCGTCTTGCATGGGCGAGTTGGTGAAGGGCGCCTCGCAGCCGACGGTGGCCTTGTTGATCTGGCAGCGCGTGGTGCCCGACTTGGTTTCGATGAACACGTAACCGTTCTGGTCGGGCGGGAGCGGGATGGCGCCAGCCGGTGCGGTCGGGTTCGCCGGTGTCGTCGGCAGGCCGGGGGCCGGGCTGGCGGTGGGCGCCGGCGACGACGCGCTGGGCCTGGGGGTGGGGAACGTGGGCTCGACCGGCCCCGCCCCCGGCGCGGCGACGGGCCGCCCCGCGACGGTGGACGAACAGGCGTCGATCAGCACGGGACTGACCAGCACCGGCGCGATCAGCAGGGATCCACCGGCCAGGCCCCACCGTGCCCTTTGCGAAAACCGCACGCGCCACTCCCGATTATCAGCAATATCGGGAAATCAGATTACGCGCGAAGTGACGAAACCCCCGGTAACCGCGCACCTATCGATGCGGCCCCGATGGTGAAGCTTTACCGCTGCGTGACCGATTGTGTCTCGGCGGCGCGGCGGGCGGCCGCGACGATGCCCTGGTAGCCGGTGCACCGGCAGAAGTTGCCCGACAGGCCTTCCCGGATCTCGTGGTCGCTGGGGTCGGGGTTGTCGCGCAGCAGCGCGGTCAGCGACATCACGAAACCTGGCGTGCAGAAGCCGCATTGCAGCCCGTGGCACTCTCGCAGCGCCGATTGCACGGGCGACAGGGTGCCGTCCGGCGCGGCGACGCCCTCGACCGTCGTCACCTCGGACCCGTCGGCCTGCACCGCGAACATCAGGCACGAGCGCACGGCCTCGCCGTCGACCAGCACCGTGCACGCCCCGCACGCCCCGTGCTCGCAGCCCAGGTGCGTGCCGGTCAGCCCGCACTTGTCCCGCAGGAAGTCCGCCAGCGTCATCCGGGGTTCCACCCCGGCCGTGATTTCAGTTCCGTTGATGGACAGCTGGATTGGGTGTTCACGCATTGCTGGCCCCCAGGGCTTCGGCTATCGCTTGTGTCCATGCGCGCGCGGCCATGGTGGCACCGACCTTCAACCGGTAGGACGCCGACCCTTGCAGGTCGTTGGGAATGTCGTCGAGCCCGCTCGTCGCGGCCTCGCCGATCTCCTCGGGCACCAGCTCGCCGACCGGCCTGCCCACGGCGGCGACCTCGGCCGCCGTCGCGCGCCGGACCGTGGACCCCATGCCCAGCAGCCCGATCGCGCAGCGCGACACCCGGTCGCGGTCGTCGAGCTGGACGGCGACCAGGGCGCCGGCGATCGCGAAATCGCCGTGGCGGCGCGAGAATTCCTCGACGGCGAACCCGGATCTGCCGTCCCACACGGGGAACCGCACCCCGGTCAGCACCTCATCGGAATCCATGGTGGTCTCCCACACCCCGGCGAAGAAATCGGCGGCCGCGATCTCGCGCCGCCCGCGTGGCGACTGAACCTCCATCACCGCATCCAGGGTCAGGGCGACCGCCGGGTATTCGCCCGCGGCGTCGGCATGGGCGATCGACCCGCCGAGGGTGCCCCGGTTGCGGATCTGGAAATGCCCGACGAATGGCGTCACCCGGGTCAACAGCGGAACCGCTTGGCGCACTTGCTCGTCGGCGCCGACGGTGGTCTCGGTGGTGCCCGCGCCGATCCACATTTCTGAGCCCCTGCGCTCGATGCCCTGCAGCTCGGGCAGCCGGGAGATGTCGATCAGATGGTCGAAGTAGGCCAGCCGCATCGCCAGCATCGGCACCAGGCTCTGGCCGCCGGCAAGGATTTTCGCGTCGTCCCCCAACTCAGCCAGCAGTCCCACGGCGTCGTCGATGGTGTCGGGGCGGTGGTATTCGAACGCGGACGGTTTCACCTGTTCCCCCGTTCCAGCTGGGCGGCGATCGACGCCGGGCTGGCCGGCAGCCGGGTGATCGTCACACCCAGCGGTGCGAGCGCGTCGTTGATGGCGTTGATCACCGCCGGCACCGAGCCGATCGCCCCGCCCTCGCCGGCGCCCTTGTAGCCGCCGGGCCCCGGCCCGGGAATCTCGACGTGACCGAATTCGATCGGCGGCACCTCGGTGGCCGTGGGCAGCAGGTAGTCGACGAAAGTCGTTGCCAGCGGGTTGCCGTCGTCGTCGTAGACCATGTCCTCCATCAGTGCACCGCCGATGCCCTGCACCGTTCCGCCCGCGATCTGGCCCTCGACGACCGACGGGTTGATCATCGGCCCGACGTCCTCGCTGACGATGTAGCGCAGCAGCGTCACCTTGCCGGTCGCCACGTCCACCTCACAGGTGCAGGCGTGCGTCGCGTTGGACCAGTGGATGGGGTTGGTCGAATTGAACCGGGCGGTCGCCTCCAGGTTGGCCGACATTCCCGGCGGCAGCTGCTGCGGCGAGTAGTACGCCACGTAGGCCAGCTCGCCGAACGACACCGACTTGGCCGGCTCACCGCGGACGCTCGCCACCGAAAACCCAAGCTCCACTTCCGATTCCGCTACCTTGAGGTGGTGCGCGGCCAGCGCCACGATCTTCTCGCGCAGGATGGCGCCCGCCTCGCTGACCGCCCCCGCGGTCATCGGCGCGCTGCGGCTGCCCTGCGTGCCGGCCCCGTAGGGGGTGACCGCGGTGTCGCCCTGGATGGTGGCCACGTCGTCGATGTCGGCGCCCAGCGCATCGGCGGTCAGCTGAACGACGGTGGTCTCGATGCTGTTCCCGCTCGAGCCGCCGTTGACGTAAACGTTGATCTTGCCGGTCGGCTCCATACGGATGGTGGCGCCTTCGGTGGCCAGGTGGCCGGTAGCGGCGCCGGTCGGCTCGATGTAGGCCGAGAAGCCAAGGCCCAGGTAGCGGCCCCGCGCCAGCGCCTCGGCCTGCTCTTTGCGAAACCCTTCGTGGTCAAGGATTTTCACCGCCTGCTCGAAGGTTTCGATCGGGGCGACGTGGTCGTACGGCATGCCGTTGGGGTTGACGTACGGCATCTCGTCGCGGCGCAACAGGTTTCGGCGGCGCAGCTCCACCGGGTCGATGTTCATCTTGCGGGCGGCGATGTCGAGCAGGATCTCGCGCGCCAGCGTCTCGTACTGCCACGGGCCGCGATAGGCGGCCAGACCGCTGGTGTTGGAGAACACCGTCTTGTAGTTGAAGCTGGCCTTGGGCACCCGGTAGGGGCCCGGGAAGAACATCCCGATGGCGGCCGTCGTCAGGACCGGATACGGCGTGGGGTAGGCGCCGATGTCCTGGACGAAGTCGATGTCCGCGGCCGCGATGTTGCCCTCGGCGTCGAAAGCCATGCGCGCGGTGCCGTCGACGTGCCGGGCCTGCCCGGCCGACATCAGGTTCTCGCGCCGGTCCTCGATCCACTTCAGCGCCGCCGGCACCTTGCGCGCGGCCAGCATGATGCACATGTCCTCGCGCATCGGGACGACCTTCTGGCCGAAGCCGCCGCCGGTGTCGCGCATGATGACCCGAACACGTTGCGCCGCAATGCCTAACAGGCGGGCGCAGAACGCCCGCAGTTCGTGTGGGGTCTGGGTGGACGCCCACATGGTGAGTTCTCCTGTGGCGGCTGTCCATTCGACGACCAGGCCGCGGGTCTCGATCGGCACCGGCGCGTAGATCTGCTGATAGATGCGCTCTTTGACGACGCACGGCGCGTCGGCGAACAGCTCTTCGTCGGGCGGGGCCCCGCCCATCCCGCCGGCGACGTTGTTCGGGTAGGCGTCGTGCACCAGCACATCGGAGTCCTGGGCCCGGGTGAAGTCGCTGACCGCGGGCAGCGGCTCGTAGTCCACGTCGACGAGTTCCAGCGCGTCCTCGGCGACATACCGGCTCTCGGCGACGATGAGCGCGACGGGGTCGCCGACGAACTTGGCCTCGCCCGCGGCCAGCGGCGGCCGCGGGGTGTCCGGCATGTCCTTGCCGGCGACGGCGTGCCACGCCTCTTTCACGTCCGGGTTGAGGTCGTCGGCGGTGAACACCGCGCGCACGCCGGGCAGCCCCAGCGCGGCCGAGGCGTCGATGCCGTTGATGCGCGCCCGCGCGAACGGGCTGCGCACGAAGCAGGCGTGCAGCATGCCGGGCCGCGCGATGTCGTCGACGAAGCTGCCGCGGCCGGTCAGCAGCCGGCCGTCCTCCACCCGCTGGACGCGGGTGCCGGCGTACCGGGGCGCCGGGGTGACGGCTCGCCCTTGCACGTCCTGACTCATCACGCTCCATCCGATGCCGTGCATAGCGAAGTTATCGCTTTGGGAGAAGTGCAATGTCATCATAGGAGAGTGGGGTTACCGGAGTCGACCTCTCCACCACACAGCGTCGGAGTCCTGCTGGCCGCGGGCGCCGGGCGGCGCTATGGCAAGCCGAAGGTGCTGGTCGAGGGCTGGCTGCAGACCGCGGTCGACGCCTTGCGCGCCGGGGGCTGCGCCGACGTCGTCGTCGTACTGGGCGCCGCCCAGGTCCCCGCCCCGGTCGGGGCTGTCGCGGTCACCGCGCCGCGGTGGCACGACGGGTTGAGCGCCTCGGTGCGCACCGGCCTGGAGCAGGCCGGCCGCGTGGGCGCGGATTACGCCGTGCTGCACGTCGTCGACACCCCCGACGTCGGTTCCACCGTGGTGGCGCGGGTGCTCGGCCGCGCGATCGCGTCCCCCAGCGGGCTGGCGCGCGCCGTGTTCGGTGACCGACCGGGCCACCCGGTGGTGATCGCGCGCCGGCACTGGCCCGAGGTCCTGTCGCACATCTCCGGTGATCGCGGCGCCGGGGCGTACCTGCGCACCCGGCACGACGTCGAGGTCGTCGACTGCGTGGACCTCGCCGGCGGTCAGGACATCGACGAGCCTTAGATCGCGGCGGATGGGTCGGCGGCCGGCAGCGCGGCGTCTTGGGCGGCGGCCCGCACGCGATGGCGGACCAGATACCAGCCGCCGATCAGCCCCGGAATCCCGAGGGCCATCGCGCCGAGCAACCACGGGCCTTGGACCTTGTCCAACAGCATCAGGACCAGGACGCCGGCCAGGAAGGCCAGCGTCAGGTAGCCGCTGTAGGGCGCCAGCGGCATCCGGAAGTGCGGCCGTTGCAATGTTCCGGCGCGCGACAGCCGGTAGAACCGCAGCTGGCTCGCCACGATCGTGCCCCAGGCCACCACCACGCCGACGGCGGCGATGTGGAGCACGATTTCGAACGCCTGGCTCGGTTTGACGGCGTTGAGCACGATGCCCAAGAGGCCGACAACGGCGGTGAGGAGGATTCCGCCGTAGGGCACGCCGTTCTTCGTCATCGGTGCGGTGAACTTCGGGCCGCTGCCGTTGATCGCCATCGACCGCAGGATGCGGCCGGTGGAGTAGAGCCCGGCATTCAGGCTGGACAGCGCCGCGGTCAGGACGACGAGGTTCATCACGCTGCCCGCCCCGCCGAACCCGACCTTCGAGAAGAACGTCACGAACGGGCTCACGTGGTCCCGGTAGGCGGTGTGTGGCAGCAGCAGGGCCAGCAGGATCGTCGACCCGATGTAGAAGATGGCGATGCGAAACACCACCGAGTTGATCGCGCGCGGCATGATCTTGTGCGGGTTCGCGGTCTCGCCGGCCGCGATGCCGACGAGTTCGACGGCGGCGTAGGCGAAGACCACCCCCGAGGTGACGAGCACCAGGGGCAGCAGGCCGGCCGGCAGGAGGCCGCCATGGCTCTCCCACAGCGCCACGCCGGGATCGTGACCGTCGACCTTGAAGCGGCCGACCAGGAAGACGATGCCGACGACGAGGAACGTCACCAGGGCGAGCACCTTGATCAGCGAGGCCCAGAATTCCAGCTCGCCGAACAGCTTGACCGAGATCAGGTTCATCGCCAGCACCATGACCAACGCGATCAACGCCAGCGTCCACTGCGGGACGGCCTGAAACGCCGTCCAGTAGTGGCAGTAATGCGCGATCGCGGTGGTGTCCACGATCCCGGTCATCGCCCAGTTGACGAAGTACAGCCAGCCCGCGGCGAAAGCGGCCTTCTCGCCGAAGAATTCCCGGGCATAGGACACGAAAGATCCCGACGAAGGGCGGTACAGCACGAGTTCGCCGAGGGCGCGCAGGATCAAGAACACGAAGATGCCGCAGATCCCGTACACCAGGAACAGCCCCGGCCCCGCCGACGCGAGCCTTCCGCCGGCGCCCAGGAAAAGACCCGTTCCGATGGCCCCGCCCAGGCCGATCATCTGTACCTGGCGGTTCGTGAGCCCCTTGTGATAGCCCGCGTCTTCGCGGGTGAGCCGCGCGGCGGCGCTGTCGAGCTGTGCCATCAAGCTCCTGCCGGGGGTGGCTCCAGGGAAGCTCAGGTTAACCCATCGGCGAGCCGCCGGCCTCGCTGTGCGGCTGCCGGTCCTTCGAGGGCCGTTGGTCGCCGCGCACTTTTTCGGTGCCCCGGGAACAAGACGGCGAGGTGCGCCGTTAGCATGATCAAGAAGTTGAGCGAACCAGACTCAATGCTGGGTTGACACCGCGGTGTCGCCAAGAGCAGTCTTGAGCGGGGTTCACTCAGCATAGTGGCACCAAGAAGGCTCTACTCAATCAGGAGGAATCACTATGGCTCGTGCGGTCGGTATCGACCTCGGGACCACCAACTCCGTCGTCGCAGTTCTCGAGGGCGGTGACCCCGTCGTCGTCGCCAACTCCGAGGGCTCACGGACGACCCCGTCCATCGTCGCGTTCGCGCGCAACGGCGAGGTGCTCGTCGGCCAGCCCGCCAAGAACCAGGCGGTGACGAACGTCGACCGCACCATCCGTTCGGTCAAGCGGCACATGGGCACCGACTGGTCCATCGAGATCGACGACAAGAAATACACCGCGCAGGAGATCAGCGCGCGTGTGCTGATGAAGTTGAAGCGCGACGCGGAGGCGTACCTCGGTGAGGACATCACCGACGCCGTCATCACCGTGCCGGCGTACTTCAACGACGCCCAGCGCCAGGCGACCAAGGAAGCCGGCCAGATCGCCGGCCTGAACGTGCTGCGCATCGTCAACGAGCCGACCGCGGCCGCGCTGGCCTACGGCCTGGACAAGGGCGAGAAGGAACAGACCATCCTGGTCTTCGACCTCGGTGGCGGCACGTTCGACGTCTCGCTGCTCGAGATTGGCGAGGGCGTGGTCGAGGTCCGTGCCACCAGCGGTGACAACCACCTCGGTGGCGACGACTGGGACGACCGGGTCGTCGAGTGGCTCGTCGACAAGTTCAAGGGCACCAGCGGCATCGACCTGACCAAGGACAAGATGGCGATGCAGCGGCTGCGTGAGGCCGCCGAGAAGGCCAAGATCGAGCTCTCGAGTTCGCAGGGCACCTCGATCAACCTGCCCTACATCACCGTCGACGCGGACAAGAACCCGCTATTCCTCGACGAGCAGCTGACCCGCGCCGAATTCCAGCGCATCACACAGGATCTGCTGGACCGCACCCGTCAGCCGTTCCAGTCGGTGATCAAGGACGCCGGCATCTCGGTCTCCGAGATCGACCACGTGGTGCTGGTGGGTGGTTCCACCCGCATGCCCGCGGTGTCCGAGCTGGTCAAGGAGATGACCGGCGGCAAGGAGCCCAACAAGGGCGTCAACCCCGATGAAGTTGTGGCGGTGGGAGCGGCTCTTCAGGCAGGTGTGTTGAAGGGTGAAGTGAAAGATGTTCTGCTGCTTGACGTTACGCCGCTGAGCCTGGGCATCGAGACCAAGGGTGGCGTGATGACCAAGCTCATCGAGCGCAACACCACGATCCCCACCAAGCGGTCGGAGACCTTCACCACGGCCGACGACAACCAGCCGTCGGTGCAGATCCAGGTCTATCAGGGTGAGCGCGAAATCGCTTCGCACAACAAGCTGCTCGGCTCCTTCGAGCTGACCGGCATCCCGCCGGCTCCGCGCGGCGTCCCGCAGATCGAGGTCACCTTCGACATCGACGCCAACGGCATCGTGCACGTCACGGCCAAGGACAAGGGCACCGGCAAGGAGAACACGATCAAGATCCAGGAGGGCTCCGGCCTGTCCAAGGAGGAGATCGACCGGATGATCAAGGACGCCGAGGCGCACGCCGAGGAGGACCGCCAGCGTCGCGAGGAGGCCGACGTTCGCAACCAGGCCGAATCGCTGGTCTACCAGACGGAGAAGTTCGTCAAGGAGCAGCGCGAAGCCGAGGGCGGGTCGAAGGTTCCCGAGGAGACGCTGTCCAAGGTCGACGGCGCCATCGCCGAGGCCAAGACGGCCCTGGGCGGCACCGACATCGCCGCGATCAAGGCGGCGATGGAGAAGCTGGGCCAGGAGTCCCAGGCGCTCGGACAGGCGATCTACGAGGCCACCCAGGCCGCGGGCGGCGCGGAGGCCGGTGCAACCGGCGGACCGTCGGGCTCGGCCGACGACGTCGTGGACGCGGAGGTGGTCGACGATGACCGGGAGTCCAAGTGACGGACGGAAATCAGGAACCGGTAACGGTCACCGACAAGCGGCGGATCGACCCCGAAACGGGTGAGGTGCGCCACGCCCCTCCCGGCCCAGAGCCGGGAGGGGGCACGTCGTCCTCCGGGGATTTTGCGGGCGAAAGCCCCGAGGAGGCCGGCAAGGCCGCCGAATTGCTGGGCGACCTGCAACGGGTCCAGGCCGACTTCGCCAACTACCGCAAGCGTGCGCTGCGCGACCAGCAGGCCGCCGCGGACCGCGCCAAGGCCGCCGTCGTCAGCCAATTGCTGGGCGTGCTCGACGATCTCGAGCGGGCGCGCAAGCACGGCGACCTGGAGTCCGGCCCGCTGAAGTCGGTGGCCGACAAGCTGGACAGCGCCCTGACCGGACTCGGTCTGGTGGCGTTCGGCGAGGAAGGCGAGGACTTCGACCCGGTGTTGCACGAAGCCGTGCAGCACGAGGGTGACGGCGGCGACGGCTCCAAGCCGGTGATCGGCACGGTCATGCGGCAGGGTTACAAGCTGGGCGAGCAGGTCCTGCGGCACGCTCTGGTGGGTGTCATTGACACAGTCGCAGACACGGTGCCGGACGACGGCGCCGCGGCGGCGGGGCCGGCCGAATCGGACGATAACCCCGGCGCATCCGGTGAATAGACCACACAATCAGCACAACAACAGAACAGAAAGGTGGAAGGGGGTGACGCGACATGGCCCAGCGAGAATGGGTCGAAAAGGACTTCTATAAGGAGCTGGGCGTCTCCTCTGACGCCAGTCCCGAAGAGATCAAACGCGCTTACCGGAAGCTGGCGCGCGACCTGCATCCGGACGCCAACCCCGACAATCCCGCCGCCGGCGAGCGATTCAAGGCGGTGTCGGAAGCGCACAACGTGTTGTCGGATCCGGCGAAGCGCAAGGAGTACGACGAAACCCGCCGCCTGTTCGCAGGCGGCGGATTCGGCGGCCGCCGGTTCGACACCGGTGGTTTCGGCGGCTTCGGTGCTGGCGGTGACGGCGCCGAGTTCAACCTCAACGACCTGTTCGACGCCGCCGGCCGAAGCGGTGGCGCCAACATCGGTGACCTGTTCGGCGGCTTGTTCGGGCGCGGCGCAAGCGCCCGTCCCAGCCGGCCGCGCCGCGGCAACGACTTGGAGACCGAGACGCAGCTGGACTTCGTCGAGGCCGCCAAGGGCGTGGCGATGCCGCTGCGGCTGACCAGCCCGGCGCCGTGCACGAACTGCCATGGCAGCGGCGCACGTCCGGGCACCAGCCCGAAGGTGTGCCCCACCTGCAACGGTTCCGGCGTGATCAACCGAAACCAGGGCGCGTTCGGCTTCTCCGAACCCTGCACCGATTGCCGGGGCAGCGGCTCGATCATCGAGCACCCCTGTGACGAGTGCAAGGGCACCGGGGTCACCACCCGCACCCGCACCATCAACGTGCGCATCCCGCCCGGCGTCGAGGACGGGCAGCGCATCAGGCTGCCGGGGCAGGGCGAGGCCGGGCTGCGCGGGGCCCCGTCGGGCGATCTGTACGTGACCGTACATGTGCGGCCGGACAAGGTATTTGGGCGCGACGGTGACGACCTCACCGTGACCGTTCCCGTCAGCTTCGCCGAATTGGCCTTGGGCTCTACGATTTCGGTGCCCACGCTGGACGGCAAGGTGGGCGTGCGGGTACCCAAGGGGACCTCCGACGGCCGCATCCTTCGGGTGCGTGGGCGTGGTGTCCCCAAGCGCAGCGGCGGTAACGGGGACCTGCTCGTCACGGTGAAGGTCGCCGTGCCGCCGAACCTGGAGGGCGCGGCCGCCGAGGCGCTGGAGGCTTACGCGGCCGCCGAGCGTGCCAGCGGGTTTGACCCACGCGCGGGATGGGCGGGTAATCGCTGATGGCCAAGAATTCACGAGACGAGTCTCGGACGTTCCTGATCTCGGTCGCCGCCGAGCTGGCCGGCATGCACGCCCAGACCCTGCGTACCTACGATCGCCTCGGCCTGGTCAGCCCGCAACGCACTTCCGGTGGGGGACGGCGTTATTCGGAGCACGACGTCAACCTCCTGCGCGAGGTGCAGCGGCTGTCCCAGGACGAGGGCGTCAACCTCGCCGGCATCAAGCGCATCATCGAGCTGACCAATCACGTCGAGGCGCTGCAGGCGCGTGTGCAGGAACTCACCGAGGAGCTGGCACAGCTGCGCGCCGGCCAGCGCCGCGATCTGGCGGTGGTGCCCAAGAGCACCGCCGTGGTGGTGTGGCAGCCGCGCAGAACGCGCGGCTGATCAGACCCGGATCGAAAACTGGGTGACCGCGGGCTCGCCCGGCCGCGCGCAGCGATAGCCGCCGCGGCGCAACGCGTCGGTCGGCGCGGTCATCGGCTCGAAGCACACGATGCGTTTCGCGGGGTCGTCGCCGGTGGGCGCGAAGATCTGCGTCGCGGGATACCCCCGTTCGAAGTGGACCTCCACGCGCCGCCCGCCCCCCGAGACCGCGAACACCGCGCCGTCGGGCACCTGGTCGTAGGCGTCGTCAAAAGCCTTGTCCCCCAAGGGCTCCGCGAGCGCTGCCGGGAGCTCGGATTCGCCGGTGGGCAGCCCGAGGTCGTCGAGCCGCAGATGCCGCAGCGGCGGCGTCTCGATCACCCACTCGGCGCGCGGCGCGTCGGGGATTTGTAGGTAGGGGTGAAAACCGAAGCACAGCGGGACGGCGCGGGCGCCGGTGGCGGTCACCGTGGTGCGCACCGTCAGCGTCCGCTCGGCCAGCCGCACCGCCAGCGTCAGCACATGCGGATACGGGAAGCTGGCCAGCAATTGCGGGTCGGCGGCGAAATCCAACTCGGCGGTCAACTCGTTGGCCGACTCGGCGGTCACCCGCCAGCCCGGGTAGGCGGCCAGCACGCCATGGATCGGCAACCCGTTCGGATCGGCACGGACACGGTTTTCACCCGGCGTCAGCGTCGCCGTCACGCCTTCGGCCGTATAGGTGTTCTCGCCCAACCGATTCGCCCACGGGTACAGGATCGGGATGCCCATCGTCTTGCCCGCCGCCACGTAGGCGTCCAGCCCGCGCCGTTGCCCGAGCAGCTCCACGCCGGCATCGCTCAGCGAGGTGCCGATCATGCCCGCCTCGGGCACGAACTCCGCGGCCACCGGCGACGCCGGGTCGCGCAGGGTGACGACGCGCATGCTTACCTCCACAGTGGGTCGTGCTGGATATGTTCCGGCGGAGCGCCTTTGGCGATCAGGGCGGCCTTGGTGGCCCGCACCATCGCCGGCCCGCCGCAGATCAGGATCTGCCGGTCGCCCCACCCGCCGTATTTGGTCACCACGTCGGGGAGCCGGCCGGTCTGCCGCACATGCAGGCCGCGTGGCGGCGTGCAGTCGGGATAGTCGGCGGCCCATGCCGGGTCGGCGCTGTACTCCGACACCGGCGACACCGACAGCCATGGATTGTGGGACGCCACCTGCCACAGGGTGGGCAGGTCATAGAGCTCGCAGCGGTAGCGGGCGCCGAAGAACAGGTGCACCCGCGGGTTCACCGCGTACCGGCTCAGGTCCATGATCAGCGCCCGCAGCGGTGCCAGCCCGGTGCTACCGGCGACCATCAGCACGTCGCCGCCGTCCCGGTCGACCCGCAGACCGCCGTGCGGACTGGACAGCCGCCACCGGTCGCCGGGCCGGGTCTCGTTGACGATGGCGGTACTGACCAAGCCGCCGGGCACCACGCGGATGTGGAACTCGATGCCGCCGCCGGGATCCGCCGGGATGGCGGGCGACAGGTACCGCCAGCGGCGCGGGCACTGCGGGACGTGGACGTTGACGTACTGGCCGGCGTGATAGTCCATCGGGCGGTCGAGCTGCAGCCGGACCACCGCAAGGTCGCGGGAGACTCGCATGTGTTCGATGACCGTGCCGTCCCACCAGGCGGGCCCCTCCTCGGCGTCCGCGGCGCCGCGCATCACCCCGACGATCAGGTTGAGCGACTGGTCGGCCGCCTCGTCGACGGAGTCGGTCCAGGCATCGCCGAGATGGGTGCGCAACGTCGACAACAACGCGCGCTGCAACGTGTCGTAATGCTGGGGCAGCACACCGTATTTGCGGTGGTCCCGACCGAGCTGAGCCAGGAAGGCGACCGGTTCCTGGGCGCGCTGGGCGACGAGTTCGCCGTACACCCAGTGCAGGGCGTGGGCGAAAGCGATCCGCTGCCCGCCCATTTCGGGCGGGAACAGGTCGCGTACCGACACGTCCATGCCGAACCAGTGGGTGTAGAACCGGCGGACGAGTTCGTTGCCGGGGCCCGACTCCTGCTGCGCGAAGGCGTCGCGCAGCACCCGCAACGCTTCGGTGTCCTCGAGCCCCACGGGGCCCGATTCTAGGCGCGCCGGCCGTCGGGATATTTTCAACAATTAATGAAATGATACCGTCGTCGTATGCCGTCACCTGCTGCTTCCCCATCCGATGCGCGAAAGCGCAGGGGCCGCCGCCAGGGCGAGCCCGTGTCGAAGGATGTGGTGCTCCGCGCGGCCAAGCAGCGATTCGCCGCCCAGGGCTACGAGAAGACGACGCTGCGTGAGATCGGCGAGGACGCCCACGTGGACGCCGCGATGGTGCTGTACCTGTTCGGGTCCAAGGCCGAGCTGTTCCGTGAGTCGATGCGGCTGGTCCTGGATGGCGGCGTGCTGGTCGCCGCGATGACCGGCGGCTCGCGCGCCGACATCGGCGCCCGGTTGGTGCGGGCCTACCTGCAGATCTGGGACGAGCCGGAGACCGGGCCGACCATGGTCGCCATGATGCACTCGGCGATGCTGAATTCCGACGCGCACGAGGCCTTCCGCGATTTCATGCGCGGTTACGTGATGGCGGCCATCTCCGGCGTCCTGGGTGAGGGTCCGGACACCTTGCTGCGGGCCAACCTCGCCGGCACCAACCTGGTCGGCACCGCGCTGTTCCGCTATGTGATGAAGGTGGGCCCGCTGGCCGATCTCGGCACCGACGAGGTGGTCGCGCTGATCGCGCCCAGCGTGCAGCGCTATCTGACCGCGGACGTGGACGAGCTGGACCTGCCGGCCGGCTATCGCCCGTGACCGGCTCAGCCCTGCTTGACGGTGTTGGTCGTCCCGGCGTTGACGACGTTCGGTGACCCCCAGTGGAAGGTGACCGCGTTGCCGGTCCCGGAGGTGCTGACCGCGTCCGCGCTGTCGACCGCGACGCGGTTGCCGTGGCCGGAGACACTGACGCTGGTGCAGTGCCCGGTGACGGTGACGGTGTTGGTCTGGCCGCTGACTGACAGGTAGCCGCCCTGGCAGCGGATGGTCTTCGACGTGCCGGTGCCGTTGACCTGCAACGTGCCCGACTCCGGGACGGTCGCCGACGGTCCGGCCCCGCCGAGGTCGGTGCGGAACCCGGCTACGGCGAGTCCCGCCAGCGACAGCCCGGCGACCACGATGGCCAGCCGGAACGCGCCGCGGACGCGGCCCGCCTCGGCCCGCTCCTGGTGCGGTTCGGTCTGCGTCATCGCCAGGTGGGTACCCCGCGCACCATATCGTCCAAAACTCGTTAGAGTTGAGCGGAACACACTCAACCTTGACGGCGTTGAACAACGCGACAAGCATTTTCCCTACTTATGCGAACGGAGGCGTCGTGGACTCTTTCAACCCGACAACCAAGACGCAAGCGGCCCTGACCTCGGCGCTTCAGGCGGCCTCGGCCGCCGGCAACCCCGAGATCCGCCCCGCGCACCTGCTGATGGCCCTGCTCACGCAGGCCGACGGCATCGCGGGACCGCTGTTGGAGGCTGTCGGCGTCCAGCCCGCGACAATTCGAACCGAGGCCGAGCACCTGGTCGAACGGCTGCCGCAGGCCAGCGGCGCCAGCTCGCAGCCGCAGCTGTCGCGCGAATCGCTGGCCGCCATCACCACCGCCCAGCACCTGGCCGTGGAGATGGACGACGAGTACGTCTCGACCGAGCACCTGCTGGTCGGTCTGGCCACCGGTGATTCCGACGTCGCGAAGCTGTTGACCGGCCACGGCGCGTCGCCGCAGGCCCTGCGCGACGGCTTCGTCAAGGTCCGCGGCAGCGCCCGCGTCACCAGCCCCGAGCCCGAGGCCACCTATCAGGCGCTGGAGAAGTACTCGACCGACCTGACCGCCCGCGCCCGGGAAGGCAAGCTCGACCCGGTCATCGGGCGGGACAACGAGATCCGCCGCGTGGTGCAGGTGCTGTCGCGGCGCACCAAGAACAACCCGGTGCTCATCGGTGAGCCCGGCGTCGGCAAGACCGCGATCGTCGAGGGCCTGGCCCAGCGGATCGTGGCGGGCGACGTGCCGGAGAGCCTGCGCGACAAGACCGTCATCAGCCTGGACCTCGGCTCGATGGTGGCCGGCGCCAAGTACCGCGGCGAGTTCGAGGAGCGGCTGAAGGCCGTCCTCGACGACATCAAGAACTCCGCCGGGCAGATCATCACGTTCATCGACGAGCTGCACACGATCGTCGGGGCGGGCGCGACCGGCGAGGGCGCCATGGACGCCGGCAACATGATCAAGCCGATGCTGGCCCGGGGCGAGCTGCGGCTGGTCGGCGCCACCACGCTCGACGAGTACCGCAAGTACATCGAAAAGGACGCCGCGCTGGAGCGGCGCTTCCAGCAGGTGCTGGTCGGCGAGCCGTCGGTGGAGGACACCGTCGGCATCCTGCGCGGGCTCAAGGACCGCTACGAGGTGCACCACGGTGTGCGCATCACCGACTCGGCCCTGGTCGCCGCGGCCACTTTGAGCGACCGCTACATCACCGCCCGCTTCCTGCCGGACAAGGCCATCGACCTGGTCGACGAGGCCGCGTCGCGCTTGAAGATGGAGATCGACTCGCGGCCCGTCGAGATCGACGAGGTCGAGCGCCTGGTGCGCCGCCTCGAGATCGAGGAGATGGCGCTGGCCAAGGAAGAGGACGAGGCGTCCAAGGAGCGGCTGGAGAAGCTGCGCTCCGAGCTGGCCGACCAGAAGGAGAAGCTGGCCGAGCTGACCACCCGCTGGCAGAACGAGAAGAGCGCGATCGACGCGGTCCGCGAGCTCAAGGAGCAGTTGGACACGCTGCGCGGGGAGTCCGAGCGCGCCGAGCGCGACGGCGACCTGGCCAAGGCCGCCGAGCTGCGCTACGGGCGGATTCCCGAGGTGGAGAAGAAACTCGACGCCGCGCTGCCGCACGCCGAGGCGCGCGAGAACGTGATGCTCAAGGAGGAGGTCGGACCCGACGACATCGCCGACGTGGTGTCGGCGTGGACCGGCATCCCGGCCGGGCGGATGCTCGAGGGCGAGACCGCCAAGCTGCTGCGCATGGAAGACGAGCTGGGCAAGCGCGTCATCGGCCAGAAGAAGGCGGTGACCGCGGTTTCCGACGCGGTGCGCCGCAGCCGGGCCGGCGTCGCCGACCCCAACCGGCCGACCGGGTCGTTCATGTTCCTCGGGCCGACCGGTGTCGGTAAGACCGAGCTGGCCAAGGCGTTGGCGGAGTTCCTGTTCGACGACGAACGCGCGATGGTCCGCATCGACATGAGCGAGTACGGCGAGAAGCACTCGGTCGCACGGCTCGTCGGCGCCCCTCCGGGTTACATCGGCTACGACCAGGGTGGTCAGCTGACCGAGGCGGTGCGGCGGCGGCCGTACACGGTGATCCTGTTCGACGAGATCGAAAAGGCGCACCCGGACGTGTTCGACGTGCTGCTGCAGGTGCTCGACGAGGGCCGGCTCACCGACGGGCAGGGCCGCACGGTCGACTTCCGCAACACCATCCTGATCCTGACGTCCAACCTCGGGTCGGGCGGCAGCGAGGAGCAGGTGATGGCCGCGGTGCGCTCGGCGTTCAAGCCCGAGTTCATCAACCGGCTCGACGACGTGATCATCTTCCACGGCCTCGAGCCCGGCGAGCTGGTGTCGATCGTCGACATCCAGCTGGCCCAGCTGCAGAAGCGGCTGGCGCAGCGCCGCCTCACGCTGGAGGTGTCGCTGCCGGCCAAGCAGTGGCTGGCCCAGCGCGGGTTCGACCCGGTCTACGGCGCCCGGCCGCTGCGCCGGTTGGTGCAGCAGGCCATCGGCGACCAGCTGGCCAAGCTGTTGCTGGCCGGCGACGTGCACGACGGCGACACCGTTCCGGTGAACGTCAGCCCGGACGGCGATTCGCTGATCCTGGGCTGACCCCGGGGGACCGTCCCAGTGGTGGCGACCCGCCACGCTGTAATTGGGTTGTGACCAGCCGGACTTCTTTATTCCGGCGGAAATGCAGATACCCTGTGTGGGATGGTCCCCCTTTGGTTCACGCTGTCCGCGCTGTGCTTCGTCGGCGCGGGGGTGTTGCTGTACGTCGACCTCGATCGACGCCGCGGACGCAGCAGGCGCCGCAGGTCGTGGGCGCGGTCGCACGGGTTCGACTACGAGCGTGAATCGGCCGACATCCTCAAGCGCTGGAAGCGCGGTGTGATCTCGACCGTGGGCGACATCGCCGCCGAGAACGTGGTGCTGGGCCAGATCCGCGGCGAGGCCGTCTACATCTTCGACCTCGAGGAGGTCGCCACCGTGATCGCGCTGCACCGCAAGGTGGGCACCAACGTCGTGGTGGACCTGCGGCTCAAGGGACTGAAAGAGCCGCGGGAGAGCGACATTTGGCTGCTCGGTGCGATCGGCCCGCGGATGGTGTACTCCACCAACCTGGACGCCGCCCGGCGCGCATGCGACCGCCGCATGGTCACCTTCGCGCACACCGCACCGGATTGCGCCGAGATCATGTGGAACGAGCAGAACTGGACGCTGGTCGCCTTGCCGATCACCAGCACCCGCACCCAGTGGGACGAGGGGCTGCGCACCGTGCGGCAGTTCAACGACCTGCTGCGGGTGTTGCCGCCGCTGCCGGAGGAAACCCAGCAGGAGGCGGGCGCGCCCGCGGGGCTGCGCAACGCGTCGCCGAGCCGCCCGCTGGCCCCGGCCGGCCGCGCGGAGTTGCCGCCCCGGCGCGCGCAGCAGGACGTCACGGGGCTGCTGGGCGACGCTCCTGCTCGCCGGCCGGCCGAGCCGATACGCCGGGAGCAGCGCGGCTCGGACGCCGTTCGCCGCCCGCCGCCGGCCGGGCGCAACGGCCACCAGGCCACCAACTATCAGCACTGACGGCGCGCCGGGCGCCGGATGGGCGGCGCGGCCGCCGTCATTAGGATGTCGCTCATGCCTCGTCCTGTCGCCCTGATCACCGGGCCCACGTCCGGGATCGGCGCCGGCTTCGCGCGACGCTATGCGAGCGACGGCTACGACCTGGTCCTGGTCGCCCGCGACGTCGACCGGCTGCACGAACTGGCGCGCGAGCTGGAGGGCCGGGCCGGCAACGTCGAGGTGCTGCCCGCCGACCTGGCCGACGCCGCCGGTCGCGACAAGGTCTGCGAACGCCTGGCCCAGGGCGTCCGCGTCCTGGTGAACAACGCGGGCTTCGGCACCTCGGGCGATTTCTGGGCCACCGACCCCGCGCTGCTGCAATCGCAGCTCGACGTCAACGTCACCGCGGTCATGCACCTCACCCGCGCGGCCCTGCCGGCCATGCTCGACGCGGGCGCCGGCACCGTCATCAACATCGCCAGCGTCGCCGGCCTGGTGCCGGGACGCGGGTCGACCTACTCGGCGTCCAAGGCGTGGGTGATCTCGTTCAGCGAGGGCCTGTCCGTAGGCCTGCAGGGCACCGGCGTGGGAGTGCACGCCGTGTGTCCGGGCTACGTGCGCACGGAATTTCACGCCCGAGCCGGGATCGACATGGCCAAGTCGCCGTCGTTCATGTGGCTCGAGGTGGACGACGTGGTGAACCAGAGCCTGGCCGACATCGCCCGCGGCAAGGTGATCAGCATCCCCGGCCTGCAATACAAGGCGATCATCGCCGCGGAACGGATGATCCCGCGGACGCTGATGCGGGCCGTGACCAAGCGGATCGGCGGTGGCCGTGGCCGGACCTGACCTGCGCGAGGAGCTGGCCGACCTGGTGCGCCGGCTTTCGGTGGTGCACGGCAAGGTGACGCTGTCGTCCGGCAAGGAGGCCGACTACTACGTCGACCTGCGCCGCGCGACCCTGCACCACCGGGCCTCCGCCCTGATCGGCACCCTGATGCGCGACCTCACCCACGACTGGGACTACGACGTGGTCGGCGGGCTGACGCTGGGTGCCGACCCGGTCGCCACTGCCGTCATGCACGCGCCGGGCCGCCCGATCGACGCGTTCGTGGTGCGCAAGTCCGCGAAAACCCATGGGCTGCAACGCCTTATCGAGGGATCCGAGGTCGCCGGTAAGCGGGTGCTGGTCGTCGAGGACACCAGCACCACGGGCGCGTCGGCGCTGACGGCGGTGCGCGCCGTCCAAGAGGCGGGCGGCCAGGTGGTCGGGGTGGCCACGGTCGTGGACCGCTCGACCGGCGCCGCCGAGGCCATCCAGGCCGAGGGCCTGCCGTATCGCAGCGTGCTGGGCCTTGCCGATCTGGGGCTGGGCTAGGTTGCATCGCCGTGCGCACCTCTTCGCGGTAGCGGCCTGCGCGCTGGCCCTGCTGACGGGCTGCTCGGGGTCCAGCCAACCGGTTCGCCCCTACGGCGCCCAGGGCGCGCGGCTCGGGGAGTCGCTTTCGCTGCTGGGCTGGAACATGGCGGTGTCGAACATGCGCTGGGACGGCGACTACGTGCTCATCGACGTCGACGCCTCCGCGGCCGACTCGCACGCGCCACGGGCCAAAGCCGAGGACCTCCGGTTCGGCCTCTACGGCGCGCTGTCGCATCCGATCGAGTCGACCGGACTGGGCAGCTGCGACCGCGGGACGGCCAAAGTGCCCGACGTCCACTCGCCGCTGTCGGCGCCCGGTGACCGGCTGACCGGCACGGTTTGCCTTGGGCCACTGAAGGATCGGAGTCAGGTCCGCGGTGTGTACAGCTACTCGCCGCGCGACCGGATCCCGAACACCTCGGCGGCCTACCCGGCCGCCTTCCCGGTGGGGCTGATGCCCACCAACGCCAACGACACCGGCCTGGCGGTCAAGACCACCAGCCTGTCGGCCTGGCGCGCCGACGGCGCCCCGGTGACCAAGGCGCAGCTCGGCGACCCCGCGGCGTTCAACGGGAACGGCTATATGCTGCTGGGCCTGGAGGCCGACGGGCTGGCGGCCCGGTACCGCGACGACTCGGCCAAACGCGGAGGGCCGCTGATGCTGCTCGCGTCGCCGACGCTGCCCGGCGCCGGACTGAACCCGGCCTGCGCGGCGTACGGGTCGTCGGTGCTGATCCTGCCCGACGCCTCGCTGGACGCGGTGCACGTCAGCGCGTCGCTGTGCACCCAGGGCGAGATCAACGAGGCGTTGCTCTACGCGACGGTGGCCGTCGACGGCACCCACGCCGCTGTGTGGACACCGCGATGAGCGATCCGGGGCCGACCGAGTGGGGCGCACCGGCCGGCGGGGTCGGGCCCTGGGCGGGCGAGCTGCCCGACGACCCGCGGTATGACCCAGTCCTGTTGCGCGAGGGCGACACTCGCAACGTCGTCGATGCGTACCGGTACTGGACGCGGGAGGCGATCATCGCCGACATCGACCGGCGGCGGCACCCCCTGCATGTGGCGATCGAGAACTTCGGGTACGACGCCAACATCGGCTCGGTGGTGCGCACCGCCAACTCCTTCGCGGTGCACACCGTGCACATCGTGGGCCGGCGGCGCTGGAATCGCCGCGGCGCCATGGTGACCGACCGCTACCAGCGGCTGTGCCACCACGACAGCACCGCCGAACTGCTGGACTTCGCCGTGCGCGCCGGGCTGACGGTGGTCGCGGTGGACAACGTGCCGGGGGCGGCCCGTCTGGAGGAGGCCGCGCTGCCGCGGGAGTGCCTGCTGGTGTTCGGTCAGGAGGGGCCGGGCATCACCGACGACATCCGGGCGGGCGCGGCCACGACGGTGTCGATCGCCCAGTTCGGCTCGACCCGCAGCATCAATGCCGGCGTGGCCGCCGGTATCGCGATGCACGCCTGGATTCGGCAGCACGCGGACCTGTCCCGGGCCTGGTAGCGGCCGTCCGCGTCGAGTGTGCGCTCGGGGCGGGCATTCTCGGCGTGTCGCCGCCCTCCACGCACACTCAACGCCAACGATTCACACCCGAAGTCAAGCCGGGTCATGCCTGTCCGCCTACGTTGGACGAGTGCGTGACGTGCTTGCCGAGCTGATGTCGATCTGGCGCGCTGGCGACACCGCGGGGCTGGGGACGGTGGTGCGCACCTTCCGGTCCGCGCCGCGTCCGCCGGGGGCCGCGATGGTGGTGGCGCCGGACGGCTCGGTAACCGGGTCGGTGTCGGGTGGTTGCGTGGAGGGCGCGGTGTACGAGCTCGCGACCGAGGCGACGAAAACCGGGGCCGCGCGGCTGGAACGCTATGGCGTCAGCGACGACGACGCCTTCGCCGTCGGCCTGACGTGCGGCGGCGTCATCGACGTCTTCGTCGAGCCGGTTTCACGCGCGTCGTTTCCCGAACTCGGCGCGGTGGCCGACGACATCGCCGAGCGCCGCGCGGTGGCGACCGCGACCGTGATCGCGCACCCGGACCCGTCCTGGGTGGGCCGGCGGGTGGTCATCCGGCCCGACGGGATGGCGGGATCGCTGGGTTCGGCCCGTGCCGACGCCGCGGTCGCCGACGACGCGCGCGGCCTGCTCGCGCTGGGGCGCAGCGACGTCCTCAAGTACGGGCCCGACGGGCAGCGGCTCGGCGACGGCATGGAGGTCTTCGTGGCCAGCTATGCCCCGCCGCCGCGGATGCTGGTGTTCGGCGCGATCGACTTCGCGGCCGCGCTGGCCCGGCAGGGTTCGTTCCTCGGCTACCGCGTCACCGTGTGCGACGCCCGACCGGTGTTCGCGACCCGGGCGCGCTTCCCGACGGCCGACGACGTCGTCGTCGACTGGCCCCACCGCTATCTGGCCGCCCAGGCCGAGGCGGCCGCCGTCGACCGCCACACGGTGATCTGCGTGCTCACCCACGACCCCAAGTTCGACGTGCCGGTGCTCGAGGTCGCGCTGCGCCTGCCCCAGGTCGGCTACGTCGGGGCGATGGGGTCGCGGCGCACCCACGACGACCGCCTGAACCGGCTCAAAGCCGCCGGCCTGACCGAGGCCGAGTTGGGCCGGCTCTCCAGCCCCATCGGGCTGGACCTCGGCGCGCGCACCCCGGAGGAGACCGCGGTCTCGATCGCCGCCGACATCGTCGCCAAGCGCTGGGGCGGCGGGGGCCGCCCGCTGGCTCAGATCGCCGGGCGCATCCACCACGACGCCGGGGACCCCACTCTACTTCCGTAGTGTCGCCCGTAGGCTAGTGCCGACGCCGTCGCCGCCGCCCACGAGAGGACCCCGCATGAAGATCGCCAACCGGTTCACCGTCAGCGCCCCCATCGACCGGGCCTGGGACGTGCTGAGCGACCTCGAGCAGGTGATCCCGCTGATGCCCGGGGCGGCGCTGACCGGCCACGAGGCGGACGACTACCTCGGCAAGGTCAAGGTGAAGGTTGGGCCGGTCACCAGCGAGTTCAGCGGCAAGGTGCGTTTCGTCGAGCACGACCGTGGCCAGTACCGGGCGGTCATCGACGCCAAGGGCAAGGAGACGCGGGGGACCGGCAACGCGGCCGCCACGGTCACCGCCCAGCTCTACGAGGACGGCGAGCGCACCGGCGTCACCGTCGACACCGACCTCAAGATCGCGGGCAAGCTGGCCCAGTTCGGCAGCGGCATGCTGCAGCAGGTGTCGGAGAAGCTGCTGGGCCAGTTCGTGGAATCGCTCGAAGCCGAACTGGCCGCGCAGAGTGTGGCGGCGCCGGCCACGCCGGAGGGTCCCACGCAGGTCGGACCCGTCCCCGAGCCGCGACACGCGGCCCCTGCCGCGGAGCCCGCGCCGATCGACCTGCTCGAGCTCGCCGGCGGCGACCAGCTCAAGAGGTACGCCCCGCTGGTGCTGGCCGTGCTCGCCGCGCTGGTGCTGGGTTGGATGCTCGGCCGCCGGCGTTAGGACGGCCGATCTATTTCTGCCGGCGCGGCCGCCGACTGGGCTAGGCCTATTGCTGATCGCGTCGTGTCTTTGAGGGCGACGCCCGAGTGGCCGAGTTCGCGGGCCCCGGCCACCAGCGCGGCGGCGACCGCCGCCGCCGCCGGGTAGTCGAGGCCGTCGGGCGGATGGATGTTGGAGATGCAGTTGCGGTCGGCGTCGGTGAGCCCCGGCTTCGGCCGATGCGTCAAGTAGATGCCCAGGCTGTCGGCGACCGACAGGCCCGGGCGCTCACCGATGAGCACGAGAACCGTTGCGACGCCTAGGGCTTGACTGATGTGGTCGCCGAGCGCGACGCGCGCCTGGGTCGCGATGACGGGCGGCGCAATCCGGTATCGGCCGTCGAATTCGCGGACCAGCGCGTCGACCATGCCCGCCGCATGATCGGTCAGGGCGCGCGGTGAGAGCCCGTCGGCGAGGACAAAACCGATGTCCGCCTTGGTCTTTCGCAGACCCGTCAAGTCGGCCGGGCTGCGGCCGAGGTCGGGCCGGCGCAGGTATTCGCCGCGCGAGGCCGCCCGGCTGCACACCCGGAGCGGCTCGTCGATTCCGACGTCGCGCAGCCGCGCGATGAGGCCCTCGACGTCGAGTGGCTCGTGCACGGCGTCGCGGGCCGCGGCGTGCGCCGCCTGAAATTCCAGGACGCGGCGGGTCGGCAGCGAGTTGCCCGCCCGCCCGAGCCCGCTTCGCGCCGTCGTGGCGGGGCGAAGGGGGGGCCAGGTGTGGGGCCTAAGCCGGCGGGCAGCGCCCGCCGCCGGGGCGTGGCGAGGCCGGCGGGGAGGAGGC